>DASWNZ010000106.1:0-6773 GCA_036398975.1 Longimicrobium sp.
GGTAGAAAGCGGTGTCGGTCACCATCACCGCGTCGAAGCCCGCCGCCCAGTAGCTGGCGTGGTCGCTGAAGTCGACACCGGGGACCGCGCGCGGCGCCTGGATGGTGCGCACCGGAAGCGGCGAGCCGCGTCGCATCGCCCGGCGCACGCGGCGGATCAGCGGCCCCTGCCCCAGCTTCCCCACCACCGTGATGAAGTTGCCGCGCGAGGGATAGAACGGCTTCAGCAGCGGGGTGGGGAAGTGCTGGCTCCCCGGCTCGTCGCTGAAGTACCCGATCATCTCCAGCGCGATCATCCCCCTCACGCGCGCACCCTCGGCGCGCAGCGAGTTGGCGTGCACCATGCTCCCCATGTACGGGGTGCGGAAGAAGGGCGGCTCCTCGCACGGATACGCCACCAGCTCCACGCCCACGCCGAGCGGCGCGCCGGCCAGCACGCGCACCAGCTCGATGAGCCCCGCCACCCCGCTCGCGTTGTCGTCCGCGCCGGGGAAGGGGCCGGCGGCGTCGTAGTGCGCCCCCACCACGACGCGCTC
Source organism: Longimicrobium sp. (assembly GCA_036398975.1). Lineage (GTDB taxonomy): Bacteria > Gemmatimonadota > Gemmatimonadetes > Longimicrobiales > Longimicrobiaceae > Longimicrobium. The sequence goes on from DASWNZ010000106.1 coordinate 536, forward strand.
CTCCGTCTCCGGCCCGAGACGCGCGATGACGTTGCGGTACTCGGCCCCGGCGGCCGCGTACACCTGCTTCGACGCCTGTGCGCCGCCCGCCCCCATCTCCACCGCGACGTACGACGCCGCCGCGTCGAGGTTGGCGCGGTGCGCCACGCTGCGCGGCGCCAGCGTCTCCGACAGCATTCGCACGTGTGCTTCCAGGCGCTCCGCCGAGACTGCCGCCATCGTGGCTCCGGGTACCGGGTGGGTGCCGCGGAGTCCATTCCCACGGAAGCCGCGTGCCCGCCCCGCTACAGCCCCGCCGACACGCCCAGGTCGCGCAGGATGCCGTCCTGCAGGCGGTAGATGCAGCCGTGCACCGTCAGCGGCTGGCCGCGCAGCCACGCGTCGCGCACCACCGTCGTCTCGCAGACGTGGCGCACCTGCGCGGCCACGTTCAACTCGCAGAGGCGGTCCACCCGGTCGGCGGCATCGGGGATGGCGTCCAGCTCGTCCCGGTGCGCGTCGCGCACGTCCTGCACGTGGCGGAGCCAGTTGTCGATGAGTCCCAGGCGCGCGTCCTCGGCAGCCGCGCGCACCCCACCGCAGCCGTAGTGCCCCACCACCATCACGTGCCGCACCTTGAGCACGTCCACCGCGAACTGCAGCACGGAGAGGCAGTTGAGGTCGGTGTGCACCACCACGTTCGCGATGTTGCGGTGCACGAACATCTCGCCCGGTGCCAGCCCCACGATCTGGTTGGCGGGCACGCGGCTGTCCGAGCACCCGATCCACAGGTATTGCGGCGTCTGCTGGTTCACCAGCCCGGTAAAGAACCCGGGGTCGCGCTCCGTCATCGCCGCGGCCCACGCGCGGTTGCGCTCGAATAGATCGGTCAGCTTCTCCATGCTCTCACGGTCGTGTGTGGTTGGCGGCCTATACTGGCTCCGGGAAGCGGGCCGCGGCGCATAGCGGGGCACGGGCAGCCACGCGGGGCTGCCCCTACATCGATGTTCGGCTTCACCGCATCCCATCCAGAATCTCGCCCAGCGTCTCCAGCGCCCAGTCGGCCTGCTCGTCGGTGATGACAAAGGGCGGCGAGAGGGAGAGGACGTTGCCGTACAGCCCTCCGCCAAGGACGAGCAGCCCGCGCTGCAGCCCCTCCACCACCACGCGCCCGGACAGCTCCGGGCCCGGCTCGCGGCTCTCGCGGTCGCGCACTAGCTCGATGCCGATCATCATCCCCAGGCCGCGCACCTCGCCGACGCGCGGGTGGTCCGCGGTCATCGTTCGCAGGCGCTCGAGCATGCGCGCGCCCAGGTCTGCGGAGCGCTCCACCAGCCGCTCTTCACGCAGCACGGAGATGGAGGCCAGGGCGGCGGCGCAACCGACCGGGTTTCCAAGAAAGGTGGAGGTGTGGATCGCCTCGCCGCTGGAGCGGGGCCACGCCTCCATCACCGCATCGGTGCCGATGCAGGCGGCAAGGGGGAAGCCGCCCGTGAGCCCCTTGCCGATCGCCATCAGGTCCGGCACCACGCCGCTGTGCTCGCACGCGAACCAGCGGCCGGTGCGCCCGAATCCGGTGTAGATCTCGTCGACGATCAGGAGCATCCCCCGCTCGTCGCAGATCCGTCGCAGGGCGGGGAGGAAGCCCGCGGGCGGCACCACGTCGCCGCCGCGGCCCTGCACCGCCTCCACCAGGATCGCGCCGATCCCCTCCGATGCGGTTCCCGGAGTGTCGAGCAGGTGCTTCACGTAGCGCAGCGTGGCGGCGCCGACCTCGTCCGCGTCGCGCCCAAAAGGCGAGCGGTAGGCGTACGGGTACGGCGCGAACACCGCGTTGCGCATGAGCTGCGCGGCGAACGGCGAGCGGAAGTCCTCACGCCCCGACACCGCCAGCGAGCCGTAGGTGAGGCCGTGGTACCCGCCGTGGAAGGCGAGCACCCGCGGCTTCCCCGTGGCGATGGCGGCCGTCTTGAGCGCCGCCTCCACCGCCTCGCCGCCGGAGTTGGCGAGGATGGAGCGCGTGAGACCCCCCGGCGCCACCTCGGCTAAAGTGCGCAGGAGCTTGGCTTTGATGGCGGGCGGGTGCACGTCGCCCATGCCGTGCAACAGGCGGGCGGCCTGGCGCTGCACCGCCTCCACGATGCGCGGGTGCCCGTGCCCCGCGCCGGCCACCGCGAAGGCCGCCGTCAGGTCCACGAAGACGTTGCCGTCCACATCGCGCACGTTTGCCCCCCGCGCCTCTTCCCAGAAGACGGGAAAGTCGTCCGCCAGGTACGTGACGTTGGGCGACTCGTAGCGCGCCAGCTCCCCCGCCAGTCGCCGCGACTCCGGCCCCGGGGGCGCGCTCGCGAGCGTGGGCAGCTGCATGCCGAACTCAGGAATGCTCACGAGCCGGCCGCCTCGCGTTCAGTCTCGAGGCGGAGAACCTCTGCGAGTTGCACGCGGAGCGGCGGGGCCTTGTTCACGGCGGTGTCCCACACCAGCGTCGGGTCCACACGGAAGTACGCATGCGCGAGTACGTCGCGGAACCCGGCGACCCGCCGCCAGTCCACCTCGGGATGGCGTGCACGAACCTCCGGCGGGATGTGCTTCGCCGCTTCTCCCGCGATCTCAAGGGCCCGCTGCACCGCGTACGTCGTTCGCCGATCGCGGGTGAACTCATCCTCCGACATCCCAGAGCAAAACTCCGCGGCATATTCCAGCGAGCGGACCATGTCGTCCAGGAAGGCGAGCCAGTCACGCGACACGGACGAGCTCCTTCATAACCGCGCGTTCGATACGCGGATGGAGGGTTCCAGGCGTGACGACGTCCACCGTCGTTGAGAGGAGATCTTCGAGGAAGAACTTCAAGCCCATGTAGTTGTCGAAGGTAAGCTCGCCACCGAAGTCCACCAGAATATCGAGGTCGCTCGCCACGGCGGCCTCGTCGCGCGCCACCGAGCCGAACAGGTCGATGGACCTCACCCCGAACCGATCGATATCGGCGCGGTGCTCGCGCAGGAGGTGGATCACGCGATCCCGGGAAAGCGGCTTCGGCTCCATTGCTTGTCAGATCGACAGTTCGGATTGAGCAGCTCTAGGTGCAAAAGCCGAGTAAGTCGCTCGCAGACGTTCAGGCGGCACGCACGGCCTCCGCGAGTATGCGGTCCTTGATGCGCGGCTTCAGCCCATCCGGCGTAGCCATGTCGACGGGGCGGCCGAGGATCTCCGACAGCCGGTCGCGGATATCCACATAACGAAACAGCCCGATCCCCGGCCCGAGCTCCACGAGCACGTCCACGTCGCTGTCCGGACCCGCCTCGCCGCGGGCGACGGAGCCGAAGATGGAGATCTCCTGCACGCCAAGGGTGCGGAGCTCGTCCATGTGCGCGCGGAGGAGCGACAGCGCCTCGTCCCGATCCATGATCGTCTGCCTCCAGCGATGAGTGGTCACCGTCGGTGCCCGACAGCAGGAAGAACCGCGCCGCGGGCGATCAGCGGCCCGCGCCCTGGCGTTCGCCGTCCAGCCAGCGCGTCATGATGTGGCGGTCGTGCGCGTCGAAGCCCAGGCGGCGGTAGAGGCGCTGGGCGCCGTCGTTCTGCCACGCCACCTCCAGTCGCAGCGCGCGGACGCCCCACGCGGCGCACGCGGCGGCGGCTTCCTCCACCGCGCGGGCCCCGATCCCGCCGCCGCGGAAGCCTTCGCGCACGTACAGCTCGTCCAGCAGCGCGAACCTGCCCGCGAACTCCAGCGAGAAGCCCAGAGTCACCACCATGTAGCCCGCCGGCGCTCCACCGCCCTCCACGAACCAGACGCGCCCCAGCGACGGGTCCGCGAGGAGGGCGGCGAGGGCGCGGCGGGCGGCGGGCTCGTCCAGCACGAGCCGCTCGTGGAGGTAGAACTCGCGCATCAGCGCCAGGACGTCGTCCTCGTCGCCGGCGACGGCGGCGCGCAGGGTCGTCACGCGCGCCCTCCCAGCCATCCTCGCCGCCAGAAGAAGGCGATCAGCCCGAACGTCACCACGCCCATCATCGCCTCGGCCACGGAGAGCGAGCGGAGCCAGAGGGGGGCGCGGTCGAGGTTCATCCCGTACAGCCCGGTGATGAAGCTGAGCGGGATGAAGATGGCGGAGAAGACCGTCAGCACCTTCATGATCTCGTTGGTGCGGTTCCCCACGCTGGAAAGGTACAGGTCGGTGAGCGAGGCGCCCAGCTCGCGGCAGCTCTCCACCAGGTCCAGGATCTGGACGAGGTGGTCCTGCACGTCGCGCAGGTAGACCACCGTGCCCGGCGCCACCAGCTCCGTGGGCGGCTCGCGCACCAGCGAGGCCAGCGCATCGCGCAGCGGCCAGACGGCGCGCCGCAGTGCCACCAGGTCGCGGCGCACGCCGTGGAGCTGGTTCATCGCCTCGCGGCCGGGGCGACCCAGGATCTCGTCTTCAAGCAGATCCAGGCGCTCGGCGTACGTCTCCACCACGGGAAAGCAGTGGTCCACCACCGCGTCCAGGATGGCGTAGGCCAGGTAGTCCGGCCCCGCGGCGCGGATGCGGCCACGCGAGCGGCGGATGCGCTCGCGCACCGGGTCCAGCGGGTCGCCCGGGCGCTCCTGGAACGAGATCACGTAATCCCGTCCCACGAAGATCGACACCTGCTCCAGGTCCAGGTGCGGGCAGAGGCGCACCATGCGCGCGACCAGGAAGAGGTGGTCGTCGAACAGCTCGCTCTTGGTCTGCTGGCCGATGTGCCCCACGTCCTCCACCGCCAGCCCGTGCAGCCCGAAGACGTCGGCGACGGCGCGCACGGTGGGGGCGTGGCGCACCTCCTCCACGTTGACCCAGAGGACCGGGTACTGCCCGCGCAGCCGCCCGAGCTGATCCACGCTCTCCACGTCGAACTCGGTCATCTCGTGCGGCCCGTACGCCAGCACGGTCACGCGCGGCGGCGACGCGTCCGGGTCCGACGGCAGGGTGCCTGGCGGAGATCCCGGGGGCGTGCCGGGGCCGTGGAAGCCCGAGCGCGCGGCGGTCCGCCCCGCGGCCAGGGGGAGGCGCAGGAGGTCGCGGCGCTTCACGCGCGCGGCCCGGCGGTTCGCGGCGCGCGCACGGTCAGCGCGGAAAGACGCCGCCCGCCTCGGACGCGGCGGCCAGCATCTCGCGGGCGGCGGGCGCGTACATCGCGATGGACATCAGGCTGCCCCGCTCCAGCCGCAGCTCGCCGCGCATGACGGCGGAGACGGGATCGATGTGGCCGGATAGGATGCTCCGCCAGCTCGCGGCGTCCGCGCGCAGCACGAACGGCGCGGATTCGCGATCCTCCGGCGTGGCGACGCGCGTGCCTCGGCAGGCGCCCTCGTACAGGTCCAGGAAGACGGCGCGCTCGTCGTCGATCCCCAGCGCGGGGTCGGCGCCCATCACCAGCACCACGGCGTCGCGCCAGTCGGCGGCCACGGCGGCGTAGTTGGGGCGGTCGTTGAGCGCCTGGCAGCAGGCGCGGGCCCACTCTGCGGTGAACACCTGGGTCGGCACGGCGTGGCTCCTGGACGTGGGCGGATGGGTCGCGTGGGGCCAACGCTAGCGCGGCGGAGCGGCGCGGTCAAATCACGTGGGGGATTTCCCTACCCGGTGGTGCGGAATGTGGGGAGGAAGCCGCCTCGCGACAGACATTTCCCTATGTTGCGGCACCGGCCCGCGGGATAGATTGTGCGCATCCTGAAGGACGATGGATCGAGACCGGAACGATACAGGAGACGCTCACATGCGCAACGCATTCTACAAGCTGCCGGTTGTGGGGATGATCGTGCTCGCCGCCGCGTGCGGCGGCGGCGACCAGGCCGCCGAGACCACCAACGACACGCCGCAGGGCTCCGCCGGCACCCCGGCCGTCACCACCGACGCGCCGAACACCTCGGCCACCACGCCGCAGGCGCAGGGCACGGTCCACACGGTGCGGATGACCACCACGCAGGGCGGCGCGTCCGGCGAGTTCGTTCCCGCCAACATCACCGTCAAGAAGGGTGACGTGATCAGGTTCGTGAGCGAGGGGAACGCGGCGCACAACGTGTCGTTCCCGGCCGACCAGAACGCCGGCAAGGCGAACCTCCCCGCCCCGAGCCAGTACCTGACCAACGGGCAGAGCTACGAGCTCAACGTCACGCTGGACCCGGGCGCGTACAAGATCCAGTGCGACCCGCACGCCGCCATGGGGATGGTGGCCGCGATCACGGTGCAGTAAGGGGGCCCTCACCCCCCCCCGGCCCCCCCTCTCCCAAACTGCTGGGAGA
>DASWNZ010000107.1:0-25045 GCA_036398975.1 Longimicrobium sp.
ATGTACGACCTGCCGTGGACGCACGTGCATCCCGCGGCAGCGCCTGTCGCGACGGGGACCGTCTTCGCCACGATCGTGAGCCACCTGGGGTTCTGGTCGATCAACCCGTGCCGCATCGTCTACGTGGAGGACACGGACACGCCGACGATGCGCACCTTTGCCTTCGCCATCGGCACGCTGCCGCTGCACAGCGAGACCGGCGAGGAGCGCTTCCAGGTGCAGTGGGACCGCTCGACGGACGTGGTGCGCTTCGAGATCCTGGCGTACGCACGCGCCTGGCACTGGATGGCGCGGCTGGGCGGACCCGTCGTCGGCATCCTCCAGCGCCGCTTCGGGCAGCAGGCGCTCGCGGCCGTACAGGCGGCGGTGGACGATCCCACCCGATTGAAGTAGTCCTCTCTCGTAGCTCCCTACTTCGACGCGCCGGTCGTCATTGACGGGGGTGGGAGTACGTGCGTATATATCCGTAGGCGTTATATCATCAAACGATGTATCGTTAGTGGATGTATCCGCAAACGGAGGAGAATGTGCCTGCACGACCCGCTCCTCGCCTCGCGATGCTGAGCATGGCCGCTTGCCTGGCGGGCGCCGGGTGCGCGGGCGGCGATGACGGCTGCGATCGTTCGGTGGCGACTTCGCCCGGGTTCTGTGCGCGAGTGTTCGCGGAGGACGTGGGGCCGGCACGCCACCTGGCCGTGGCGCCCTGGGGCGACGTGTACGTGGCGCGCTGGCGGGAGGGGTCGCGCGCGGGCGGCGTGCTCGCGCTGCGCGACACCAACGCGGACGGGCGCGCGGATCTGCGCGAGGCGTTCGGGCCCGAGGCGGGATCGGGGATCGCGATGGGCGGAGAGCACCTCTTTCTGGGCGCGTGGGGGCGGGTGTATCGCTGGAGGCTGAGCCGGGGCGTGCTCGTGCCGCGCGGGGAGCCGGAGGTCTTCGTCGATGGCATTCCGGAGCTGGAGCACGGCGCGCGAAGCCTGGCGCTGGGCGCGGACGGCGCGCTGTACGTGAACATCGGTGCTCCGTCAAACGCGTGCGAGCGCGACTTTCCCGGGCGCGACCTTCGGGGCGACCAGCCCTGCCGCGAGCTGGAGACGAGCGGCGGCATCTGGCGCTTCCCCGGCGCGCTACTCCCAATCTCGCGGCCGCTAACCCCGTCACGCGCGAACCGCTACGCCACGGGGCTCCGCCACTCGGTCGCGCTAGGGGTGGACGAGCGCGACGGGAGCATCTACGCCGCGCCGCACGGCATCGACCACCTCGACCGATGGTGGCCGGAGGCCGGGTTCACGGCCGAGGACGCGGCGGCGAAGCCCGGCGAGACGCTCTTTCGCATCCGCGAGGGCGGCGACTACGGGTTCCCGTACTGCATGTACGATCCCGCCCTCGGCCGCATGGTGCGCGCGCCGGCGTACGGCGGGACCGCGCGCGCACCGGTGCCCTGCGCATCAGGCGAGCGGCCCATCGCCACCTTTGCGGCCCACGCGGCGCCGATGGCCATCGCGTTCTATCACGAAAACCGCTTCCCGGCGCGGTATCGCGGGGGGATGTTCGTCGCGCTCCACGGCTCCATCTTCCGCCACCCGCTGGAGGCGACCGGCTACTCGGTCGAGTTCCTGCCGCGGAGCGCAGACGGGTTCGGTCCGCCGGAGAGCTTCTTCCACAGTTCCGGCGGCGGGCGGCCGTGGAGCGGGCGACGGCCGCGGCCGAGCGGGCTGGCCGTGGGTCCCGATGGCGCGCTCTACGTGAGCGACGACTCCCGCGGCGTGGTCTGGCGAATCCACTGGGGCGGCAAGTGAATCGGGAGCGGAACTTGCCCATCCTCCCCGTGGTCCAGGCAAACCACGGGGAGGGACGATGATGGCTTCGCTCAGGGGGCGGTGCGGGTGCGCCGCGGTGCTGGTGCTGGCGGCCGGGTGCGCGACGAACCCGGTGACCGGACGGAGGCAGCTCTCGCTGGTCTCCGAAGCGCAGGAGGTGCAGCTCGGGCAGCAGTCCGCCGTGCAGGTGACGCAGGAGATCGGGCTGGTGCCGGACTCGGCCCTTCAGCGCTACGTGCAGAACGTCGGCGGCACGCTGGCGGCGGCATCGGAGCGGCCTGCGCTGCCGTGGACGTTCCGCGTGGTCGACGACCCCACGCCCAACGCCTTCGCGCTCCCCGGCGGCTACATCTTTCTCACGCGCGGGATGCTCGCGCTGATGAACTCCGAGGCGGAGCTGGCGAGCGTGCTGGGGCACGAGATCGGGCACGTGACGGCCAAGCACCAGGTCACCATGATGAGCCGCGCCCAGCTCGCGCAGATCGGCCTGGGGCTGGGGAGCGTGCTGGTGCCGCGCCTCCAGAACCTGGGCGGGCTGGCGAGCGGCGGGCTGCAGCTCCTCTTCCTCAGCTACAGCCGCGACGCCGAGCGCCAGGCGGACGACCTGGGCTTCCGCTACGCCGTGGGCCAGCGCTACGACGCCCGCGAGATGGCGCGCGTCTTCCAATCGCTGCAGCGCGTGAGCGAGACGGAGCGGGCCCGTTCGGGACGCAGCCCGCTCCCCAGCTACCTCGCCTCGCATCCGGGCGAGCCGGAGCGCATCGCATCGGTGCAGCGGCGCGCGGCCACCGTCCCCGCCGGCACCGCGACGAGGGTCGAAACCGCGTCGTACCTCAACCGGCTGAACGGGATGGTGTACGGCGAGAACCCGCGGCAGGGGTACTTCCAGCAGGGCATCTTCCTGCATCCCGACCTGCGCTTCTCCATCGTCTTCCCCAGCGGATGGCGGACGCAGAACCTGCCGCAGGCGGTCAACGGCGGCAGCCCGCGCCAGGATGCCATCATCCAGCTCACGATGGCCGAACAGGTGCGCACCGCGGACGATGCGGCGCGGCGCTTCTTCCAGCAGCAAGGGGTGCAGGCGGGGCAGGGCGGGCGCACCACGGTGAACGGCTTCCCCGCGGTGGTCGTCTACTTCCAGGCGCAGACGCAGCAGGGGATCATCGCCGGGATCGCGCAGTGGCTGGAGAAGGACGGCCGGGTGTACCAGGTGCTCGCCTACTCGCCGGGGCAGGTCTTCCAGCAGTACGAGGGCACCTTTCGCCAGACGCTCAACAGCTTCGCGTCGGTCACGGACCCGGCGGTCCTCAACATCCGCCCCAACCGCATCCGCGTCGTGCGCCTGCCGCAGGCGATGACACTGGCCCAGTTCAACACCCGCTACCCCTCCAGCATCCCCATCGAGGAGCTGGCGATCGTAAACCAGGTGGCTGGCGCCGGCACGTCGCTGCCGTCCGGGGCGATGGTGAAGCGGGTGGTGCGGGAGTAAGGGGGCCCTCACCCCCAGCGTCGCTCCGCGACGCATCCCCCTCCCCCCAAACTGCCTGGGGGAGGGGGAGTTTGCCGGCATCCCCTGCTGCGGTGCTCCCATGTCGGCGGCGGACGAGCCGGCTTCAGCCGCCTTCGCGTAGTTCCAGCCGGGGGCTTCAGCCCCCGGCGACCCAACCCCCGGCCCGTAACCCCGCATCCGGCGCCGACCCCGCTCGCGCAACCTGCGAAGGCAGGTTTCCCGCGTTTGTTGCAGCGGTTTCAACCGCCGGCACCAGCCGGCCTGTTGCCACCCGCCCCCACCCAAACGATGTTGCAGCGCAGGCACCCTGTCCCGATCCGCCGACGAGCACCCCGTCTCGAAGACACCTCCATGAAGATGCGCTCGATCCTTTCAGCCCTGTGCGCCACACTCGCGCTGACCTCCGTGGCGCACGCGCAGGCGCCGGACCCGCAGCGGCTCGCAAGGCTCAGCGCCGCCTTTCCCGAGATCGACCGGATGATGAAGGGATTCGCGGAGCGGCAGCACGTGCCGGGGATCGCGTACGGGATCGTGGTGGACGGGCGCGTGGTGCACGTAGGGACGGCGGGTCTCCGCGACGTCGCCGCGCGCGCGCCGGTGGACACGGGGACGGTGTTCCGCATCGCGTCGATGACGAAGAGCTTCACCGCGGCCGCCATCCTCCAGCTGCGCGACGAGGGGAAGCTCTCGCTTGATGACCCGGCGGAGCACTACGTCCCCGAGCTGGCCGCGCTGCGCCCCGCCGCCAGCGATGCGCCCAAGATCACCATCCGCCACCTGCTGACGCACTCCGCGGGCTTCCCGGAAGACAACCCGTGGGGCGACCAGCAGCTCGCCGCCACCGACGCGGAGATGTCGCGGATGATGCGCGAGGGGATCCCCTTCTCCACCTCGCCGGGGACCGCGTACGAGTACTCCAACTACGGCTTCGCCATTCTGGGCCGCATCATCGCGAACGTGTCGGGGATGCCGTACCCGCGATACCTGCGTGAAAAGGTGCTGAGGCCGCTCGGAATGAACGCGACCACGCTGGAGGCCGCCGACGTACCCGCGCAGCGGCTGGCGCACGGGTACCGCAGGCAGGACGAACAGTGGCTGGAGGAGAAGCAGCTCCCCGACGGCGCGTTCGGGCCGATGGGCGGGATGCTCACCTCGGTCAGCGACCTGGGGCGCTGGGTGGGCTTCATGCTGGATGCCTGGCCCGCGCGCGACGGCCCGGACGCGGGCCCGCTGCGCCGTTCCTCGCGCCGGGAGATGCAGCAGGTGGCGCGATTCAGCGGCGCGTCGGCCGTGCGCGACACGTCGGGGCGGGTGATCCTGAGCGCGGGCGGCTACGGCTACGGGCTCGGCGTGCGCCAGACGTGCCTCTTCCGCAGCTCGGTGTCGCACAGTGGCGGCCTTCCCGGGTTCGGGTCGCTCATGCGCTGGCTCCCGGAGCACGGCGTCGGCATCGTGGCGATGGGGAACCTCACCTACACGCCGTGGGGCGGCGTCTTCGAGCAGGCGCTGGAGATGCTGTCGAAGACGGGCGGCCTCACCGCGCGCATGCCGCAGCCCGCCCCCGTGCTGCTGGAGCGCCGCGAAGAAGTGTCGCGGCTGGTGGCGCGCTGGGACGACGCCCTCGCCGACCGCGTCGCCGCCATGAACCTGTACCTGGACGAATCAAAGGAGCGCCGCCGCGCCGCCATCGACCGCCTGCGTACCGCCGCGGGCGGCGAGTGCCGCAACGAGGGCCCCTTCGTCGTCGAGAACGCCCTGCGCGGCCGCTGGCGCATGCGGTGCGCAACCGGCGACCTGCGCGTCTCCATCACCCTCGCCCCCACCGAGCCGGCTCGGGTCCAGTTCCTGGATGTCCGCCCGATGGCGCGAGAGGAGACCCTGGAAGCGGCACCCGTCTGCCGCTGAACAAGGAGACGACGCTATGCCTATGCAGCGTGTACCCCGAAGTTCACCGCTCACGAAGCAGGAGCTACACCGCCGGCTGCGGGAATGGCTCGATGGAACCAACGAGGCATCATCGGTGACCCTGATGTAGATCAACGGATCGCTTGGGTGTGGGTAGCTGACGGTCCGATCCTCGCGAAATTCCACGCGGACACCACCCGGGAGGCGGTCCGCGAGTACCTGTCGCTCGCCTCGCAACACGCCGGACGTCTCCGCTGGACGGTGGGCCTGAGCAGCCGCGGCCGCGCGAGCAAGATCGCAATAGGGCCGGAAGCGCGCGTGATCGACGGCTTGTATCTATACCTGGCCGATTCACTCGTCGGCAAGCTTCCGCTCGGGCAATCCGGCTATGACTGATCACTTCGAGACGGCCCTCCGCGATGACTCTCGCTCCTGACGAACCGTATGCACTGAAGGATCTTGTCGAGCAGCGCCGTCGTGCAGCCATGCTGTCGCTTCCGCACATGCGGCCGCTCACCGAGTACCTGGAGCGCATTCGGCGGGTGCAGGGCCCCGGGTACGACATGCCGAACTTCGATCCATGCGATGGCGGCGTGAACGCGCGAGCGCTCTTTTTACTGGAGGCGCCCGGCCGCAAGGCGGTAGGCTCATCGTTTATCTCGTGCAACAATCCGGACCAGACCGCGCGCAACATGAACGAGGTACTGCGCGCGGCAGAACTCAACCGGCGAGACGTACTGCTGTGGAACATAGTGCCGTGGTATGTGGGCGACGGAAACCGCATCCGGCCAGTGACTTCGGCAGATGTGGCGGAGGCGGCACCGTATCTTGGCGAGCTGATCCAGCTCCTACCCAAGCTGCGCGTGGTCGTGCTGGTGGGGAAGAAGGCGCAGTCGGCGCGTGCCACCGTCCAAAGGCTGACGAGGGTGCCCATTCTGGAGACGCACCACCCCAGCCCGCAGGTATTCAACATCACGCCTCATCGCCGGGCCGAGGTCCAGGCGACGTTCGAAGAGGCGCGGCGCGTGCTAGAGAGGGGAGCAACTCTCTAAGCGCTTTGTATCAATCGCGTGCACACGGAAAGGATCAGCGCTGGTCACATCTCGTTCCCATGATCAGTCTGGTCCCACATTGCGCGTTTCCTCGCGCGTCCTTCTGGAGATCCGCGCGCATTCGGGTGGGCGTGCATGGCGTTCAACGCTTCAGAGGAAATGGCCTCCCCGTCTCCCCTCACAGGAGCCACGATGAACTTCTCTTCTCGGGCCGCGCTGGCGGCGATCGCGCTCTGGACGATTCACGCGGCGCCGGCCGCCGCGCAGCAGGGCGGGCCGCCGGCGGGCAAGGCGCCATCTGAATACGAGGCGCCGGTGAAGGTGGGCGAGTACCTGCGCGGAGAGCGGCACGACTTCAAGGATCCCACGTACGGGGTGTCGTACCAGTACACGCCCTCGCAGCCGGCCGACTCCAGCTACGCGACGGTCTACGTCTACCAGCCCGTCCACGCGGATTCGGCGTGGGACACCGACCGGGTGATCGCGAATGAGCTCGAGGGGTTCGGGCAGACGCTGGAGTACCAGCGTGCGCGCGGCGTGTACGAGAGCTACGAGGTCGCGCACGAGGGCGCCGACACGCTGCGCGCGGGCACCCACGTGCTCCCCGGCTTCGCCGTCCGCTACACGTACAGGGCGCGCGGAGGAGGGGTCGCGGTGTCGTTCTACAACGTGTACGTCGTGGGCCGGACGCTGGTGAAGGTGCGGGGCACCGTCCCCGAGTCGCAGGTCCGCAAGAGCGGGTTGCCGGCATTCACCCGGGCGGTGGTGGCGGAGATCGTCCAGGCCAACTCGTCCGCTCCCCCCACGACCCCATGACTCGACTCGTCTTCCTGCTCGCCCTGCTCCTGGCCGCGCCGCTCCAGGCGCAGGGGCGCACCGATGCCGCGCTCGAGGCGAAGCTGCGGAACGTGGTGCGCGGCTTCCGCGGCGAGGTGGGGATCTACGCGCGCAACCTGCGCACGGGCGCCACCGTCGCCATCCACGCGGACACGGTCTTTCCCACCGCGAGCATGATCAAGGTGCCCATCCTCCTCACCCTGTACGACCGGGTGGCGCAGGGGAAGATGGAGATGGAGGCGAGGGTGCCGCGCCCGGATACGCTCAACTACCGATACGTGGAGAGTACCGATGTGGTCGCGTACATGGCGCCGGGCGACACGCTTCCGCTGCGCGAGCTGGCGTTCCTGATGCTCACCGTGAGCGACAACGTGGCGAGCCTGTGGATACAGGCGGAGGTGGGCGGGGGCGTGGCGGTCAACGAGTGGCTGGCGGCGCACGGATTCCGCCACACGCGCGTCAACTCGCGCACGCCCGGGCGCGAAGAGGCGCGCTCCAGGTACGGCTGGGGCCAGACCACGCCGCGCGAGATCGCCGAGGCGCTGGTGATGATCCGCCAGGGGCGCGCGGTGAGCCCGGCCGCGTCGGAAGACATGTACCGCATGCTGACCAACAGCTACTGGAAGGGTGAAGCGCTCTCGCAGATCCCGCCCACGGTGCAGGCGGCGTCGAAGCAGGGCTTCGTGGACCGCTCCCGATCGGAGGTGCTGCTGGTGAACGCGCCCACGGGGGACTACGTGCTGGCCGTCATCACCAAGAACCAGGCGGATACCGGCTACCAGGAGGGGAACGAAGGCTCGCGCCTCCTGCGCGCCGTATCGCGCACCGTGTACCAGCACTTCAACCCCCGCGACCCCTGGCGTCCGCTGCGCTGAAAACTTCATCCTTGTGTCCGGAACCGCGAGGCCGCTTATTCTCATAGGCGGGACCGGATCCCTCCCCGCCCCACAGCCTCGCCGCCGAAGCACCGCTCTTCATCGCCCGCGCGCCCCGCGCGGCACAGGAGCACGGAATGTCCTCTCCTCTTCGTCTCGTCCTGACGGACTACACGGACGCCACGCGCTGGCGCTGGACCCTGTACGACGGCGCGGGAGGCTTCCTGGCCGACCACTCCGTGCGCCTGGATCCCACGAAGCGCGAGTACGCGGGGTTCACCGACCTGGGCGGCTGGCTGGACTACAACCAGCCGATCTACCCGCCTGCCCAGCAGCTCGCCGAGCTGGGGCAGTGGATGGGGGAGCACGTCTTCGGCGGTGTGCGCGCGGCGCTGTGGGAGCGGAGGAAGTCGCCCGCCGTGACCGTGCACGTGGTGGTGCCGCGGCAGGCGCTGGAGCTGCTGGCGCGCCCCTTCGAGCTGGCCCGCTTCGAAGACGGCTCCGGCTTCGTGGACGAGGGCGTGCGCTTCGTCTACCAGGTGGAGCGGCCGGCCGCGCGCGCGGCGGACAAGGAGCCGGCGGAGCAGGCGGTGCGCATCCTGGCCGCGTTCAGCCTGCCGCTGCGCGCCGGCGCCCTCAACCTGCGGCGCGAGCGGTTCGGGCTGCAGCGCCTGGTGCGCGAGCTCACGCAGACGCGGGGGCTCGCCATCGAGCTGCGCGTGCTGCACTACGGCGCCACGCGCGAGACCCTGGCGAATGCCCTGGAGGAAGCGGAGGGGTGGGATGTCATCCACCTATCCGGCCACGGCGAGCGCGGCGAGCTGCTGCTGGAGGACGAGAGCGGGGGGAGCGACAGCGTCGACGCGGGCGAGCTGGGGGAACTGCTGGAGCCGGCGCGCTCCCGCCTGAAGCTGCTGGTGCTGAGCGCCTGCTACAGCGGCGCGAGCAGCCACGCCGCGGCCCGCGCGCAGGTGGGGCTCGGCGATGCGACGACGCGCGGCGAGGCAGGCGCGGAGGCCAAGGAGACGGTACTCCCCAGCCTGGCGCTGGCGCTCTCCGAGAAGCTGGACTGCGCGGCGCTCGCCATGCGCTACCCGGTGGGCGACGTGTTCGCCACCGAGCTGATGCTCTCGCTCTACGGCAAGCTCCTCGACCGCCGCCGCCCACTTCCCGACGCGCTGAACCTGGCCCTGGAGGAGGCTCTCGCCGGCGACGCCGAGCGGCCGCCGCTGTCGTCGGCCACGCCCATCCTGGTGGGTCCGCTCGCCGCCGGGCTCAAGCTGGTGCCGGGCTTCGTGCCGGCGCTGGGGTTCGACAGCCTCCCCGCCGTGGGGCTGGGGATCGGCTTTCCGCCGGAGCCCGAGCGCTTCGTGGGGCGCATGCAGCCGATGCTGCGCGCCAGCCGCGCGCTCGCCCCGCGCAGCCCGCAGCGCGCCGTGCTCTTTTACGGCATGGCCGGCGCGGGGAAGACCGCGTGCGCCCTGGAGCTGGCGTACCGCCACGAGCAGGGGCGCTTCAAGGGATACGTGTGGTACGGCGCGCCGCAGGAGGGGAGCGACATCTCCACCGCGTTCTTTGCGCTGATGCAGGACATCCAGAGCCAGCTGAACGCGCCGCAGCTCGGCCTCACGGCCACGCTCAACGACCCGGAGCAGTTCCGGCGCCTGACCCTGCCGCGGCTCCGCGCCCTCCTCCAGCAGCACTCGCTCCTGCTGGTGCTGGACAACCTGGAGACGCTGCTCACCCCCGCCGGCGAGTGGCGCGACCCGCTCTGGGGCGAGCTGATGGCCGTGCTCGTGAGCCACGAAGGCCCGTCGCGCGTGGTGCTCACCTCGCGCCGCCCTCCCGCCGGCCTGGCCGCACACCCGCGCGTGGCGGCCGAGGCGATCCACGCCCTGAGCTTCGCCGAGGGCGTGCTCCTCGCGCGGGAGCTGCCCAACCTGAGGCGCCTCTTCGGCGACGAGGAGGGGATGAAGCTGCTGCACGAAACGCTGCGCGTGATGCAGGGCCACCCCAAGCTGCTGGAAATGGCCGACGGCGTCGCCGCGGACCGTGCCGCGCTGGCCCGGCGCCTGGCCGCCTCCGCGGGCGAGCTGGCGGACAGCGCCGACCTGCTGGACGCCTTCTTCTCCGAGGGTGGCGCGCGCGAGGGAGAGACGCGCCAGGACGATTCCGGGTTCATGCGCACGCTGCAGGGGTGGACGGCGGGCGCGCTTGGCAGCCTCCCTCCGCCCGCCGCGCTCCTCTTCACCTTTCTCTGCCGCCTGGAGCCGGGCGACCGCCGCCGTTCCGTGCTGGATTCGAGCTGGAAGGGCTTCCTCGCCCGGCTCGGCCCAGGGCACCCGGCCGGCGCCGCGGCCGCCGCCCAGCCGGAAGAGGCGCTCCAGAGCTGGATGTCCGCCCTCGAAGCGCTGGGGCTCGTGGCGGTGGAGCGCCAGCCGCTGAACCCGATGCAACAGGCTCAGCTCGAAAGGTTCTCCGCGGCCGGTGACCCCGATGGCGCCGCCGCCAGGCGGGCCCAGCTTCTGGCGCGGGTGGAGGCGTACAACACGACCTACACCGTGCATCCCGGCGTCGCGGAGGCGGCGCGCGCCGCGGCCGAGCCCGCCGTGCTCGATGCGGCCGACGTCGAGGTGGGGAATTCCCATGGCGGGATGGCGCTGAAGGCCCTGGAGCAGGAGATGGCGGGCGCCGGGCAGCTGGTGGCCTCTAGCGCCCGCGCCGCCGCGCCGTACCTGCTGCGGCAACGCCGCTGGAGCGAGGCGTCCATGCTGCTGGAACACATGCTCGCCCGCGACGGCAGCCCTGCCGCCGTGGCTTTCGCCCTGCCGCTGCTGACCCGGATCGCGGATGCGGTCGCGGGCACGGACGACGAGCAGAAGCATGCCGGCGTGCTGGCCACGGCGTTGACGCGGGCCGGGCGTGCCGCGGAGGCACAGGCGATCGAACGCAGCCGCATCCAGAAGGCCGTCGAGAGGGGCGACTTTCGGCTGGCGGCGGTGGCCTCCGCTTCCCTGGTGAACCTGCTCATGGAGAGCGGCTCCCTGGAAGAGGCGCTCGCCACGAACGCGGAGGCGGCGGAGTATGCGCGCCGTGCGGGGCTCGGCCCGTGGACCCAACTCTCCCGGGCGGCCACGCGCCTGCACCTGCTCGCCAGCATGGGCCGGTACGAGGAGGTGCTCGGCGAGATCGTGCCGTTGATCAAGATCATGGAGGAGCTCCCCCCGGAAGACCCGTCCAACGAGGTCGTCCCTGCGTGGAGCGTACGCGAGGTCCTTTTCGACGCCGGCCACACCGCCGCGCTCCGCACCGAGCGCTGGGAGGCCGCGCTGGCGTTCAATGGCGCGACCGTGGAATCGATGCGGTCGCGGGGGGCCTCCCAGATAGACCTTGCACGCATCCGCTTCAACGACGTTGCCGCCCTCAACGGCCTTCACCGCTACGACGAAGCGCGCACGCTGTTGCTGCAGTGCCGCGCCATCTTCGAGGCGGAACGTCACGTGGAGGGGCTTGCCAACGTCTACGGCGAGCTGGCCAGCCTGGAGCGCCGCACCGGCAATCCGGGCGCGGCGGTCCGCTTCGGGAAGCTCGCGCTGCGCGACATGTACCTGATCGGCAGCGCCGATGGCTGCGCGATCGGCCACAGCAACCTGGCGAACCTCACTCAGGACGAGGGAGCCGACCCGGCCGACAGCCTGGCGCACCGTCTGGCGAGCTCCATCATCCTCTACCAGTCCGGTCTGGGTCTGCTCTCCTCCGTCGTGCGCGATCTGAGCGCGTGCCAGCTGCCACCGTCACCACCGGAGTTCGCCGCGGTCGTGGCACGGGTGGAAGAGGTGGAGGGCGTGCGCTTCCAGATGCTGTTCGAAAGCCTTCCCCGCAACGCGCCCGACGGCGACGCCGCGCTCGCCGAGATATGGCGGCTGGTGCAGGCACAGCGGCAGCACGCGGAGCAGCTGGCGGCGCAGCAGCAGCAGATCGCGGTGTGGGTGCATTCGATCGCGGCCACGGTCGCCGAGGCGAGCCTGCGGGCCGAGATGGACCAGGCGCTCGAAACGCTGGAGCAGAAGGGCTGGAAGCTGCGCGGCCCCGTCCGCCGCCTCTGGGCGGGCGAGCGCGACCCGGCGCGGCTGACCGAGGGGCTGGACGAGCAGGACGGCGCCATCGTGCGCCAGATCCTTCAGCTGGTGAACCCATGAGCGAGGAGCCCGCATGAGCGACGACAACTACCTGGTCCTGCGCGTGAAAGGCGCCCAGCGGCCGGCCCTGGAAAGCCTGGGCACCGGCCTGGAACCCTTCCGGACGAAAGCGGAGTCGGACGCCCCGGAAGGGGTCGAGTTCAGCGTGGACGTGGAGAGCCTGGGCGCGAACGACCACGCGGAGCTGCGCCGCGACCCCGAGGCGGTGGTGGTCGCGCGCCCCATGCCGGTGGCGCTGATCGAGCCGGTGCCGCTGGCCACTGCGAGCGCGGCGTCGGAGCCCATCCACGGAGCCACCTGGGGCGTCTTCGCCACCGGTGCGCTGCAGAGCCCCTACACGGGGGACGGAGTCACCGTCGCCGTTCTCGACACGGGGATCGATGCCAAGCACGAAGCGTTCAACGGGATCGACCTCGTGCAGCGCGACTTCACCAGCGAAGGCAACGGAGACACCGACGGCCACGGCACCCACGTGGCCGGCACCATCTTCGGCCAGACGGTGCAGGGGGTGCGGTACGGCGTGGCGCCGGGCGTGCGCCGCGCGCTCATCGGCAAGGTGCTGGGCGCCCGGCGCACCGCGACCACCGTCGAGCTCGCCGGGGCCGTGCAGTGGGCCGCGGACGGCGGTGCGAGCGTGATCAACATGTCGCTGGGGTTCGACTTCCCCGGCATGGTGAGGGAGCTGGTGAAGCAGGGGTTCCCCGTGGACCTCGCCACCTCGCGCGCGCTGGCGCAGTACCGCGACAACATACGCTTCTTCGACGCGCTGCTTCAGCTGCTCCGCGCCCGCGCCGCGCAGTCGGCCGGCGCGCTGCTGGTGTCGGCCGCCGGCAACGAGAGCAGGCGCCAGCTGCGCCCCGACTACACCATCGACGTGGCGCCGCCGGCGGCCGGCGACGGCGTCTTGGCGGTGGCCGCCCTGGGCACGGCAGGGGCGCCGCACGACAACCTCTCCGTGGCGCCCTTCTCCAACGTCCGCGCCGCCGTGGCCGCCCCGGGCGCGGAGATCTACTCGGCGAAGACCGGCGGCGGCTACACCGTGCTCAGCGGCACCAGCATGGCGAGCCCGCACGTGGCCGGCGTGGCGGCGCTCTGGGCGGAGCGGCAGCTGCAGCTGAACGGTCGCGTGAACGTGCTGTCGCTCGACGCCCAGCTGCGCGGCAACGCCCGGCGCCTGCCGAACGCCAGCTACGCGGACGTGGGCGACGGCCTGATCACCGCCCCCTCCGATTGAACCGGGCTTCCCCGGGGCCGGGCGCGGCGGTATAATCGCGCGGGTCGGCAGCGCGCCTCCACGCATCCCCGGAAAGAGCTCATGGTGCCAGCGGAGAAGGGCAGGGCGGATTGGGAGCAGGCCACCGACGCGGTCTTCCACGCGGTCCACGGGCAGCTGCGCAGCAAGGAGAAGCGGCCCGTCCTGCAGTCGTCCGAGGCGGCGGTGTGGCTCACCTGGCACGGCGCGGGCAAGCCGCCGCTCGTGTTCCGCATCGAGGAGCCGGAGTGGTGGAAGCCCCTCACCGAGGCGCACGCATCCGAGCTGGCGGCGCGGCTGCTTGCGGGCCTTCGCGAGGAGCTGCGCCTTTACCAGGAGAAGTCCGGCGCCTGACGCGCGGGGCACGTTCGAAGCGGGGCCGCCTCTCGCCGGGGCGGCCCCGCTTCGGTCGGACCCTGGCGAGTGAACTCGCTTCAACAACAGCACAAAGTCCGCCTGCACGGACTCCGGGGGCGAGATCTCGGCGCGTCTTTGATGCCGGCTCGCGTTCCAGAGCGAATGAATTCGCCGCTGGAAAACGCGAAATCCGCCTTCGCGAATTGGCTGCGGAGCACGAGCCGGCTTCAGCCGCCTTCCCGTGGTTCCAGCCGGGGGCTTCAGCCCCCGGCGACGCGCCGAGGTGCCCGCCGCCGCACACCATGCCCGCCCCGGAACCTGCGAAGGCAGGTTTCCCGCGGTTGTTGCAGCGGTTTCAACCGCCGGACCCCATCCCATGCCCACATACCCGATGACGCGCCTCCTCCGCCCTCTGCTCCCGGTCCTCCTCGCCCCCGCGCTGCTGCTGGCCGCCTGCGCGCCGCCGGCCGGGCCGCGGGCAATCACCGCCGACAGCCCGCCGCTCGCGACCGATGCGGCGGGCGAGGCGTGGGTGGAGAGGACGCTCGCGGGGATGACGCTGCGGCAGCGGGTGGCGCAGCTCGTCTTCCCGTGGATCAGTGGCAAGTCGCCCGCGCAGGAGCCGGAGGAGGCGGCGCGGATGCTGGAGTGGGTCGGGCGCGGCGAGGTGGGCGGGCTCATCGTCTCCATCGGCGCGCCGGGCGAGATGGCGGCGAAGCTGCACGTGGCCCAGCGCGGCGCCCGCGTGCCGCTGCTGATCGTGAGCGACCTGGAGACGGGGCCGGGGATGCGCCTCACCCCCGGCGGCACCTCCATGCCCCCCGCGATGGCGTTCGGCGCGGCGGACGACGAGGCGCTGGCGCGTGAGGCCGGACGGGTGACCGCGGCGGAGGGGCGCGCGGTGGGCATCCACCTGACCTTCGGACCGGTGCTGGACGTCAATTCGAATCCAGACAACCCCATCATCAACGTGCGGTCTTTTGGCGAGCGTCCCGATCGCGTGGGGCGGCTCGCGTCGGCGTGGATCGAGGGGGCGCGGGCCGGGGGGCTGCTGACCGTGGGCAAGCACTTCCCGGGGCACGGCGACACGCAGGTGGACTCGCACGTGGGCCTCGCCGCCATCAGCGCGGACTCGGGGCGGCTCGCGCGGGTGGAGCTGGTCCCCTTCCTGGCGGCGGCCGGCGCGGGGATGGACGGGATGCTCGTGGGCCACATCGCCATGCAGGGGATCGAGGGGCCCAGCGCCGCGCCCGCCACGCTCTCCCCGCGCATCACCACCGGCCTGCTGCGCGGGCAGATGGGCTTCCGCGGCATCGTCTTCACCGATGCGCTCAACATGGGCGCGGTGACTCGCACGTACCCGGTCGCCGAGGCGAGCATCCTCGCGCTCCTGGCCGGCGCGGATGCGCTGCTCCAGCCGCCGGGCCACGAGGAGGTGATCGACTCCGTGGTGTCGGCGGTGCAGTCGGGGCGCATCCCCGCCGCGCGAGTGGAGGACGCGGCTCGGCGCATCCTGCGCGCGAAGGCGGCGGCGGGGCTGCACCGCGCGCGCACCGGCGGACCGGTTCCCGGCGCGGGCGTGGGATCGGCGGAGCACGCGGAAGTGGCCCGGCGCGTCGCCGAGCGCTCAATCGTGCTGGTGCGCGACCGCAACGGCGCGGTACCCATCCGCCGCGGCGCGCGCGTGCTCCACGTCACCTACGTGGGCCGCGCGCGGGCGGGGATGGCGCTGCAGCGCGGGCTCGCGGCCGGCGGGCTGATGGTAGAGCACGTGCAGGTAGGCCCATCCACCCCGGAGGCGGTGTTCGACTCGCTGCGCACACGCGCCGTCTCGGCGGACGTGGTGGTGGCGAGCGCGGCCATCGCGCCGGTGCACAACCAGGCGCTGGGGCTGGGCGGCGGGTTCGCGGCGTGGGTGGAAGGGCTCTCCGCCGCCGGGCGTCCGGTGGTGGCGGTGTCGCTGGGGAGCCCGTACCTGCTGAGCGGCTTCCCCTCCGTCCCCGCCTACCTCCTGGCCTGGGACACGACCGAGGCATCCGAGGGCGCCGCCGCGCGCGCGCTGCTGGGGACGGGCGCCATCCGCGGACGCCTCCCCGTGTCGCTGCCGCCGCACCACCGCGTGGGCGAGGGGATCGACCGCGGGCCTTGAACGGGTGTGTCAGGAGTCCGCGGGTGGGGCGTTCTCCGCGCAGCGACGTACGCGCAAACCCACTCGGAGGCCGATCCCCATGCGCCCGCGATTCCTGCTCGCCCTCGTCGTTCCCGCGGTGCTCGCGTGCGAGTCGAACTTCCTGCTGGAACCCGACTCGGAGTTCCTGGGCACCTTCGTCCTGGATGTGTCGGACGGGCCGGTGGTGCTCCAGTGGGAGTCGGTGCGCGCCACGATCCTGGCGGACACCCTCCGCGTCCGGGATGACGGGAGGACCTCGCGCCGCGTAATCACGCACTACGATTACGCCACGTTCCGCGACACGACGGTGCACACCTACATTTCCTATCTCCACCGGAAGAAGGGCTTCCGCGTCGAGCTGGAGTACCTCTGCCCGCCGAACGCGCTGTGCACCCCGCCCCCGCACCTGTGGGGGAACGTCGCCGGCCAGGCGCTCGTGCTGCACACCGCCGAAGACCCCCGCCCGGCGCTTCGTTACCGGCGGATCAATCTCAGTTATCCGGAGAAGTAGGACGACGGACCCCGCGTCGCGAGCTTGCAGTGCCTGCGCGTGATGGCTACGCTTGCAGCGCATGGGTGCGAAGCCCGCGTCGCGCATCTCCTGCTGAGCCCCGCCCGCCCCAAGGAGGCCCGTGCAGCCCCAGGACCCTGATTACGACGCGCGCCTCCGCGCGAGCTTCCAGCGCCAGCATGTGATGAACATGCTCGGCGCGCGTCTCACGAGGATCGCGCCAGGCGAGACGGAGGTGGAGATGCCTTACCGCGCCGATCTCACGCAGCAGCACGGCTTCCTCCACGCCGGCATCGTGACGACGATTCTGGACACCGCGTGCGGGTACGCGGCATTTTCGCTGATGCCGGCGGACACGGGGGACGCGGCGCTGCTCAGCATCGAGTTCAAGACGAACCTGCTGGCGCCTGCCCGCGGCGAGCTCCTGGTGGCCCGCGCCCGCGTGGTGCGCGCCGGACGCACCGTCACGGTCTGCCAGGCGGACGGCGTGATGATGGATGGCGGCCGCGAGGTGCACGTCGCCATCATGACGGCCACGATGATGACCGTCGCCACCCCCGGCGTGGCGAGGTAAGACACCCGATCGATGCGCCACCCAGACGCCAGGTGACGAACATGGTCCAGAACGCAGCCGCCACGCCCGAGGAATACGTGCAGTCGCTCCCCGACGACCGCCGCGAGGTGGTGTCGGCGGTGCGCGACGTCATCGTGCGCAACCTGCCGGAGGGCTACAGGGAGACGGCGAGCGGGGGGATGATCACGTACTGCGTCCCGCTGGAGCGCTTCCCCAACACGTACAACAAGCAGCCGCTGCCGTACGTGGCGCTGGCGTCGCAAAAGAACCACATCGCGCTGTACATGATGGGGGCCTACGGCGATCCCGCGCACGCCAGGTGGATCGAGGAGGGTTTCGCGCGGGCGGGGAAGAAGCTGGACATGGGCAAGTCGTGCATCCGCTTCCGCAAGCTCGACGACCTGCCGCTGGACGTGATCGGCGAGGCCGTCGCGCGCATGCCACCCGAGGAGCTGATGGCGCTGCACGACGCCGCCCATCCGCCGAAGGCGAAGAAGCCCCGCTCCGCCTGAACCGCAGGCCTCACACAGAGCCACAGAGAAAACGGAGAGGAAGGAGAAGGGGGTACTCCGTGCCCTTTCCGTTCCCCTCCGGGTCTCTGTGTGATGCTTTTTTCGGCTACTCCACGTGCTCGGGAGCGCGGATGCGGGCGGCGACGGTGGTGTGGTAGACGGGCTGCTGGCGCTCCATCATCACCTTGACCTTGCCCTCCCTGCGCATGTCGCCGAGCACGCGCCCCAGCTCGCCCTGCAGCGCGCTGGCGTGGCGCTTCGCGACATCCTGCATCAGCGAGTCCTGGAGCTGCGCCAGCTCGGGCGGCAGACCCTTGGCCGCGGGCGGCGCGAAGCGGATGTGCGAGATGTCCATCGTGGTGCCGTACTCGTGCGTGCTCACCCCGGCCGCCGCGTTGGAGTTGCTCTGGCGGAGGTCGGCCTGCGACTCGTCGGTGCGCAGCACGGAGGTCACGGTCAGGCGGAAGCGCGGGAGGCCCATCTCGTCCATGCGCGCCTGGAAGCGGCGCGACGCCTCCAGCAGCATCCCCCGCGCGGAGGGCGTGGAGAGGGGGACGGAGTGGGTGAGATCGCGAAGCACCCAGTAGCTCGTGGTGTCCTCGAGCTCCACCAGCCGCCCGGAGCGGCGCAGCCGCGCGACCTCCCCCTCGCCCGACGCGCGCACGCCGCCCGACTGCGCCACGGCGAGCTGCGTGGCGTTCACGTCCTGGCGAAGCGCGGCGCGCTCCTCCCGCGTCAGCCCGCGCACCTTGCGCAGCGCGCGGTCCACCGAGTCCACCCGCGCCATGATGCGCGCGCGCTGCACGGACACGTCGCTCGGCGCCACGACGGCGGCGAGCTCGGCCGGAGGAGCGGCGGGTGCCGGCCTCTCCACGCGCGCGGGCTCGGTCTCGGTGAGCCCCGCGTTCTCCGCCCGTCCGCAGGCCCCCGCGACACCCGCCGCCACCAGCATCCCCGCCCCGCTCCAGCTCCAGATTGCACGCATCTTCCGCCCCGCTCGCTGAGTGTTTCCGCTTGCGGTGCGTATAGGCTAAAACCGTGCCGTGCAATCAGGTAGCTGATATCCGAGCGTCACCTGTTTCCAAAAAAATGGCCTCACGCGGAGACGCGGAGACGCGGAAGAGGAAAGAAGAGAGCCGCCTTTCTCTGTTGTTCCCTCTCTGCGTCTCCGCGCCTCCGCGTGAGGCTTGCTGTTACCGGTTTAGCGCACTCACGCACTTACGCACTTTCCAAGGCCAGCGTAAACACCGCCCCCTCGCCCGGCGTGCTGCGCACGGTCAGGTCGCCGCCCATGGCGCGGGCGAGGTCGCGGCTGATGGCCAGGCCCAGGCCCGTGCCCTCGTGGCCGCTGGTGAGCGAGCGGCCGAGCTGCACGAACGGCTCGAAGATGGCCGCGTGCT
Source organism: Longimicrobium sp. (assembly GCA_036398975.1). Taxonomy (GTDB): domain Bacteria; phylum Gemmatimonadota; class Gemmatimonadetes; order Longimicrobiales; family Longimicrobiaceae; genus Longimicrobium. The sequence goes on from DASWNZ010000107.1 coordinate 18,975, forward strand.
GGTCCGGCTCGATCCCCTCGCCCGTGTCGGTGACGGTGATGACGATGCGCGCCGCCTCCGCGCCGCAGGTGACGGTGACGGTGCCGCCGGCGGGGGTGAACTTGACGGCGTTGCCCAGCAGGTTCAGCACGATCTGCTGCGCCTTGGCGCGGTCGGCGAGCGCCACCAGCCCATCTTCGCAGGGGGCGCGGAGCAGGGCGACGCCCTTCCTCAGTGCCTGAGGCTCCACCATGGGGAGCACGGCGTCCACGATGTCGCACGCCGGGACGGGGGCGAGGTCATACTCCACCTGCCCGGCCTCGATGCGGCTGTAGTTGAGCAGGTCGGTGATGATGCCCAGCAGGTGCTGCTGCGTGCGTCGGATGCGCTCCAGGTACTCGCGCTGCTGCGCCGTGAGCTCGCCGGCCACCCCCATCTCCATCAGCTCCGTGTAGCCGAGCGTGGCGTTGATGGGCGTGCGCAGCTCGTGCGACATCGCCGCCAGGAACTCGCTCCGCGTACGGCTCGTCGCCTCCGCCTCGGCGATGCGCCGCTGGTCGGCCATCACACGCTCCTGGGCCGCGAGGCGCTCCGTGAGGTCACGCGTCACCTTGGCGAAGCCCACCAGGCTGCCCTCGTCGCCGAAGAGCGGCGCCACCAGGACGCTCGCCCAGAAGCGCGTGCCGTCCTTGCGCACGCGCCACCCCTCTTCCTCGAACTTCCCGTCGCGCGCCGCGGTCTCCAGCTCCCACACCGGCTTGCCGCTTCCGCGCTCCTCGGGCGGGTAGAAGATGGAGAAGTGCAGCCCCATGACCTCCTCGGGCGTGTACCCGTTGATGCGCTCGGCGCCCGCGTTCCAGCTCACGATGTGGCCGCGGGGGTCCAGCATGAAGATGGCGTAGTCGCGCACGCTCTGAACGAGAAGGCGGAATCGCTCCTCGCTCTGGCGCAGCAGCTCCTCGGAGCGGCGCCGCTCCGTGAGGTCGCGGGTGACCTTGGCGAACCCCACGAGCGTCCCCGACTCGTCGCGCAGGGCGGTGATGACCACGTTGGCCCAGAAGCGCGTGCCGTCCTTGCGCAGGCGCCATCCCTCGTCCTCCACGCTCCCGTCGCGGATCGCCGTCTCCAGCTCCCACTCCGGCTTCCGCGCCTCGATGTCCACGCGCGGATAGAAGGTGGAGAAGTGCCGCCCGATGATCTCGTGCGGCGCGTACCCCTTGAGCCGCGCGGCGCCCGCGTTCCAGCTGAGGACGTGCCCCCCCGCGTCCAGCGCGAAGATGGCGTAGTCGCGCACGCTGTCCACCAGCAGCCGGTAGAGCCCGGCGCCCTCGGCCACGGCGGCGCCGCCCGCGTACGCCGCGGCGGCGCTCTCGGCCGGCGAGGGGGCGGCGCCCTGCCAGGCGCCCTCCCTCTCGGGGTCGGACGAATTCATCTTGCGGCCTCCGTCGGTCTCCGCATGCGGGTCAGCGATCCCCAGGCGGGAGCTTCACTGCTCAAACCATTCCACCCCATGCTGTAACGGGTTTGTGCAAGGAGCGGTTCAGCGCACCTCGGGCCGCACGTGCCGCTCGAACCACTCCACGATCCTCAGCATGTGGTCCACGCGGTGCGCGGGCTCGCCGGAGCGGGTGAGCTCGTGGCCCTCGCGCGGGTAGCGCACGAACTCCACCGGCCGGCCGAGCACGGTGAGCGCGCGGTAGAACGCCTCGGCGCCGGCGATGGTGGTGCGGTAGTCCTGCTCGCCGTGCAGCATCAGGAGCGGCGTGCGCACGTTGGCCACGTGCGTAAGCGGCGACTGCTCGCGGGCGATGTCGGCCTGCTCCCACGGGCGCCCGCCGAACTCGCCCTCGAAGAGCCGCCAGGTGTTGGACGCGCCCCACCAGATCGAGAGGTCGTACACGCCGCGCTGCGACGCCGCCGCCTTGAAGCGTTGCGGCGCCTCCTTCGCGATGATCCACGCCGTCAGGTATCCCGCGTAGCTCCCGCCGGTGATGGCCTGCTTCGCCGGGTCGGCCAGGCCGCGCGCCAGCACGCTGTCCGCGCCGATCAGGACGTCGCGGGCCGGCGGCGTCCCCCAGTTGCGGTGGATGCTCTGCAGCGTCTCCTCGCCGTAGCCGCCGGAGCCGCGCGGGTTGCTGAAGAAGACGGTGTACCCCGCCCCCGCCAGCGACTGGTACTCCAGCCACATGCTCGACTCGCCGGGACCCCACATGGCGTGCGGGCCGCCGTGCATCTCCACCGCCAGCGGCGGGCGCGAGCCGGGGGTGTAGTTGATGGGCTTCATCACCCACCCCTGGATGCGCCGCCCGTCGAAAGAGCGGTACCACATCTCCTCGTATTCAGCCACGTACACGCGGGCCAGAAGCGAATCGTTGAGCGTGGTCAGCCGCCGCTCGCGCGTGCCGTCCAGCGCCGCGGAGTAGACGTCGCTGGGTCGTTGCGGGCTCATCTGCGCCCACGCCACCGTGCGCCCCTCCACGTCGAACGACGTCACCCCGCGCGGCCCCGACGCAACCCGCTGCGGCGCGATCCGGTCAAGCCGCGTGCGGTAGAGCGGGATGGCGCCCTCCGACTGCACCGTGAAGTACAGCCATCCGCCGGCTCCGAAGTGGAAGGCGCCCACCGAGCGGTCCATCGGCCCGGTGACGCTGCGGCGCCCGCTGCCGTCCGCCCGCATCACCACCAGCTCGTTATTGACGGCGGTGGGGAAGCGGCTGGCGACGTGCTGGCGGACGTAGGCGATGTACTGCCCGTCCGGCGAGTAGCGCGGCACATTCTCCTCGTACCCCGCCTCCGCGATGCGCCGCGGTGCGCCCCCGCCCGCGGGGATGATCACCAGGTCGGACTCCTGCTCGACGTCCGCGTGGTAGGCGCCGCGCGGCTCGGCCGAGGAGAAGATGATGGAGCTCCCGTCCGGCGACCACGACGGCGCGCTGCTCCCCCACAGGCCGGAGGTCAGGCGCACGGGCTTCGCCTCGGGGCGCGCGTCCACCACGTACACCTGCCGCCAGCGCTCCCCCTCGATCCCGGTCTCGCCCATGAAGGCGAGGCGGGTGACGATGCGCGGGTCGTCGTCGCGGGCGTCCTCGCGCAGCTTGGCGCGGATGGCGGCCAGCGCGGCGGCGCGGTCCTGGTCGATGCGGCGGATGGCGGCCGCGTTCACCTTGCTCGTGTCGCGGCGCGTGCTGTCCAGCTCCATCGGCGTCAGCGCCGATGTGAATGCGACGCGGTCCCCCCGCGGCGACCACACCGGCCCCGTGGCGCCGGTGCGCAGGTCGGTGAGCGGCCACGCCTCGCCCCCCTCGGCCAGCGGAAGAATCCACACTTGCGCCCGCCCGCCGTCGCGCGCGCTCACGAAGGCGAGCCGCCCGCCGTCCGGCGAGAAGACGGGCCCACCGGTGGCGGCGCTGTTGGTCCACGTAAGGCGGCGCGGGGTGCCGCCGCCGTCTGTGCGGGCGATCCACAGGTCGCGGCGGTACTTGTTGGTGGCGGAGTCGGCCTGCGTCACCACGTACACGACGCTCCCCCCGTCCGGCGCCAGCGCCACGTCCGAGGCGGTGCGCATGTGGTACAGGTCAAGCGGCACCAGCGGGCGCCGCGCCTGGGCCGTCGCGGCGCTGGTTGCCGCGACCACGGCCGCGGCGAGTGCGATGGCGGTTCGGAATCGATGCATCGTCGGTCTTGGAGCACGGGGGAGCGTGGGGTGTGTGCGGCACACTACGGCGCGGGCGGGGCGGGGGCAAGGCGGGGGGCGGTCCGGCGGTTGAAACCGCGGCAACAACCGCGGGAAACCTGCCTACGCAGGTTGCGGGGGCTACGCAGACATCGGCACACGCACGGACGCAAAAACCCCCTCCCCCAGGCAGTTTTGGGGGAGGGGGATGCGTCGCGGAGCGACGCTGGGGGTGAGGGCCCCCTAGTCGAACCGCCCCAGCGCCCACGCCGCCGCGCGCCGCACCCCCGGATCGGGATCGGACGCCAGGAGCCGCGTCAGGGCGGGGACGGAGGACGCATCCTCCAGCCGTCCCAGCGCGCGTGCCACGGCGCGGCGTACGCGCGGCTCGCGGTCGCCGGTGAGGCGGGCGACGCTGGCGGAGGCGTCGCGGCTGCGCGTGTGCCCCAGCGCCCACACCGCCCCGCCGCGCACCTCCGCGTCTCCGTCGCCCAGCAGCGCGGTGAGCGGGGCGACGGAGCGCGGATCGCCCGCGTAGCCCAGCCCCAGCACCGCCGCGTCGCGCCGCAGCGGCTCGCCGGATCGCAGCGCGGTGAGCAGGACGTCGACGCCGCCCTCGACGCGCCGCCGCCCCAGCATGCGGGCGGAGACGCGGCGGACGCAGGCATCCGGGTCGCCGAGCCCGTCGCGCAGCGCCGCCACGTCGTCGGCGGATGCGGACTGGGCGCCGAGCCATGCGAGCGTGCGTTCGGTGGATTCGTCGCGGCGGGCCAGGGAGGGCGCGTCCTCCGCGTCGCCGCCGGCCAATGCCCAGCCGTTGCCGAGGGATTGCGCCGCCAGCTCGCACGCCACCGGCGAGATCCCGCGCACCGCGGCCAGCAGGGGCCGAGCGCCGCTCTCCTGCGCCTCCGTCGTCTCCGCGCGGGGCCGCTCGACGCCGCAGAATAGAGCCGCCGGCACCAGGACAAGGGCGAGCCCGGCCATGGCGGCGGCCCTCGGAAGGGGCCGCCGCACGAATGATTCGATCTTGTTCATGGGTTCGTTCCGCCTAGTTCATGGGGCGCGGACGGGGACGCGGGCGTGGTTGCGGCCGCGGCTGGGGTCGGGGATCGGGCGAGCCGCCGAGGGCACGGGCTGCGGCTCTGCGCACTTCGGGGTTGGCGTCGCGCAGCAGCGGCTCGATGGCCGCCACGTCGCCGGTCTGGCCGAGCGCCCACAACGCGTTGGCGCGCACCGTCTGGTCGTCGTCGCGCAGCAGCGCGTTCAGCTCGGCGGGGGCGCGCTCCGGCTCGATCTGTCCGATGGCCCACGCCGCCGTCGCGCGCACGGCGGGGACGCGGTCGCGCAACGCGGCGGTGAGGGCGGGGATTGCGGATTCGCCCTCGATCTCGCCCAGCGCCCACGCCGCCGTCTGCCGCACCTTGGGATCCGAGTCGCCTTGCAGCACGCGGCTGAGCGGCGCCACGCCGGATTCCGATTCGATCTGGCCGAGCGCCCACGCCGCCTGGTTGCGCACGCGCGGGTCGGAGTCGCCCAGCACCGTCGTCAGCGCGGGCACCGCATCGGCCGACTCGATCTCGCCCAGCGCCCACACGGCGGTCTCGCGCACCTCGCGGTCGCTGTCGCGGAGGGCGGCGGCCAGCGCCGGCACCGCCTCCGCCGCCTCGATCTGCCCCAGCGCCCAGGCCGCGAGGCGGCGCATCGCCACGTCGCCATCGCGAAGCACCGAGGTCAGCGCGGGGACCGCCGTGCGGCTCTCGATCTCGCCCAGCGCCCACACCGCCGTCTCGCGCAGCTCGGTGTCGGGGTCGCGCATGGCGCGGGCGAGCCCCTCGACGGCGGCAGGGTCCTCGATCTGCCCCAGCGCCCACGCGATGGTGCGGCGCACCTCGATGGAGCGCTCCGACGCCAAGGCCTGCACCAGCGCGGCGGTCGCGGCGCGGCTCTCGATCTCGCCCAGCGCCCATGCGGCGGTGTTGCGCACGGTGGCATCCGCATCGGTCCGCAGCGCCTCGATCAGCGCCTGCACCGCGCGCGGGTCCGCCAGCGAACCGAGCGCCCGGATCGCGCTCAGCCGCACGCCGCCGTCCGCATCGCTGAGCGCCGCCACCAGCGCCGTCATCGCGCCTGCGCTTACCTGCCCCCCCGCGGTCGCGTGCGCCTTTGCATCCGCCTGCGGGCTCACGGCCTGCGCATCCGCCGTCGCCTGCACGGTCGCGCTCGCCGCCGCCTGCTGGATCGCGGGCGCCAATGCATCCCTGAGAGCCGCGATGGGCGCCGGAGCGGAGCGCGGGAGCATGGAGAGAACGGCGGGCGACGCGGCCGGCTTCTCACCGACCGACGCCGAGACCACCCGCGCCTCCACGCGCCCCGGTTCGGCCGGCATCGCGGCGAGATCGGCCGTGATCGCCTCCACCGG
>DASWNZ010000108.1:0-3591 GCA_036398975.1 Longimicrobium sp.
CGTGGCGGATGATGCCCCGCGACCTGCCGCCCTGGCGAACGGTGTACGGCCGGTTCCGCAAATGGCGCAAGGATGGCACGTTCGAGCGCATCAACGCGATCCTCCGTGAAGCTGTGCGTAGACGAGAGGGCAAGCAGCCCACGCCGTCTCTGGTCATCATCGACAGCCAGTCGGCCCAGACCACCGAGAGCGGTGGTGTCCGCGGGCTCGACGCGGGGAAGAAGGTGAAAGGCCGCAAACGCCACATCGTGGTCGACACGCTGGGTCTGGTCTGGGCGCTCGTTGTGCATGCGGCCGACATCCAGGACCCGGTCGGCGCCCGGCTCGTGCTGCCGAAGCTGCAAGGGCGAGTGCCTCGCTTGAAAGTTGTGCTGGCCGACACCATCTATCGGGGCTCGCTGGCGCTCAGTGCGTGGGTGCTCGGCAGGTGGACGCTCGAGATCGTCTCACGCTCGAAGGGTCAGAAGGGCTTCCAGGTGCTCCCGAAGCGTTGGATCGTCGAGCGCACGTTCGCGTGGCTGGGCAGGAACCGGCGCCTCAGCAAAGACTACGAGCAACTGCCCGAGACGTCTGAGGCTTGGATTTACCTCGCCATGATTCACCTGATGATCCGTAGACTTCGGCCAGTATGACGTTTTTAAACACCCTCTCAGGATGACAAACAATCGGGGTCGGGCACCGATGCCGCGCGCACGAGACCGCTTCAGCGGTCTTCGCGTGGTACCAGCCGGGGGCTTCAGCCCCCGGTGTTCGGGCGCGATCCCCGCGCCCGGTGCCCGCCCGCGCCGTGTTCGCCCCGGCGTCCGCCCGCACCCACGCCCGCACCGCGCACACAAAATAATGCGCACACCCGCTTTACGGGAGCGTCCGCCGCGCCACGGACGTACCCGGGGCACGGCTTGCGACGCACCCCGCGGCGCGGGCATATTGTCGTGCTCCGTAGCGACTGCACCTCATAGGAAGTGAGCACAATGGCAACCCAGGGCAAAGACACCGAAGTCGTGTTCCTTTCCGCCGCCCGCACCGGAATGGGGACGTTCGGCGGCTCTCTCAAAGACTTCTCCGCGACCGACCTCGGCGTCTTCGCCGCCAAGGCGGCGCTGGAGCGCGGCGGCGTACCGGCGGAGGAGGTGGGCCACGTCGTCTTCGGCAACGCGCTGCAGACCTCGTCGGACGCCATCTACCTCGCGCGCCACATCGGCCTCCGCGCCGGGCTGCCGCAGGACACCCCCGCGTTGACCCTGAACCGCCTGTGCGGCTCGGGCTTCCAGGCGATCATCTCCGGCGCCATGGAGATCATGCTGGGCGAGGCTGAAGTCGCGCTCTGCGGCGGCACGGAGTCGATGAGCCAGGCGCCGCACGTCATCCGCGGCGCGCGGTGGGGCGAGCAGCGGCTGGGGCCGGTCGGCAAGCTGTACGAGGACTCGCTGTGGGAGGCGCTCACCGACACCTTCGCCGGCTGCTCGATGGCGGTGACGGCCGAGAACCTGGCCGACCACTACGGCATCACCCGCGCGCAGGTGGACGAGTACGCGCACCGCAGCCAGCAGCTCGCCAAGGCGGCGTGCGAGCAGAACCGCTTCGACAGCGAAATCGTTCCCATCACGCTCAAGAGCCGCAAGGGCGAGACGGAGTTCCGCTGCGACGAGCACATGCGTCCCGAGACGACGATGGAGATGCTCGGCAAGCTGAAGCCGTACTTCAAGGAGGGCGGCACCGTCACCGCCGGCAACGCTTCCGGCATCGGCGACGGCGGCGCCGCGGTGCTGATCGCCTCCGAGGCGTACGCGCGCCGCAACGGCCTGCAGCCCATCGGCCGCCTGGTGTCGTGGGGGATCGCGGGGGTGGACCCGAAGCACATGGGGATCGGCCCGGCGCCGGCCTCGCGCCTCGCCCTCAAGCGTGGCGACATGAGCCTGGACCAGATGGACCTGGTCGAGATCAATGAGGCTTTCGCCAGCCAGTATTGCGCGGTGGAAAAGGAGCTCGGCCTCGACCGCGAGCGCACCAACGTCTCGGGCGGCGCCATCGCCATGAGCCACCCGCTGGGGATGAGCGGCGCGCGGATCACCGTGCACCTCCTCCACGAGCTGCGGCGCCAGGGGAAGCGCTTCGGCCTGGGCAGCGCGTGCATCGGCGGCGGCCAGGGGATCGCTGTGGTGGTGGAGGCGTTCCCGGCCGCCGCGGAAGCGGCGATCGCGGCGGATTGATTAACGGCAGTGCCAAGTGCCCAGTGCCAAGTGCCAAGTAACTTCGGCCTCGACACTGGGCACTGAGCACTAGGCACTAGGCACTTCTGTCAATGCCCGACGACCTCCCCGCCAAACCATCCCCCGAGCCGGGCACCGGCCTCCGGCGCGTCTCCAGCCAGGAGCTGGAGGCGGTGATCCGGCGCGCCACGGAGCTGCAGTTCGCCCGCGGCGATGCGGAGGAGGGGCTGCCGGAGGCGGAGGTGATGCGGATCGGGAAGGAGCTGGGGCTGGAGCCCGCGCACGTCCGCCGCGCCATCGCGGAGGTGCGCGGTCTGCCGCGGGAGCAGAAGGGGATGATGGTAAGCGTCATGGGGCCGGACACCGTCCGCGCCTCGCGCACCATCCGCCGGCCCGCTGCGCCGCTGGGGATGTCGCTGGAGGAGTACCTGGTGAAGTGCGAGTTCATGGTGGTGCAGCGCCGCTTTCCGGACCGCACGCGCTACGTGCGCGGCACCGGGATCGGTGCGTCGCTGGGCCGCGCGGCCGCCAAGATGGGCTCGCGCGCCGCCACGCTCGACCTCAAGACGGTGGACGTGCACGTCTCGCCGCTGGACGAGGACTCGGCGTTCGTGGAGGTCTCGGTCCCGCTCGGCTCCATGCGCACGGGGCTGACGGTGGGCGGGGTGGTCGGCGGGGGCGGGGGCGGAGCCGCGATCGGGACCGCGCTGGCGATGATGGGGCCGGACCCCACGCTCCTGCTCGGCTTCCCCATCTTCGGCGCCGCCATGCTTCTGGCGCGCGGCATCTACCGCGGCGTCGCGGGCAGCGTACAGGACCGCCTGGAAGCTTTTCTCGACCGCGTCGAGCACGGCGAGCTCCCCAAGCCGACGCAGCGCCCGGATTGGCGGCGGCAGCTCGGGATTTGAAAGCAGTGCGTGAGTGCGTTCGAAAACGACCTGTCATCCTGAGAGGGCGTCTAATAACCCGAACACAGACCGAATGCAAGTTGCCGGTGTAGACGCCGGCATGAAAAAGAACTCTCAAGACCAGCGCGCCTCGAAGCGGCTACATCGCCGCGTTCGACGGCCTTCTTGGCGGCCGAGGCTGCATCGATATCCGTCTGACCTGACCGTTGGGCAGTGGTGCCTTGTCGAGGCGCTGCTCAAGCAGCACGCGAAAGGCCCGGGTGGCCGGCCGCGGACCTACCCACTCCGTGAGATCGTCAACGGCATGCTCTACGTGCTCCGCGGCGGGATCACGTGGCGGATGATGCCCCGCGACCTGCCGCCCTGGCGAACGGTGTACGGCCGGTTCCGCAAATGGCGCAAGGATGGCACGTTCGAGCGCATCAACGCGATCCTCCGTGAAGCTGTGCGTAGACGAGAGGGCAAGCAGCCCA
>DASWNZ010000109.1:0-37653 GCA_036398975.1 Longimicrobium sp.
GATGCACACGGGCGGCTTCCGTGCCGCTCACCATGCGCGGGCTGGCAATCAGGAACTGGATGTACTCGTGGTCTTTGACCCTGGGTGCGTTCATAGCTGTAAGCTACCTGCTTACAACCAACTGCGTAACTCCTAACAGAGACACAGAGACACAGAGGAAAGACAATGAAGTTCCTCTCTGTGGCTCTGTGTCTCTGTGTGAGATTGCTGTTTCATTGGGGGAAGATGAGGACTCGATTGTGACACTTGACGCTGCGGGACGACCGCGCTAGATGTTACTACACGCTGTCGTAACGGCCCGCCTTCTTCCGATCCCATGGACCTGAACCGATACCATTTCACGTTCGATCCGCGGAAGAAGGGGTTGCGTAAGATTCTCGGCGACCTCGAAGCGGACGTGATGGAGGAGATCTGGGCGCTGGGGCGGGCCACGGTCCACGACGTCCACGGGCGGCTGGAGGCGGCAGACCGGGCGCTCGCGTACACGACGGTCATGACGGTGATGTCGCGCCTGGCGGACAAGGGGCTGCTGGAGAAGGAAAAGGACGGCGCGGCGTACGTGTACATGCCCGCCGCGAGCAAGGAGGAGTTCACCCGACGCACCGTGGGCACGGTGCTGAGCGAGCTCCTGGACGACTTCACCGCCCCCGCCATGAGCCAGTTCGTGGATCTGGTGGGCGACGAAGCGGCCATGGAGGCGCTGGCGAAGGCCATCGAGGAGAAGCGGAGGCGAGCGGATTCCGATGTTTGAATGGTTCTTTGCGCCGTACTCCAGGCTTCTCTGGGGCGTGGAGGTGCTGCTGAGCATCCCCGGCACCTGCGCCGCGCCCGTGGACGTGGCCCGCGCCCTCACGCTGCTCCTCTGCGCGGCCGCGGTGGCGCGGATCTGGGCCCACACCGTCGCCGACCGCCGCCTGCGCCGCCGGTCGCCGGTCTATGGGCCGGACGAGTTCTGCGGGCTGTACGACCTCTATCGCGAGGCCGGAGCGCGGGTCGGCTTGAGACGCCTGCCGCCGCTGCACCGGCACGCCGACGAGGGCCCGCTGGCCTTCACCACGGGGTGCTTCCGGCCCGCCGTGTTCCTGGCCCCCATCCTTATCCGCTCGCTGGGAACGGACGAGCTTCGCGCGGTGCTTGTGCACGAGCTGGTGCACGTGCGGCAGCGCGACAACCTGCGCGCCTGGCTCGGCAGCCTCCTGCCCACGGGTGCGCTGGTGGTGCTCATGCAGGGCGCCGCGCTCTACCTGATGTTCTTTGAGATGGAGCTGCCCTTCGGCTTCGCGCAGGCCGGCCTGCTCGCCGTGGCGGTGCTCGCCCTGCTCTGGACCTTCCGATCCGTCGTCTGGCCGAGGGTGGTCTTCGGGCGCGAGCTCTCCTGCGACGAACGGGTGGTAGAGGCGCTGCAGAACCCGCTGGTGGTAGCCGCTTCGCTGGTGCAGGTGTGGCGGCTCCAGCGAGCGCTCCCCTGCCGGCCGGCGACGCGCTGGGTGCACGCCCTCCCCCTGCTCCGGAGCCGCCCGAGCGTGGAGGCGCGCGTCCGCCGCCTGATGGACTACCAGCCCGACCCGCGCCGCGCCTGGCTCACCACGGCGCGCCGGACGCTCGCCGTGGCAGCGCTGCTGTGGACGTCGCTGTTCCTCTGGAGCTACCACAGTTCCGACCTGAGCACCGAGCTGCGCGCCCAGCTTCGCGAGACCGCGCCCCCGATCGTGCCGACGGCGCGCCGGTAGCGCGGTCCGCCTATCGCGCGGGGCTTCCGTCGCATTGCCTTACTACGCAACGTAGTATAAACGAGGATCTGCAGTATGATAGAGCGCAGCATCCGAGGGACGCTCCTCCCGGTGAAAGGCCGCACCGCGCCGTCGAGCTACGGAATACGCCGACCACCCGGCGCGGCCACCATCGCGGGCCTGTGCGCGCTCGCCGGCGTGCTCGCCGCCGGTGGTACGCCTGCGGCGGCGGGTGCCCAGCCGGATCCCCAGCGGGCGAGCGCCGTGGCGCGCGTGACCGCCAGCCGGCCCGTAGAGGTCGAGCTGCGAAGCGCCATGCGCGTGATCGCGCCGGGGGAGACGGTCGCCGTCGCGATCCGGCTGCGCCCGGAGCCCGGGTGGCACGCGTACTGGCGTCACGCGGGCGACGTGGGGAGCCCGCCCTCCGTGGCGTGGCGGCTCCCCCCAGGGTACACGGCGGCCCCGCTCCGCTGGCCGGCGCCGGAGCTGATCTCGTCGCCGCCGCTCGCCAGCTACGGCTACGAGCGCGAGGTGCACCTGCTCGGTGCCGTCCACGTGCCGAGCACCGCGCGCGTCGGATCGCGCGCGACGCTCTCGGGCACCATCACGTGGGTGGTGTGCAAGGTGGAGTGCATCGCCGACGACGTGGACCTCGCGCTGACGCTGCCGGTGGGAGCGGCCCCGGCTGCCGACACCGCCGCCGCCCGCGCCTTCGCGGCGGAGGATGCGCGCGTGCCGGTTCGCCGCGCTGACTGGGCGTTCCGCTCGGCGGTGGACTCGGGGGCGATCGTGCTCCGCGTTCGGCCACCCCCGGGGTCGGATCTGCTCGCGGGCGGCGATGCGCCGCGCGTCCAGTTCTTCGTGGACACGGCCGGCGTCATCGACCACGCCGCGCCGGCCGCGGTGCGCGTGGACGGCGACGCCCTGGAGTTGCGGCTCGTGCGCTCGTCGTACGCCAGCGGGACGCCCACCCGGCTGAGGGGAGTGCTCGCGCTGGCTGGCCGAGGCGGTGACGAGGGCCTCGCGGTGGAGGTGGATGCGCCGGTGGTGGGCATGGCGCAGCTCGCGCCGGCCGGCGCGGGCGGCCCTGGCACCGGAAACGCCGCCCTCGACGCCGGCGGGTGGCTCGCGCTCGCGACCGCCGGACTGCTCGCGCTGCTCGGCGGCACGCTGCTCAACCTGATGCCGTGCGTCCTCCCCGTGCTGTCGATCAAGGCGCTCGGTATCGCCGAGGCGGCGGCGCACGACGGACGGACCGCGCGGCGCCATGCTCTGCTCTTCGCCGCGGGCGTGCTGGTGTCGATGTGGGCGCTGGTGGGAATGCTGCTCGCCCTGCGCGCGGCCGGCGCCGAAGTGGGGTGGGGATACCAGCTCCAGAGCCCCGCCATGGTCGGCGCGCTCGCGCTGCTGGTGTTCGCCGCCGCGCTCAACATGGCCGGGGTCTTCGAGCTCGCGCCGGTGGGCGGCACGCTCTCGGCCGCGGCGGGGCGCACGCCTCCGCCCGCCGAGGCGTTCCTGAGCGGGGTCCTCGTCACCGCGCTCGCGACGCCGTGCTCGGCGCCCTTCCTTGCCGCCGCGGTCGCGTACGGGGTCGCCGGCGGGGCGCCGAGCGCGGTCGTCGTCTTCACCGCGCTCGGCCTCGGCCTGGTGTGGCCGCTCGCGCTCGTGGCCGTGGCGCCGCGCGTGCGCCGGTGGCTGCCGAGGCCGGGGGCGTGGATGGTGACGCTGCGGCAGGCGCTCGCATTTCCGCTGCTGGCGACTGTCGTGTGGCTGGCGTGGGTGCTCGGCCGGCAGACCGGGACCGACGCGGTCGCGGCGCTGCTCGCCGCGCTCACCCTGCTGGCGTTCGGCCTCTGGGCGCTGGGCCGATTCGGGACGCTCGTCGCGCCGACCGGCCGGCGCCGCGCCGCCCGGGGCGTGGCCCTCGCGGCCGGCGCCGGAGCGGTGGCGCTCGTGATGGCCGGCGCGAGCTCCCCACCGGCGCCCGCCTCGGTGGCGGTGGACGCAACGAGCCCGCCGGGGCAGGGCGCGGGTGCGCTTCCCTGGCGGCCGTACAGCGCGGCGGCGCTCGAGGCGTTGCGCGACAGCGGCCGCGTCGTGCTCGTGGACTTCACGGCCGACTGGTGTCTCACCTGCAAGGTGAACGAGCGCGTCGCCTTCGGCTCGGGCGCGGTGCGCGCGTCGCTGCGCGCGCACGACGTCGCGCTCCTCCGCGCCGACTGGACGACGCGCGACCCGTCGGTCTCGCGCGCCCTGGCGGCGTTCGGCCGCAACAGCGTGCCGTTCGTCGTGCTCTATGGGCGCGACCGCGCCGCGGCGCCGGCCGTTCTTCCGACCCTGCTCACGCCGGGAATCGTCACGCGGGCGCTGGACGCCGCCGCCGGCCGAACGCCCGCTCTTTCCGCGGCGCCCGCCCGCTGACCGCCGCGGCCACTCGAGCTCCACTCACCCCCCTTTTCCCGGACATACCATGGCACTCTCGACTCGTCGCAAGCTTTCGCTTCTCTTCGCCGGCCTCCTCGTCGTCGCACTCGCCGGGGCGGCGGTCTATGTCGTCCCGCACCTGGACGACGGCGGCCCCGCGCTCACCACCGCCGAGCTGAGCGCGGCGCCGAAGATCGGCGCACCCGCACCGGCGTTCACCGCTGTCGACACGCGCGGCGCCCCGCAGTCGCTGGAGGCGCATCGCGGCAAGTGGGTCGTGCTCGAGTGGTTCAACCACGAATGCCCGTATACGAAAAAGCACTACGTGGCCATCGACGGAGGCCTGGGCAACACGCAGGCGATGCAGCGCGACTACGCGACCCGCGTCGTGTGGCTCTCGGTCGTCTCCTCGGCGCCAGGGCGCCAGGGCTTCACCTCGGCCGAGGAGGCGGACGAGCTGACGCGCGACAAGGGCGCGGCGCCGACCGCCGTCATCCGCGACACGGCCGGCACCCTCGGCCGGCTCTACGGCGCGCGGAACACGCCGCAGTACGCGATCGTCGACCCACAGGGGGTGCTGCGGTACGCGGGCGCCATCGACGACAAGCCGACGTCCAGGGCCATGGACATCCCGGGGTCGACGAACTACGTCCGTGCCGCGCTCGACGCCGGCCTCGCGGGGAAGCCCATCGCGGTGGCTCAGACGCAGCCCTACGGCTGTGACGTGAAGTACTGACCGAGCCGGCGGCTGCGCCTCTGCGTGAGGCGAGCCGTCGAGGAGTTTGCGCTGGCGGGGCGGAGGCGTGGCCCGCCGTCCAGCGACGATGCGGCTCGGTCGGGCGCGCGGTGGGCCGGTTGGGCGACCCACGCTTGAGCACGGCGCGATGGCACGCGACAGTTGGCGCACCCGCTGTCCCGTTCCGCGCACCCGATTCGAGCGATGATGAAGCTTCCCGGTCGTCTCCTGATCCCGCTGTTCCTGGCTGCGTCCCCAGCCGCCGCGCAGACGGTTCCCGGCGGGCAGTGGCTGTTCACGCTGCGCCCGGCCGGGGGCGGCGAGCTGGTGGTGAGGCTCGCGGTGGAGCCGGCGGGCGCGGGGCGCTGGCGGGCATTCTCGCGCCCGGGCGCAGCGGGCGAGCTGGTGGGGTGGCCCCGCGCGACGCTGGGACGCCTTCTGGGGAAGCTTCCGCCGCGCGGCGCTCTCGTGCGGGTGGAGAACGGCACAGCCACCGCGCGCGGCGATCAGCTGCTGGTGACGGGGCGACTGGTAGCGCTCAGCCTGGGTGAGCGCACCTTTTCCGGCGTGCTGGCGGACGGGCGCATGCACGGCGAGCTGCGGCGCATCTCGGGCTCGCCGGCGGGAACGTTCGAGGCCGTCCCCGCGGCCGATCCGCGCCCGGTGCGCGACTACCGCGCGCTGGCGGCGCGGATGCGCGACTCCGTGGCTGCCCGGATCTACGACCCGGCGCTGCTCGACCGGCCGGAGTGGCGCTCCTTCTTCCGCGAGCTGGACGCGCGCTTCGCATCGGTGCCCGACGACGTGCACGCGATGGCGGTGTTCTACGCGCTCACGCCTCGGCTTCGCATGTCTCACCTGGAGCTGTTCCGCGACCCGCGCATCGCCGCCACCCCGCTCGACTCGCTCCTGGCCGACGACCCCAACCCCGACGCGCTGGTCGGTCTCTCCTTTCCCGCGCCCGGGGTGGCGCGGCTGCGCGCGGCGAGGTGGTCGGGCGTGACGTCGGCGGTGGACCGGGCGTTCGTGCGCATCGACTCGGCCGCCCCGCACACGCTGATCCTGGACATCCGCGGCAATCCGGGAGGCGACGTGAGCTCCATGTCACCCGTGACGCACCTGGTGCGCGACAGCCTGCAAGCGGGGGTGTTCCTGGGGCCGGGCTGGTACCGCACTCACCGCGCGCCGCCCACGTCCGCCGAGCTCGCCGCCATCCCCGTCCTCTCGGATGGCGGCGCGAAGACGGTGATCCACGGCGTGCGCCGGCACGGGGCGCTGCGCGGCGTGGTACCGCCGCGGGCGCCGTACTTCGGCGGCCGCGTGTTCCTGCTGGTGGACGGGAGATCCGGGAGTGCCTCCGAGCCCCTCGCGCACCTCCTGAAGACGACCGGGCGCGCGACGCTGGTGGGAGAGCGGACGGCGGGCGGCATGCTCTCGGCGCCCCCGCACCCCGTGGGCGACGGGTGGGTGATGATCTTTCCGGAGGCGGACTACTTCGCCGCCGACGGAACGCGGCTGGAGGGGAACGGGGTGAGGCCGCACGTCGCCGTCGCGTCCGACCGCGCGCTCGCCACCGTCGCGGAGCGGATCGGGGCGGAGCACCCGTACGCGGGGGCCCTGCTCCTGGGCACGGCGCACCTGGAGGCGAACCGGCTTCCGGACGCGGAGCGGTGGTTCGGCGAAGCGTTGCGGCTCGCGCCGGACAGCATCGCTCCGGTGCGCGGGCTTGCCCTCGTGCACGGCGCGGGAAAGCAGTGGAGCGCGGCGTTCGCGCTGTGGGACCGGGTGCTCGCGCGCGACTCCGGCGACCTCAGCGCTCTGTACCACACGGGGCGGATGGCCGCGCTCTCCGGCGAGCGGCTCGAGAGCGGTGAACGAGCCCTGCGCGCCTACCTCGCCCGCGCGCACCGGGCCGATCTCCCCTCCCACGCCGCGGCGCACTGGCGGCTGGGAATGATTCTCCAGGCGCGTGGCGACGTCGCGGGTGCGCGGCGCGAATACGGGTCTGCTCTCCGCCTGGACCCGCAGCACGCCGACGCGCAGGCCGCCCTGCGCGCGCTGAATGACCGCGGCCCGTCGTGAGCAATCCGCTCTGTTGACGACTCAACGAGATTGAGGTACAATCCGCTGGCGCTCCGGTGATTGCCGTGGCGCTGCGGTACACCTGCTCGTGAGGAGGACGCATGAAGGTCCGTACGGCGTGTCTGATCCAGGCAGTTTTAGCACTAGTCGTGGCGGGGGCACTGAGCTTCGGCGCGAGCCGGGCCTTTGCGAGTGAAAAAGCGGTGTTGCTCACCTGCCCCGCTACCGGAACCGCGTACGAGTACGCGCCGTGCGGCAAGGGCTGTCCGTTCTTACGCGGACACTGTGATGCTACCGGGACCTGCCGCTGCGGGGAGATTCCCTGAACGGCCGGGGCTCACACAGAGACACAGAGGCACAGAGAGAACTTCGTTGTCTCACCATCTGTCATCCTGAAGGAGCCGCTGCTCTGACCTATGCCCACACGCCAAGGCCCGGCGGCGACTGAAGGATCTAGCCCGCGAGGCAAGAGGACGGCGAGCGATGACGAGCCCCTCGGCACGCGCAGTAGATCCTTCGCTCCGCGCCAGAGGGTGGGGACGGGGACGGGATGGAGAAGCGCGGCGCTCAGGATGATATGGGGTGCGGGCTACGGCGTATGCCGCGGACACGGGCAGCCACGCGGGCGGACCGTTCGAGGTTCGTGCGCAGAGCGTTGGTCGCGGTGGGGGCGAGGGCGGGCAGACACGCAGGTCTGCCCCTACCGGTGGCGGTGCCCATAGGCGGCCGTCGAGGTGGGGGAGAGGGGGGGCGCGATTGAATCGCGCCCCTACCGGGTCTGTGCGGCGCGGACGGCAGTTCTCCCCCTCACCCGCCCTGTGCCCCCGCAGGCGGGGGAGGGGGCCGGGGGGAGGGGGCCGGTCGAATCACGAACGACGCTCAGTTTCGGACGGGAATGGATATTGCGCGTAATTGCGGTGGCGCTCTGGTACCCCTGCCGGAGCGTCCTACAACTCCATTTCCCATCCGGGGAGGGCGTATGAAGACTCGACTGGCGTACCTGATTCAGGCAGTATTCGCGGTGCTGGTGGCGGTGGGGCTCAGCTTCGGCGCGAGCCGGGCGATGGCGAGCCAGCCGGCGGCGCTGAAGACCTGCCCCGCCATGGGGTACGACTACCCGTACCAGCCCTGCGGCTACGGTTGCTATCAGAACCGCGGGTACTGTTCCGAGAGCGGGATCTGCCGCTGCGGGTACATTCCCTGAGCCCCGCCCCGCGCGTTCCGGCAGCTGCCGGGACGCGCCTTCCCATCCACTCTCCGGAGGACGTATGAAGATTCGACTGGCGTACCTGGTCCAGGCGGTGTTCGCGGTGCTGGTGGCGGTGGGGCTCAGCTTCGGCGCGAGCAGGGCGATGGCGAGCGAGCAGGCGGCGGTGATGGCGTCGTGCCCGGCCGAGGGGTACGACTACTACTACGCGCCCTGCGCCAACAGCTGCCCGCGCAGACAGGGGTACTGTTCGTACGACGGCTACTGCCGCTGCGGAAACATTCCCTGAAGCCGGCAAGCGTAGACGCCGGAACGTCACTTACAACGCACCTTTCGAGAGGACGCATGAAGCTTCGTCTGACGTACCTGGCCCAGGCGGTGTTCGCGGTGCTGGTCGCGGTGGGGCTCAGCTTCGGCGCGAGCCGCGCGATGGCGAGCCAGCCCGCGGCCATGGTGTCGTGCCCCGCCATCGGGGAGGACTACTATTACCAGCCGTGCGCCTACAGATGCCCGGGCGGTATCGGGTACTGTTCCTACAGCGGCCAGTGCCGGTGCGGACACATTCCCTGAACCATCGCGGAACGAGCTGAAAGCCGGCCCCGCACCTGGCGAGGTGCGGGGCCGGGCCTTCGTACTCCCGAGAAGCTCCTACGCGGCCAGGGCAGCTTCCGCCTTCCACACGGCTGACGCGTCGGGGGCGGAGAAGGTGCAGACCCACCGCCACACCTGGCCCGCTACCGGGTCGCGCAGGATCGCCACGTCACCGCGCATCCCCGGCAGGCGGCCGACCGGCGAGGAGGCGACTTCGATGGTACGGCCGCCCACGAAGTTGGCGAGGTGGGCCACGGCGAAGCTGTACCCCGCGCTCGTCTCGTCCAGGAAGACGTTGCTCTGCTCGATGCGCTTGTTGTTCCCGTACGCATCGCCCCCCACCATGTAAAAGGGCGCGCCCCGCACGTCCATTCCGCGGATCGTGAGGTCGATCCCGCCGCCCCCCTCGTTCCCCGCCCAGCGGATCGGGAGCGCCGCGTGGTTGCGCAGCCCCGTGACCACCGCCCTTCCTCCGTACTTCATGTCCAGCCCCACGTTGAAGCGTGGGGGGATGTACCCGCCGTCGATCACCACCTCGTTGTTCTGGCTCAGCACGTCCTCGTGGTACTCCAGCCCGATGAGCGTGTCGCTGGCCTTCACGTCCGGCCCCGCCCGCCACGTGCAGTTGCGCAGCACGAGCTGCTGGTTCGCCGCGTGGCTCCCCGCCTTCATCCGCACCCGCACCCCAAGGGTGAGGGGAGTGTTGGGGGAAGGGGTGTTCGGGTTGAGGACGAAGGTCACGTTGTCCAGCACCGTGTCCTGCGGCCACGTGATGTCGGATTCCTGGGGCGAGCCCACCGTGAGGATCGAGTTGGACAGCCGGACGCGGCTGTTGTATCCCCCGATGGCCCATCCCGCCCTGCGGCACTGCACGTTGGTGGCGGTGAACGTACCGCCCGGGTGCGCGGCATGACTCGGACCGAGGTGCATGCCTACCTCCAGGTCGCCGTCGAGCACCACGTTGTCTATCGTGATGTCGGCGGCCAGGCTCCCTCCGTAGCCGATCTGGTCGACCTCGATGTCGATCCCGGTCGCATGGACGTTCCCCCCGGTGCGGATGTTCGTCATCTCCACGACGCTGTGCCCCCCGAGGACGTTTACGCCGCCCCGGAAGCCGTCCCACGCGCGGATGTCGCTGATCTGCGCATCGACGTTGGTGGACAGGGCGATTCCGTCGGCCACGACGTCACGCAGCACCAGGTTGTGGAGGTCGACGCGGAGCCGCCCCGGCTGTGTGGCATCGGCGTACATGAAGATGAGGTGCGACTGCTCCTGCTCGTAGTTCTGATACGCACCCTGGTTCGCCCGGTTGCCATCCAGGATGCCGTTGCGGATCCTGATCGGGCGCGAATCCTGTGCGCCCGAGTACGTGGGAAAACCGCCAGCCGGATCGCCCGAGGTGAACATGCGGGTGCTGTTCGGCTGGTTCGCGGGTCGCTTGCAGGTGGCCCCGTTCAGCTCCATGGTGATGCCGGGGTAGAGGATGATGCGTGTGAACACGTAGGTGCCGCTGGGGCTGAGGCTGATGACCCCTCCGCCCGCGTTCTTTGCGGCGTTCACCGCGTTCTGGATCGCGACGGTGTCGTCCGTCACGCCGTCCGCCGCTGCTCCATACTGGTCTGGCATGTTGGCCCTTTCCTGGAGTTCGGTTCACCAGATCTACCCGTCCGGCCGCCAAGCGTCGGCACCCGCACTTCGGATCTGTACCCGAAGATAAACCGAAAGAAGAAGGCGTGACAAGGCCGTGCGCGACACTGTGACATAGCCACATGGAGGCCGCCTATCTCTCTGTAACTGTTGTGGTTGGGACGCACGAAAACGGGCCGGCGATCGCTCGCCGGCCCGGTCTCTCTGAACCCCCGCCGCTTACGACGCGCGGTGCGCGCGGCCGGACTGCACGAGGCGCTGGCGGGCCGTGTTCCCCGGCACCGCGATGTGCGTGGCCGGGTCGTACTCCTTGCCCACCGCCGGGCTCCCCTGCGGAATCCAGATCTGCGTGGTGGTGTGGCTGTAGCCGTGCGGCAGGTAGCGCACGTAGTAGCCGTCCGGGTGCAGGTTCCAGCGGCCGTTCGGCACCTGGCGGCTGCCGGGGCCGATCGGCGCCATCCCCGCCAGCACCGCCGCGGCCTCCAGCTGCTGGAACGAGGTGCCCGGGTTGGTGAGCATCTGGCGGATCTGCGCCTCCGCCTGGAAGACCTGGCGCACCAGCGGCGGCACGCGGCTCATGGCGGCGTCCATCGCGGGGCCGGGCACCATGTCCAGCGCCGTGCGGTTGAGCGCGGCGAGCTGCTGCGGCGTCAGGAGGCGCGCGGCGGTCGCCTTGTGCTCGGCGCTCAGGTCCTCGAACTTCGCGCGGGCGATGATCGCCCACAGCAGCGTCTGCACCTTGCTCTGCTCGATCTCCGGGTGGTTGACCGAGTTGCGCAGGATCGACTTGACCGCGTCCTCCGCGGGGCCAGCCGTGGGGGCGTACAGGTAGCCGTCGCCGCCGCCGGGGCCGTGCGTGCCCGCCTTGAGGCAGTAGCTCTGCGTCTCCATCTCGTAGTACCCCGGCTGCAGCACGAAGCCGCCGTTGGGGGTGCGCTGGAGCTGGAGCATGGAGCGCTTGCTCTCGCGCGGGGTGAAGTTGTCGAGCGAGTCGACTGCCCAGCGCGCGTCCGGAAGGCTGGTGGTGATCGGCGGATCGCCGCGCAGCACCGCGTCCGCGTTCAGGCGGCCCGCGGCGCGCCCCAGCGTACGGCCGAGCCCGCCGATCTGCGCGCTCGCCGCATCGGTGGCGGCCATCGTCAGCGCCAGCGCGAGCGCGGCCGGGCCGATGCGTCGGATGATGGAAAGTGTCATTGGTGCGACCTCGTGCGGATGTTTGGGGGGAGGGAGTCCGGCCATCGGGGCTCCCCGCCCGGAATATTAAAATGAAGTTGGGCGGAGGAACAGGTTTTTGTTACCGGTCAGATGACCCATGCCGGGCGCAGCCGCGCGGCCAGGAGCGGCGGATCGGCGTAGCTGTCCAGCCCCAGCCGCAGTTCGAAGGCGGGGCGGGCCGCCGCGTCGCGCAGCAGGGCGAGCACCGCCGGGGCGCTCCCCCGGTCCGCCAGCAGCCAGGGCGACTGGCGGAGGAGCGCCGCCAGCGCGTCGGCGGCGGGGCAGGGCGCGAACTTGGTCGGCTGCCCCGGCTCCACGCGCGGAAAGAGGAGCCCGGCGAGGGGCGCGGCGTCGGTCCACTGTCCCGGCCAGCGCTCGCGCGGGTCGATGGCGCTGCGGCGGCCCACCGGGGCGCCCGCTTCCCATCCCCCGTCCATGTGGAAGTGGCGCGGCCATCCCTCCACCTCGATCCCGCCGCCGCGGCGCGCCAGCACCACGTTGTCGTCGGACACGTAGCCCCATCCGCAGCGGAGGAGGTTGGCGACCGTGGTGCTCTTGCCGGCGTGCGTGTCCCCCACCAGCAGCCACGCGCCGCCGTCCGGCGCGACCACGCCGGCCGCGTGCGCCAGCGTGCGCCCCATGCGGTTCAGCAGGAGGGCGCAGGCGAGCGATGCCATCGAGTACAGCTCCCAGCGCGTGGCGTCATCCGTTGCGCCGATCGGAGCGCGCAGTTCGGCCGTGCCGGCCCGCAGATCGACCTCTCCCGAGCAGCGCGCGGCGTTCCCCACGAGCACCGCCCTGTCGCCCTCCACCCACACGCTCGCCGTCCCCAGGCGCAGCGTTGGGCGTGCAGCTGGCGGCGCAACGGAATCGCCGCGGACGACGCGCACCACGGCGCCGTGCGGATCGGGCGTGCGCTGCTCGTAGGGGAGGAGCGGGAGCCACTGGACGATGAGCGGGAGGAGATCGGGGGCGGCCTCCAGGCGCAGGGCGCCGTCGCGCAGGAGGACGTGCGTCACGCGCGGCCGGCAAGGGGACGCAGGGCGGCGGCGGCGGGATCGGCATCCGCGTCGGCCTGGGCGCCGCGGACCACCCAGGCGTGCGCGATGACCTCCGCCCCCTCCGTCCCGACGCCGATGCGGAGGCGCGCGTCCACTCCGAAGTCGCGGAGCACCAGGCACTCGGCGACGCTTCGGTAGAGGCAGGTGTTCCGCCAGCGGCCGCCCGGCACGCGCTCCAGCACGCGCAGCGCGCCGCGGGACGCGCGGAGGGCTCCGCGTGCGGGCTCGGCATCGGCGCGCGCGTGGGGGGCGGGCTCCAGCAGCGTGCGCCAGCGCCCGTCGCGCAGCCAGCCCGCCGTGCGCAGCGCGGCGCGGACGCCGGCGATGGGCCCCCACCCCCCGCCCGCACCCTGCTGGCTCATCCTGGGACGACGAGGCCGCGTTCGGCCAGCTCGCCCAGGAGGCGGTCCAGCTCGGCGGCGGCGGTGGGGCGGTCCACTTCGAACTCGGCGAGCAGGCTGTCCAGGAGCTGCTCGCGCTCCAGGCCACGCTCCATCCCCTTCCACAGCAGCGCCGCGGTTGCGTTGAGGCGGAAGTAGTTCTTGGTGTCCATGTGCAGGAGGACGGCCTCGCCCTCCAGGTGGGCAGTCAGGACTTCGTCGGGGACGGCGTAGCGGCTCGTGGCTTCCATCACGGGGTCGGTCAGGGGAGTCCGGCGGGGTTGCGCGCGCTCCCCTTGCCGGTGGGGATGGTGTGCACCACCATCGAACGGGGGGTGTCGATCCAGCGGAGCTGCCCCCCCGCCGCGGTGAACTCGGTGTAGACCAGCCGCCCGTCAGCCGTCCAGGCGGGCTGCCCCACCGGGAGCGCGCCGAAGCTGAGCCGCGACACCGCGCCGCTGGACAGATGCACGATGTAGATGCGCGTCAAGCCCCCGCCCGCGCGGTCGGATGTGAAGGCGAGGAGGCTGCCGTCCGGGCTGAACGCCGGCTCCAGCTCCAGCGAGCTGCCGCCCGCCAGGAGCGCCGGGGTGCCGCCCGGCACGAGCCCGAACACGTCCGGGCTTCCCGCCTCGGTCGAGGTGAAGGCGATTCTGCTCCCGTCCGGCGCCCACGACGGCGAGGCGTCCAGCGCGAAGCCGGCGCCGAACGAGGGCGCGGCCGGGGCCCCCCCGCTGCCGTCACCCGCCGCGAGCCAGAGCCTGGCGAGCCCGCTGGCGTTGCTGATGTAGGCGAGGCGCTGCCCGTCGCGCGAAAGGGCCGGCATCGTCTCGCCGGCGCCGGTGCGGGTGAGGCGCGTGGCGTCGCCGCCGGTGAGCGGAATGCTGAAGAGCTCCAGGTTGCTGTCCGCGCGCTGGCTGGCGAAGACGATGCGCCCCGCCGCCGCCGTGGGGTCGCTGTCTTCCGCGGAGTGGTCGGTGAGGCGCACCAGGTCGCCGCCGTCCAGCGCCACGCGCCACAGGTCGCGGTTGCCGTCCACCACCCGGTCGAAGACGATCGACGGCGGCACGGCTACCGTCAGCTCGCGCGCGCCCTCGTCGCGGCCGAAGGTGGCGCGCAGCGTGACCGTACCCGCGCGCAGCAGCCGCACGGAGTCGGCGCCGAGCGCCTGGCCCGCATCGGCCGGGGTGAAGGCGAGCGTCGCCGCGCCGACCCCGAGCGCCACGCCGCCCTGCGTCACCGCGACCCGCACCACCGCGCCGCGCTCGATCCGGCCGGTGACCTCCAGGGCCAGCGGCGGCGGCGCGGTGACTTCGATCGTGCGGCTCCCCTGCGACGCTCCCGCCGCGGCGCTGACGGTGAGGGTGCCGCCCTTGAGGAAGCGAAGCGAGTCGCCGCCCAGCAGCTGCACCGCGTCGGCGGGGGTGGCGGCGAGCGTCACCTGCGCGGCGGGGACGACGACGCCCGCACGAAGCGCCCGCACGTGCACCACCGAGTCGCGCGCGAGCGTGCCCTGCAGCTCCAGCGTGAGCGGCCCGCTGGGCGGGGGCGTGCCGGGGTCGCCGCACGCGGCCGCGAGCAGGGCGAGGAGTGCTGTGCGTAGCGGGAACCGCATGGGCGAGCGGGGATTACGAGGGAAACCGCCGGGCGGACGTGTGGAATCTAAGGGAAAGCGGGGGAAATCGGGATGGGGGTAGTGGGGTGCCGTGGCGAGTGAACTCGCGGCAACAACAGCACAAAGTCCGCCTTCGCGGACTCGCGGTCGGGATCTCGGCCGGTCGCGAAACGGCTGCGTGGACAGGAGGCCGCACCAATTCGCGGCTGGAACCACGCAAAGTCCGCCTGCGCGGACCCGGGGCAGATGCCGTGGCACGTGACACCCTCCCCCCTGTCATTCTGAGTGAGCCGCCGTGCAGGGTCTCCGTGGAGCGGGCCGGATCTATCTGCGGCGAACGAAGAATCTAGACGGCGCCGGTTCGAGGCTGGCGCCAAGGGCCCGGCCTCTCGGCACGCGCAGTAGATCCTTCGCTTCGCGCCAGAGGTTGGTGACGGGGCGGGGTTGGTGAGGCGCTTTGCTCAGGATGACAAATAAAGGGAAAATCGCCCGTGGACCGCGGCTACACCCGCGCGGCGTAGGTGAGTGGGACGAGGCGGGGGGGGAGGGGGAC
This sequence comes from Longimicrobium sp., assembly GCA_036398975.1. GTDB lineage: Bacteria > Gemmatimonadota > Gemmatimonadetes > Longimicrobiales > Longimicrobiaceae > Longimicrobium. The sequence continues at coordinate 15,242 of DASWNZ010000109.1, forward strand.
GATGGGGGGGAGGGCGGCGCCGGCCCAGGGGCTGGACGGGTAGTCGCGGATCCAGGCCATCTTCCCCAGCGCGCGCGCGCAGCGGATGCAGGGGAAGGGGTCGAACGGGTCGCCGCCGCGGGGGAGGCTGGCGGCGCGCTGCGCATCCAGGGCCTCCTCGTAGCGCGGCCACACGTCCAGCAGCGACGTCTGGTTCAGGTCCGCGACGACGTCGGTCTCGTTGGAGCCGTACTCGGAGAGCTGGCAGCAGAGGGAGAGGCGACCGCGCGCATCGACGTAGATGCGGTTCTTCTTGAAGGTCTCGCACATGGGCTCGGGACCCTCCGACGGGGCGCCGTAATCGAGCATCACGGCCGTGCGGCGGCCCTCGGCGGCGAGGGCGAGGATCTCGTCGCGCGCGGAGTACCACTCGCGCGGGGCGAGGTCGCTGTCGCGCGCGGCGCTGCCGCCCACCGGCTGCGCCAAGGCGAAGTCGATCGACAGGCACCCCAGCGCCTCCGCCAGGTCCGCCGCCTGCCGAAGCTGGTGCCGGTCGCGCCGGTCCACCACGAAGCCGAGCGAGGTGGGGATCTGGCGGCTGGTGAGGAGCGCCACCGCCATCAGCACGCGCCGAAAGGAGCCGCGTCCACGCTCCTCGTCGTGCACCGCCTCGTCCGCGCCCGAGAGCGAGACGCGCACCCGTGCCGGGGGGTAGCGGTCGAGCGCGGGCATCAGGCGGCGCATGTGCCAGCCGTTGGTCACGAACCGGTACGTGACTCCCCGCTCGTGCAGCCCGGCGATGATCCGCTCCCACTCCGGGTGCAGCGTGGGCTCGCCCCCGGTGATGGACGCGGCGACCTCGTCCCACAGCAGTCGAGCCTGATCGACCGTGCGGAGGATCAGGCCCGCGTCCAGGTTGCGGACGGTGGTGACGTCATCGCGGATGCAGTGCGGACAGCGGAGGTTGCAGTGCTCGGTGATCGCCAGGCCCAGGAGCATCAGCGGCCGTGCGCTACGGGCAGACGGTGCTGCTGCCGCAGGGGATGCCCCCGCCGGTCTGCAGCGTGAGCTCCGTGAGCCGCGGAAGGTCCTTCACCTCCGGCGCGACCCAGCCGCGGCGCGGCGCGGAACGGGGTGCCTGGGGCGGAGCGGTGCGGATCGGGTCCATGGTCGTCGGGGGCAGGAGAGACGGGATGCGCGGGCGCGGGGGGCGCCGGGGTGTCGTGACGCCGGGATGTGCTGGCGGGCGGACGATCCTGCGTGTACGGGCTCCAAAGTAGCACGCTCCGCCGTCCTTGTGCAATCCTATCGCACGCGGGGCTTTCGGCGGTCGCGGCACGTGCGGGAGCGGGAGCGGGCCGCGGGCGCCATCGGGGGGACGGGTTTCGCCCGCGAAGGTGGACGGCGTGAACCCCGGCGGCGGTGTCGGGTACGGGGGCGCAACACCTTCATCCCGCACCCGCGCCCGATGCTCACCGAGCCGTTCCACACCGCCGTAGACGATCCGCTGGAGGAGGCCCGCGAGGTCCTCCGCCGCCACTGGGGGTACCCCGACTTCCGGCCGGGGCAGGACCAGGCGGTGCGCAACGTCCTGGCGGGGGCGGACTCGCTCACCATCATGCCCACCGGCGGCGGCAAGAGCCTGTGCTACCAGGTGCCGGCGATGATGCTGCCGGGGCTCACGGTGGTGGTGTCGCCCCTCATCTCGCTGATGAAGGACCAGGTGGACTCGCTGGCCCGCGCGGGGCTTCCCGCCACCTTCATCAACTCGTCGCTCTCGCCGGACGAGATGTCGATGCGGATGATGGCGGCCGAAAGCGGCCAGCTCAAGCTCCTGTACGTCGCGCCGGAGCGGTTCGACGGGGAGCGCTTCATCCGCCGCCTGGCCGCGATGGACGTGTCGCTGCTGGCCATCGACGAGGCTCACTGCGTGAGCGAGTGGGGGCACGACTTCCGCCCCTCGTACCTGCGCCTTGGCGAGGTGCGCCACGCCCTGGGCAACCCGCCCATCGCCGCGCTCACCGCCACGGCGACGGAGGAGGTGCGGCGCGACATCGTCCGCCAGCTCTCCCTGCGCGACGCGGCCACGCTGGTCACCGGCTTCGACCGGCGCAACCTGGTGTGGCACGTCCTGCGCGCCAAGAACGACAGCGAAAAGGACCGCCTCCTCCTCAAGCTCCTGCGCGGGCGCGAGGGATCGGCCATCGTGTACGCCTCCACGCGCAAGAACGTGGACGCGCTCACGGCGCTGCTGCGCGGCACGGGGATCGACGCGGTGGGCTACCACGCCGGCATCCAGGACCTGGAGCGAAAGCGCATCCAGGAGCGCTTCATGAGCGGCGCCGCACAGGTGGTGGTGGCCACCAACGCATTCGGGATGGGGATCGACAAGCGCGACGTGCGCATCGTGGTCCACTACAACATGCCCGGCAACCTGGAGGCGTACTACCAGGAGGCCGGCCGCGCCGGGCGCGACGGCGGCCCTTCCGATTGCGTTCTCCTGCACTCGTACGCGGACCGCTTCACCCACGAGTTCTTCATCGAGACCGCCAACCCACCGCGCCGCGCGGTGGAGGCGATGATGGACACCGTGCGCCGCGGCGCCGATGCGTCCGGCGTGTGCTCCGTGGGGCTGGTCGAGCTCGGCCGCATCGTGCCAGGGATCAAGGGCGACCGCATGGCCGGCTCCGCGCTGCGCGTGCTGGAGCAGTTCGGCCTCGTGCGCCCGCTGGGGCCCGCCGGCTCGGGCGTGCGCGTGCGACTGGTGGCTCGTCCCGATCGCATCTCGCGCGAGCTGGCCGGCCGCACGGCGGAGCTGGAGCTGCTGCGCACCATCTGGCGGCGGGGCGGGGGAGAGGTGTCGTACCGCGGCACCGAGCTGGAGTGGGGGATGCTCGGCGTCCCCGGCGGCCGCGGCGAGGCGATGCGGCTGCTGGATGCGCTGCAGGACGGCGGCTTCCTGGAGTGGGGCCAGGCCGGCGGCGACGGCATCTGGGTGCTGGACCGCACCACCCCCATCAGCCGCCTCCCCATCGACTGGCGCACGCTGGACTCCAAGCGCGAGCGCGACCTGCGCAAGCTGCAAAAGGTGCAGGCGTACGGCTACACGGAGGAGTGCCGGCGCGGCTTCGTCCTCCGCTACTTCGGCGACCCGGCCGCCATGCGCGAGTGCGGTGCCTGCGACAACTGCCTGCGCGCGGGCGGGCGCCCCGCCGTGGCGGGCGCCGGTGCGTCGGAGGCGGTGGACCTGGGCACCTCGTCCACGCGCCGCGGCCCCTCGCGCACGGCTCGCCGCACCGACCTCCTGGACCGCCTGCGCGAGCTGCGCGGCGAGCTGGCGCGGCGCCACGACCTGCCCGTCCTCATGGTCTTCTCGGAGGAGATCCTCAAGTCGCTCGCCGAGTACGCCCCCGCCACGCCGGAGGAGGTGCTGCGCATCCCCGGCGTCACCCCCGCGCTGCTGGACCGCTGGGGCGCGCCGCTGATGGACGTCCTGGCCGCCTTCGCCACCGAGAACGGAGGCCGCAAGATCGGCCGCCGCGCCCCCGCCGAGCCCGCCCCCAAGCGCGAGGTCGCACCGCCGACACCCGACGAAGCCGACCTGTACGGACGCCTCAAGGCGCTGCGCTCCAAGCTGGCCAAGGAAGCGAGCCTCCCCTCGTACTGCATCTTCCCCGACAAGACGCTGATCGAGCTCGCCCGCCGCCGCCCCGGCGACGACGCGGAGATGCTGGAGGTGCCGGGGGTGGGGCCGGCGAAGCTGGAGAAATACGGGGAGGCGTTTCTGGAGGTGCTGCGGGAGGGGTGAGGGGCCCTCACCCCCGCTCGTTCCTCGCTGCCCCCTCTCCCGATAACAGGAGAGGGCTGCGCCCTCGCCGTTATCGAGAGAGGGGGCGAACGGCACGAAACCCGTAGGGGCGCGATTTATCGCGCCCGTGCCCGCCGCCGCACCGCCCCTCGCCCCATTACCCGGATGCCGGTAGGGGCAGACCTGCGTGTCTGCCCGCCCGCGCCGCCACCGTGACCCTGCCCCCGGACACCGAAAAACCGTAGGGGCCGCCCCACGTGGCTGCCCGTGCCCGCCCGGGTGACGCCCTTCGCGCCGCGCACGGATGCACGCGTGCGCCCCTCCCCCAGGTTGTTTTGGGGGAAGGGCCGCGAGGTGACGAGCGGGGGAGGGGGCCCACGCCCCGCCTTCCATCCCGGCCCTCTCCTCGGTACACTTCGTCAACGTTGACGGAACACCCCGGCTGCAGCATTGTACCGAAGAAATGGCGAAAGACAGGGCAATCTTCCAGGACGAGCGGGGGAGGGGATGGCTGGTGGAGATCCTCTACGGGCACCCGGCCCCCACCGAGCGCGGGTTCTACGGCGCGCGCTTCCTCTGCCCCGAAGACCCCGCGGAGCCGCCGCGCGTGGGGTACGTCGAGATGGACGCCGTGGCGGATGACGACGAGGAGCTCCTGCGGGAGGCGCTCGAGGAGTCCGAGCCGGCACGCGCGGTGGGTGAGGAAGAGTGCTGAGTCCTGAGTGCTGAGTGCTGGGTTGAGCTGCTGTACAGGACTTGGAACTTAGCACTTCCGTTTCGCCCGTATCCGTATCCCGCTCCCCGGTTTGATGAAGCAACAACGCTCCGCCGTCGAGCTGTTCCTTGAACCCGCCGCCGCCGAGCTGGTGCGGCGGGAGATCGCGCGCGCCCGGGGCAACGAGGTGTGCTTCGTCGCGCGCGTGGGCGAGGGCGGGGCCGTAAGCGAGCCCCGCGTCATCGCCCGCGGCGGGCCGTCGGCGGTACTGGCGCTGGTGAAGTCGCCCGAGGCGGGGGGGCTGCTCATCCACAACCATCCATCCGGCGTGCTGGAGCCCTCCGAGGCGGACTTCCAGGTCGCGGCGCGCGTGTGGGAGATGGGGCTGGGCTCCGCCATCGTCGACAACGACGCGAGCGAGCTGTACGTCATCGTGGAGCCGCCCGACTCCAGCGAGTGCACCCCGCTCGATCTGGACGCGCTCGACCGCGACCTTGGCCCCGGCGGAGCACTCGCCTCGCGCCACCCGCGCTACGAAGACCGGCCGCAGCAGCGCGAGCTGGCGCGGATGATCGGGGCGCTCTACAACGAGGGCGGCGTCGGGATCGCGGAGGCTGGGACGGGGACGGGGAAGTCGGTGGCGTACCTCCTTCCCGCGATCCGCTGGGCGGTGCTCAACGGCGAGCGCACGGTAGTGTCCACCAACACCATCAACCTCCAGGAGCAGCTCGTAGACAAGGACCTCCCCATGCTGCGGCGCGCGCTGGGGATCCCCTTCCGCTTCACGCTGGTGAAGGGGCGGCGCAACTACGTCTCCGTGCGGCGCGCGCTGCTGGCCCGCGACAACGCCACGGCGCTGTTCGACGCGGAGAAGCAGGCGGAGCTGGCCGGGATCGTGGAGTGGCTGGGGAAGACGGCGGACGGCTCCCTCTCCGACCTCTCCTTCCGCCCCTCGGCCGAGGTGTGGGACGAGGTGTCGTCGGAGAGCGACGTGTGCCTGCGAGCGAAGTGCCCCAACTTCGAGGACTGCTTCTACCAGCGCGCCAGGCGCGAGGCCTCGTCGGCGGACATCGTCGTCTCCAACCACCACCTCCTGTTCAGCGACCTGGCCGTACGGCGCGCGCAGGGGAACTACTCCTCGCCCGCCGTCCTTCCGCACTACAAGCGGCTGGTGCTGGACGAGGCGCACAACCTGGAGGAGGCGGCGACGAGCCACCTCGGGGCCACCGTGTCCCGCCGTGGCCTGTTCCGAACGCTGCGCAGGCTGGAGCACCGCGGGAAGGGGTTGCTCCCGGCCTTTCGCGGCGCACTGGGCGCGGTGAAGAACGACCTGCTCGCCCGCGCCGCGCTCGACACCATCGAGGAGCGGCTCCTTCCGTCGCTGGAGGGGGCGCGGGAGCGGGCGGCGGCGGTGTTCTCCTTCCTCAACGACGTCTTCAACTCCGGCGAGCCCCTGGCGCGGCTGGACGACCACTTCGCCGCGCACCCCGTGTGGCCGCTGGGGCTGGACGACGCGCTCTCCGGCCTGCTGGACAACCTGCAGTCGATGCTGGCCGGGATGGAGCTCCTGCGCGAGCGCGTCGCCACCGACGACGAGCTGCGCCGCAACCTGGAGCCGCAGCTGATGGAGCTGCGCGGCGCCGCCAACCGCGTGGAAGGCGCCGCGGACGGCCTGCGCATGGCCCTGCGCCCCGGCGAGGAGCGCATCAAGATGGTGCGCTGGATGGAGCGGCAGGCGGCGCGCGAGAGCCGCGAAGGAAACCTGACGCTGAATGCCGCCCCGCTGGACCTCTCCGCCGTGCTGCGCGAATCCGTCTTCGAACAGGTGCCGACGGTGATCCTTACCTCGGCCACGCTTTCGACGCAGGAAAAGGATTTCCGCTTCGTGCGCCAGCGCCTGGGGCTCAGCGACGCCTTCGAGCAGGAGCACCCGGTGGCCGAGGCGGTCTTCCCGTCGCCCTTCGACTACCCGCGGCAGGCGCTCCTGTGCGTCCCCACCGACCTGCCGCTCCCCGCGGGCGACGCGGACCCGCGCCACGACGAGGCCACGGTGCGCGCGGTGCTCGAGCACGCAAAGATCTCGGACGGCGGCCTTTTTGTGCTCTTTACCTCGTACCGCGCGCTCCGCCACGTCGCATCCGAGCTGCGCCGCCGCCGCGCCGACCTGGAGTGGCCGCTCTTCGTGCACGGCGAGGGGCCGCGCGCGCAGCTGGTGGAGCGCTTCGCCGTCTCCGGGCGCGGCATCCTGCTGGGGACCACTTCGTTCTGGGAGGGGGTGGACGTCCCCGGCTCCGCGCTGCGCGGGCTGGTGATTCCCAAGCTCCCCTTCAAGGTCCCCAGCGAGCCGGTGACCGCCGCGCGCATCGAGGCGATCGAGCGGGCGGGGGGCAACTCGTTCGTGTCGTACATGCTCCCGAGCGCAGCGATCCGGCTGAAGCAGGGCTTCGGCCGCCTGATCCGCTCCACCGGCGATCATGGCGTGGTGCTGGTGCTGGACGGGCGCGTGGCGAAGAAGAGCTATGGGCGGTACTTCACCGACTCGCTCCCTCCGGCGCCGGTGGTGAAGGGGCCGTGGCGCGAGGTGAAGGAGGCGATGCTGCGGTTTTACGGGGAGCGGATGGAGGCGAGGAGGGCGGGATAGGGCGGGGCGCGTTGCCGGGGGCGGCGCGGCGGAAGGCACGGGCAGCCACGTGGGGCGGCCCCTACGAGGGTCGGTGCCGGGGGGGCAGGGTTCGCGGTGGGGGCGAGGGTGGGCGGACACGCAGGTCCGCCCCTACGGGTTGGGGTGCGTTGGGAAGCGGGCGAGGCACGCGGAGGGCGGGCGCGATAAATCGCGCCCCTACAGACATTTGTGCCGTGCCCGCCCCCTCTCTCGATGACAGGAGGGCGGAGCCCTCTCCTGTTATCGGGAGAGGGGGCAGCGAGGAACGAGCGGGGGTGAGGGCCCCACGGAACCCCCTCGCCGCGCCCGTGTACCTGCGCCATTCCCGATGAAACGCGCCGCAACTCCCAGGACAAGATGAAGCTTTCGCGCAACCGCTGGCTCGCGCTCGGCATCGCCGGGGTGGTGGCGGCGGACTGGATCACCAAGTTCTGGGTGGCCAACCAGCTCTCGCTCGGGAGCGAGCGGCCCCTGCTCGGCAAGTGGGTGTCGCTCTCGCACCACCGCAACCCGGGGATCTCCTTCTCGACGTTCGCAGAGAGCGAATCTGCGTGGCGTACGCCGCTGCTGGCGCTTGCGGCACTCACGGGGGTGGCGATGGCGCTCCAGATCATGCGCACCACCCGCGATGGCTGGGTACGGATCGCATCCGGGCTCGTCGTGGCCGGGGCGCTGGGGAACCTGGGCGACCGGCTGATGGACGGGGCCGTGACCGACTTCATCCTGGTGCGCTCCTTTCCCTTCATCTTCAACGTGGCCGACGTGGCGATCTCGCTGGGCGCCGTGGTGCTGGCGGCACGACTGGTGCGCGACGCACCCGCCGACTCCACTCCGACCACAGCGCTCTGAGGCCATCGCACATGCCCCGTCTCGCCCGCCACTTCCAGGGGCTGCCGCCCTACCCGCTCACCGACGTTCCCGGCATCAAGCGCGAGCTGCTGGCCAGGGGGGTGGACGTGATCGACCTGGGCACGGGCGACGCGGACCTGGCGCCGCCCCCCGCCGCGGTGCAGGCGCTGCGCGAAGCGGCGCTGGACCCGGCCAACTCGCGATACGCCTTCCAGCTCGGCCTGGTGGAGTTCCGCGAGGAGATCGCGCGCTGGATGCAGGGGCGCTTCGGGGTTGCGGTCGATCCGATGCGCGAGGTGCTGCCGCTGATCGGCTCCAAGGAGGGGATCTTTCACCTCCCGTTCGCCTTCCTGGAGCGCGGCGACGTCACCATCATGCCCGATCCCGGCTACCAGGCGTACCTCGGCGGCACCGTGCTGGCCGGCGGCGAGGCGCACCTGGTTCCGCTGCGGCCCGAGAACGACTTCCTCATCCCGCTGGACGAGATCCCGGCGGGTGTCGTCAAGCGCGCGCGCATCCTCTACCTCAACTACCCCAACAACCCGACCGCCGCCATCGCGCCTCGCGACTACCTGCAGAGTGCAGTGGAGTTCTGCCGCGAGCACGACCTGATCCTGGCGTACGACAACGCGTACTCGGAGGTCGCGTTCGACGGGTACGTTCCGCCGTCGATCCTGGAGATCCCCGGCGCGCGCGAGGTGGCGATCGAGTTCCATTCGCTCTCCAAGACGTACAACATGACGGGGTGGCGCGCCGGGTGGGCGGTGGGCGAGCCGCAGCTCATCGCGGCGCTGCAGCGGGTGAAGAGCTTCGCGGACACGGGCGTTCCCTTCTCCATCCAGCACGCCGGTGCCGCGGCGCTCCGTTCGCACGCGGAGTGGGTGCCGGGGAACGTGGCCACCTTCCAGGCCCGCCGCGATGCCGCCGTCGAGACGCTGCGCGCCGCCGGCTGGGACGTCCCCAATCCCGCCGCCACGATGTACCTGTGGGTGCCGCTTCCCGACGGCGTGGAGTCGGAGCAGTGGGCACGCCGTCTCCTCCTTGAGCAGGGCGTCAGCGTCCTTCCGGGCAAGTCGCTCGGGCGCGGCGGCGAGGGGTTCTTTCGCATCGCGCTGACCACGTCGGAGGAGCGGATCCGCGAGGCGGCGGGGCGCATCGCGCGGATGGTGGAGACGGCCGCGGTCTGAGCTTTCGCGCGTCGCGGACACGAGCCCGGCGGGGATGTTCATCCCTCGCCGGGCTCGGTTGTTTAATGCGCGGATCATGGCGCGGGCGGAACCGGGTGGGCGGGGTCGAGTAGAATGGAGACGATGACCCGCGCCACTCTCGAACCGCCGCCCGCGCACGCGCGCACCCCGGAAGCCACCGGGGTGGTTCCGCACGTCCCCGTGCGCGCGCCGTTCACCCGCAAGCCGCGGCACGAGCGCGGCACGCACGTCAGCCGGCGCGGAGTCGCGCTCTCGCTGGGCGCGCACCTGGTGCTGGCGCTGGTCGTGTGGATGGCGCCAGTGCGGCGGACCGTGCAGCCGGGCGATTCACCGCAGGTCGGCGCGCCCTCGGATGCGGTCAGCTACGTGGACATCGGCGCGTGGCCGGGCGACGATGGAGGTGCGGGCGGTCAGCCGGCGCCCGCCGCCCCGCATACCGCCGCGACCGCCGAGCAGGTCGCGGCGCCGGTGCAGGCGGACACGGCATCCGTCGCCGCGCCGGAGCTGAGGAGCTTCCCGCAGCGCGCCCCGTCTGGAATCCCGGCCCGCGCTGCGCCACGCGCGGGCGGCGCTCCCGTGGGCGCGGCGCAGGGCACAGGTGCCGCACCCGGAGCGGGCGCGCCGGGTGCGGGCACGGGAACTGGCGGACGCGGGCGCTCCGGCGCGGCGGGCGGGCGGCTGGGTACCGAGCTGGGCGACGGGCGGCTGGTGGTGAAGCCCGAGGCGGCTCGCGAGACCCCGATGAGCGACAACGACCGCGTTCGCGCGCGGATCGCACGCAGCCTCGGCGCGTACAACGACTCTATCGCCGACGAGGCGCGGCGCCGCCATCGCGCGGAGAACTGGACGATCAAGGACCGGCAGGGGCGGGAGTGGGGGATCGGCAAGTGCGGCGCCCCCGTCATCGCGGGCAGGCGCATCCCCACCTGCACCACGCCGCCCGTGGGACGCAGCCGCGAATCCGAGCTGCACGATGCCGAATCGAGGCGGCAGCGCGGCGAGATCGACCGGCAGGAGGATACGCAGGACCTCGATCGGAACATGCGAGAACGCACGCGGGCCACCCGCGAACGCATGGACCGCGAGCGGGAGCAGCGACGGCGCGCAGGGGCGCCCGGCAATCCATAGCCGGGCGCCCTTTCGGTGCCCGGCTGGAACACCTCTTGCACCCCCGCACCCCGCGCCGCGCTGCGCAAATCGTCTGGCACCAACATCGTACGAAGGGGGAACATGGGGCAGGCTCGGGGGAAGCGCGCGCCGCGCGACGAGGGCGGCAACGAGGGTGAGAACGCGCTGGTCTTCGCCCTGGGGGCCGCCACCGGGTTCGCGCTCTCGCTGTGGGTGGTAGGGCGCGCCGCGCGCGAGGTGCAGGCGGGCGGCGTGCGCGGAAGGATCCGCGACGGCGCCCTCTCCCTCACCGAACGGCTGCGCCCGGGGCGCCTGCGCCGCGAGTACAGCGACCAGCGCGAGCTGACCCGGCTGGAAGACGCCGTGCTGGACGCCTTCCTGCGAGACCGGGTGCTCGCCGAGCGGCCGATCGACGTGGGGGCCATCAGCCGCGGGATCATCGAGCTTTCCGGCTCGGTGGACACGCACGACGAGGCGGAGCTGGCGGTGCACACGGCGCAGGCCGTGCCCAACGTGGAGACGGTGGTCAACCGGCTGGAGATCGAGAACGACATTGCGCGCCGTCCGGCGCGCGTAAACCAGGGGACGGGGGGAGCGATGTCGGCAGAGTGGAGTGGAAACGTGAGCGGGATGGGGCGTAAGCGTCAGGGCGACACCGAGCCGGACCAGAGGGACGACTCGCAGCACATCCGCGAGACCTCCATCGAGCACTCGGACCGCCGCGAGTTCGAGGAGGAGGAGCTGGCGCACTCGCACCCCGTCATGGGCTCGCGCCCGTCGCCGCACCCGGAGAACCCCACGAACTTCTCCGAGGACGAGCTGGACAACCAGAGCCCGTACGGCAAGCACGCCGTGCCGCAGCCCGAGCAGCCGCAGGAGCTGAACTCGCTGGGCCGCGTGGGCGAGGGCCTCAAGCCCGGCATCGAGCTGCGCCTGGAGCAGGCCGACGTCCCGGTGAAGCCCCACCAGGCCGCCAACCCCGTCGAACCCCGCGACGAGAACGCCTGAGCGTTTCGCGGGTCTTATCGGCGCGGGCCGGGGGCATGCCTCTGGCCCGCGTCCCGTTTACGGGCCCATTGTTGGAATTTGGACGCGCATCGGACGACGCGGTGGTGCCTCCGATTTATCATACCGCCGATCCGAGCTACTTACGCACTAAGCTGAGAACGTTGCCGGGACTTCCATATGTTCATCTACCTCGACCATGCACACATCGTCGCGCTCGACGTACTGTTGAGACGCGAACCTAAAAAGTTCGCGGAGTTCCTGGAATTTTGGCTTGATCACAAGTGCAAACTCGTGATTTCGCGCGCTCACCTTCACGAGATTGGACAGAGCGACGACGATGACGATGTTCAGAAAAGGCTTGATCTTCTCCAATACTTTACGATCTGGTCCGCGCCGACCAATGAGAACGTTGACTGGGTTCTGATCCGCGAAATCCGTTACCAGACACTCCAGCGGTTACTCAACAAGGGGGACCATTCAGCGGCGGCATACCGCGCCGTCCGGGACGAGTTATATCGGCCGGTCGAGCACCATGCGGTACGTCAGTTTGTACTCGAGGCACGTCCCGGCTGGCTCAACGAACTCCGTGAGCGGCGTGACCTTGCTCAATACGAAAATCAGAGTCGGATTCTGCGGAAGAAGTACCGAGAAATCACAGGGAGGAAAGAGCCGAAATGGAATCCCGAGGCGTCGAAAATGTTGCCCGTGATGCAGAGCCTTATGCCTGTTCTAAGTGGAGATGAGGTAGCGGATCGTTGGATGGCACAGGTCAATGCCCGTTCGTCCCACTGCTGGGCGAGCTCTAAAGGGAAGCGGCAGGCGCTTGTATGCATCTATGATCTCGACGGGCTCGCTGCTCTGAGCAGGGCGCCTGAGCAGGATCTCTCCCGCCTCGGATTTTATAGAGCCTTGGCTAGACATTGGGTAGCGCCCTACTGCCGACTGGCTAAGCACGATCCAGAAGCGGTTGAAGCCGCACTCGATATGTTCGATCCGTATGATGCGCCAGGAATCAGTGCTGCACTTGCGGTGGAGCGCGGCCGCAAACGTCAGGAGACTGAATACAAAGCAAGCGATTTCATGGATGTTGATCACGTTCTATGGGCAGCCTACGCAGATCTGGCCTTCGTCGACAAGCGGACGTATGGATTCCTCGCCCAAGCCAAGAAGAAGCCCGAAACCGCGAAGCTCCTCTCGCCTCATTTAAATGTGCGTTTTGAGCGAGCAGCCAGCTTGACGGAGGTCAAACGGCACATAATTGCGCTCGTGGAGGATCGAGCACCCGCAACACCGGCCGGCTGATGGAGCCCTAATAGGTTAGGGTCACATGCCTACGATGACATGCGCGCGCGGCGGCAGGCGCCCACGTCCGAATTGATTCCCCTGCCCGCGGCACGTACATTCCGACGCAACCAACCGCCATTCCACCGAGCCCAACGCAGATGCCGGAAGTACCGCTCAAGGACCAGGTCCGCGCCGACCTGAACGACGCCCGCCGCGGACGCGACAAGCTCCGCACGACGGTGCTCAGCACCTTCATCTCCGAGATCCGCAACCGCGAGATCGAGGTGGGCGGCGAGCTGAACGACGAGCAGGTGCAGGGGGTGGCGATCACGGCGATCAAGAAGCGCCGCGAGGCCGCCGAGCTGATGCGCGCCAACGCCCGCGCCGAGCTTGCCGAAAAGGAGGAGCAGGAGGCCGCCGTGCTCCAGGCCTACCTCCCCGCGCAGCTCACTGAGGACGAGGTGCGCGCCATGGTCCGCGACGCGGTCGCCGCCGGCGCCAAAAACCTGGGCGACGTGATGAAGCAGGTGAGCCCCCGCACCAAGGGCCGCTTCGAGGGCAAGGAGCTCAACCGCGTCGCCAAGGAAGTCCTCGCCGGCTGAACCTCGGGTCCTGCAACGAAGAGGAGGCGCGGAGATCACTCTCCGCGCCTCCTCTTCGCACACCGGCGGTTGAAACCGCAGCAACAACCGCGGGAAGTCCGCCTTCGCGGACTCGCAATGCCGGCATTCCACCGCACTCCGCCGCGCTCGAGACTGCTTCAGCGGTCTTCGCGTGGTTCCAGCCGGGGGCTTCAGCCCCCGGCGGCGACGCCCCCGGGCGACACGGCGTCCGGCATCCCCTCAAACCTGCGAAGGCAGGTTTCCCGCCCTTGTTGCAGCGGTTTCAACCGCCGGACCGCACCGGTTTCATCCCCCAAACTACCGCCCCTGCCTCACCCCCAGAAACTACCTGCCCCCACCCCCTCACCCAAACGCCGCCAGCAGATCCCCCACCTCGTCCAGCACCGGCGCGCGGTTCTGCTTGGAGCGCTCGTAGCGCTCGATGTGCAGGAGCGTCTCCTCGTCCAGGCTGGCGTCGCGGAGCCACTCGACGAGCGAGTCGCGGTCCATCCCGTCGTACCCCAGCACCGGCTCCTCGTCCGCGTCGGCGTATTCGCCGATGGCGCCGTGCGAGTCGCGCGAGCCGTCCGTGGAGCGGAAGCCACGGGGCCCCGCGCCGGAGCGGAGGTCGCGCCCCGAGCCCTCGTCCAGCGCGTCCTCCAGCGAGCCGCCGCGCAGCGCACCGCGGAAGGCGAAGGCGATCACCCCCAGGGCCGCCGCCCCCAGAGCCAGCTTCCACCAGCCGTCGTTCCGATCCCTGTAGTCCATGTCTGCGCCCATTGCGTTGTAAGTGGTCCCGTCGCGGAGGGCGGGCGCAAAACCCCGGCCATCCTCAACCCGGCGCGTCGCCGGCCGGCTCCGGGGCGGGGGTGGGGCGCACGCGGATGCGCTGGGCCAGCGAGTGGCTGATGACCGTGCGCGCCCCGTTCACCGCCACCGAAACGGGACCGTCGAAGGGCGACTTGTCCAGCAGCTCCACCTCCGCGCCGGGGCGCAGGTTGAGCGAGCCCAGGTAGCGCAGCTGCTCCGGCTCGTCCACCTCCACCTCCAGGATGCGCCGGCACTCCCCCGCCGCCAGGTCGCCCAGCGAGGGGTAGTGCGCCGTGTCCACCTCGCCGTCCGCGCTGGGGATGGCGTTGCCGTGCGGATCGCGGTCCGGCTCCCCCAGCAGCCGCGCCAGCCGCTCGATCAGCTCGTCGCTCGCGGCGTGCTCCAGCCGGTCGGCCTCTTCGTGCACGCCGTCCCACTCGTAGCCCAGCTTCTCCACGAGGAAGAGCTCGAGCACGCGGTGGCGGCGGATGATGCGGAGCGCGGCCAGCTCCCCGGACGCGGTCAGCCGCACGCCGTAGTACGGCTCGTGGCGCACCAGTCCCTGCTCCGCCAGCCGCTTGACCATGGCGGTAACGGCCGCGGAGGTGAGCCCCAGCCGCTCCGCGATCCGCGACGTGGCCACGGGCGACTCGGCCTGCTGGAGCATCCACACGGCCTTGAGGTAGTCTTCCACCACCTGGCTGAACATCGACACGGCGCGCCCACGGGGAAGGGGTTGGGTGCAGGGATGCGCTGAACAGTACGGCACAGCGCGGCGGCGCGGCAAGCGGCACCTTGCGCATCCGCGCGATTCACGCGCATGTTTGCGGTCATGCTGCTGTGCCGGGCCCTTTTCCCGCGTGCCCGCATGCTCACCCCACCGCTCACCTTTCTCACCGATCCCGCGCGGCTGGCGGCCCTGGCGGAAACGGGGCTGCTCGATTCGGCGCCGGAAGAGGTGTTCGACCGGCTGACGCGCCTCGTGGTGCGGACGCTGGGCGCCGGCGCGTCCACGCTGACGCTGCTGGACGGAGAGCGGCAGTTCTTCAAGAGCGCCGCCGGCCCCGACATGCCCCCCATCCGCGAGACGCCGATGGACCACTCGCTCTGCCGCCACACGGCCGGCGCGGGGGCGGCGATGGCGGTTCCGGACACGCTGGAAGACGCGTGCATGCGCGACAACCCTTCCGTCACGCGGCTGGGGGTGCGCGCCTACGCCGGCGTCCCGCTGGTGACCTCGGACGGGCACGCGCTGGGCACGCTGTGCGCGCTGAACATGAGCCCCCGCACGTGGAGCGCCGACGAGATGGCGACGCTCGCCGACCTGGCGGAGATCGCGGTGGCGGAGATCGAGCGGCGGCGCGCCGGCGAGCGCCCCGAGCACGGGCCGGCCTCGCTGCGGGCCGCCGACGGGCTGATCCGGGCGATGCTTCAGCAGTCGCTCGCGGGGATCTTCGTGGTGCAGGACGAGCGCTTCCGCTACCTCAACCCCCGCCTCGCCGAGATCTTCGCGACGGACGAGGCGTGGCTGCGCGAGCGCAACGTGTGGGAGGTGGTGCACCCCGGCGACCGCGCCAGCGCCGAGGAGTACGCGCGGAACCAGCTCTACGGCCCGCCGCGCGCCGCCCACTACTCGCTGCGCGGCGTGCGCGCGGACGGCCAGGTCGTCTGGCTGGAGATCCACGCGTCGCGCGCCGAGGTGGAGGGCCGCGCCGCGGCCGTGGGCCTCGTGGTGGACGTTTCCGAGCGGGTGACGGCCGAGCGGGAGCGGCAGGAGGCGGTGGCCGCGCGCGACCGCTTCTACGCAATGGCGAGTCACGAGTTGCGCACCCCGGTGAGCGCGGTGATGCTCTACAACGAGCTCCTCCTGGGCGAAGGCTACGGCACCCTGGGTCCCGAGCAGCGCGACGCCGTGGAGCGCTCGCAGCGCTGCGCCGCCGACCTGCTGGAGCTGATCAACGACCTCCTCGACCTCTCCCGCCTGGAGTCGGGGAAGATGGAGCCGCGCATCGAGGAGGTGGAGCTGGTGGCGCTGGCCAGGGACGCCGTCGCGGCGGTGGAGGTGATCGCCGCGGAGCAGTCCTGCACCGTCACCCTTGAAGCCCCCGACCCCCCGCTGGTCGTCGGCGGCGACGGCAAGCGCATCCGCCAGATCCTCCTCAACCTGCTGGGGAACGCGGTCAAGTACGGCCACGGCCGCCCGGTCCGCGTGCGCGTGGCGCGCCATGGCGGCGGCGCCATCGTCGAGGTGGCCGACCTGGGCCCCGGCATCCCCGCGGCGGACCAGGCCCGCATCTTCGAGGACTTCGTGCGCCTGGATGACGCCGCGGACCAGGGCACCGGCCTCGGTCTCCCCATCGCGCGCCGCCTCGCCCAGCTCCTCGGAGGCTCGCTCGAAGTCGCCTCCGTCGTCGGGCGAGGAAGCACCTTCCGCCTCACCCTCCCCGCCTGAACGAACCTCACACAGAGCCACAGAGGCACAGAGAGAACTTCGTTGTCTCTCCTCTGTGTCTCTGTGCCTCTATGTGAGCCCTGCGGTTCCTATCTCGTTTCGAGAACGTAGCTTGCGGATGCGTTGCCGGAGCGTGGCTAAGTCGTTATATTGTGCGGCTTAACGTTGCTGGGCGCGTTCCACTCCGCACGAGGTGTCCATTGATCCAGATCTCCGACGCCCTGAAGACGCCGCTCGACTACGCCCGCCTAAGCCGCGAAGAGCTGGCCGAGCGCATCCGCCGCCGGAAGACGGAGCTGAACGCCGTCATCCTGGGCCACAACTACCAGCGCGTGGAGATCCAGGAAGTCAGCGACTACCTGGGCGATTCCCTGGGCCTGTCGCAGGAGGCCGCCCGCACGGACGCGGATGTCATCGTCTTCTGCGGCGTGCACTTCATGGCGGAGACGGCCAAGATCCTGTCGCCGGGCAAGACGGTGCTGATGCCCGACCTGCGCGCCGGCTGCCCGATGGCCGACTTCGTCACGGGCGACGCGCTGCGCCGGCTCAAGGCGCAGTACCCGGGTGCCGTGGTGGTTGCATACGTCAACTCGACGGCCGAGGTCAAGGCGGAGTCGGACATCAGCTGCACCTCGGCCAACGTGGTGCAGGTGATCGACACCATCCCGGCCGACCGCACCATCCTCCTGGTCCCCGACCGCAACCTGGCCCGCTACGCCGCGGAGCGCAGCGGCCGCCCGTACGTGATCGCGGGGCGCGAGGAGGGCGAGGTGAAGCCGGGGAGCATCGTGGCGTGGGACGGCTACTGCTACGTGCACGACGACCTGGTGCTGGACGAGCTCGCCGCCGCCAAGAAGAAGCACCCGCGCGCCCTCGTCGTCATCCACCCCGAGTCGCGCGCCGAGCTCCTGGCGCAGGCGGACATGGTGGCCTCCACCGCAAAGATGGTGGACATCGCCGAGCAGAACGACGAGGTGATCTTTGGCACCGAGCGCGGCATCGTGGACCGCCTCAAGGCGCGCTTCCCGGAAAAGACGCTGGTGCCGCTCAGCGGCGCCGCGATCTGCGGCAACATGAAGGTGAACACGATCGCCAAGCTGGCCTGGTGCCTGGACCATCAGCAGCACGAGCTGGTGCTGGACGAGGACGTCCGTACGCGCGCCGAGCTCTCGCTGCGCCGCATGCTGGACCTCAACCAGGGCTGGGTCGCCCCCACCGCCGAAGAGGCCGCGCTCGAGGAAGCCGGGCTCCGCAAGCCGGGCTGCGGCTGCGCCTGATCCACTGGAAGGTTTGACGAACGCCCCGGGGAGAGTACTCTTCCCGGGGCGTTCCTGTTCTCCCCCACGAGGTCGCGATGAGACTTCTCCGTTGCTCGGTGCTGGCCCTCACGCTTTCGCTCGCCCCGGCCGCGCTCGTCGCTCAGGACGCGCGCAAGGGGACGACGATCGTCGAGATCCTCGGCCTGCGCACCTGGACGCGGCAGATGGTGGAGGACTCGGTGGCGAAGTATCAGCCCGGCATATCGCTGGCCGACCACGCCTGCGCCATCATCCTGCGCGACTCCGTGGGCTTCGCGGACGCGGCGTCGATGACGATGAGCATGGGCGGCGATACGAGCTGGACCGTGCTGCCGGTGGTGGAGCCCGCGCTCAAGGACCGGGTGAGGTTCCGCACGTACGCCTCGGAACGGCGCAAAGTCAGAGCTTGGAGAGACATCTTCGCCGCTCTGGAACGCGATCGTGAGGCGCTGAACGACCTCCAGCATCCGGAGGTGCTGTTCGGCGAGGCGGATTCGGTGTCCGGCCGCGCCGTCCCCGCATCCACCCTGGAGCTGCGCCGCAAGATCCGCCGCCACAACTCGGCGCGCGACTGGGCGCTGGCCCGCGACGCGCTGCTCACGGACGGAAACCCTCGGAACCGATTCGTCGCCGCTCTCGTCCTGAGCAACTTCGCGCAGCGCGATTCGACGTACCACCTGCTCGCCGACGGCCTCCGCAACTCGGACCTGGGCGCGATGGCCGCGCAGATGGTGCTCTCCGCGATGTCCCGCCATGCCCCCCGGCGCGTCGACTGGCGCCCCGCCGAGGACGCGCTGGCGGCGCTGGTGGGCGGCACCAACCCATTCATGTACACCTACGTTCTCGACGTGCTCGTCGCCACGCAGGTCGATCCCGCGCTCGGCCTCAAGCTCGCGCGCCGGAATCCCGTGCTGCTGATGGACCACCTGACCGCCCGAAACCCGTTCTCCCCTCCGCCCGCGCGCCGCTTCCTCGTCCACATCCGGGGCCAGGATCTGCGCGACCCCGCCGCGTGGAATGCCTGGCTCACGGGCGGCTGATGGCCCCACTTCGCCTCACCATCCTACCAGAAGCGCTCGCCGTCTGCCGCCTGGCTGCGGGCGATGCCTTTCCACCCTGGCTCCCGGCCCACCCCTTCCTATCCGTCACCCGCACGTCCGACGAGCTTTCGGTTGTGTGTACGCAGGATGCGGTGCCGGCGGGCGTCCGCTTCGAGCCCGGTTGGCGCGCCCTCGCCGTCGCGGGTCCGCTCGACTTCGGCCTCACCGGCGTCCTCGCCTCCATCGCCTCGCCCCTGGCGGCGGCGGGGATCAGCATCTTCGCCATCTCCACCTTTGACACCGACTACGTGCTGGTGAAGGCGGAGCGGCTGGATGATGCGGTGGAGGCGCTGCGGCGCGCCGGGCACCGCTTCCTGTCATCCTGAACGAAGCGCCTCACAGTCGCCGACGTCTCACCGATCTATGGCGCGGAGTGAAGGATCTACTGCGCGTGACGAGGGGCTCGTGGTCGCGCGCCGTCCTCCTGCCACACCGACTAGATCCTTCGCTCGCCGCAACGACTATGATGTGCGACGCAGGCTCCGGCGGGGCGGCTCGCTCAGGATGACATAAAGGGGGGGCGCGGCGCGCCTCTCGTGTTGCGTGCTCCCGCGCCCGGTGCGATTTTCTCCGCCCAACCAACTTCTGAAGGAGCGGCGGCCATGGCGGATGGACTTCTGGCGGTGGGGAGCGAGGCTCCCGTGTTCGAGGCGGAGACGACGGACGGCGCGCGCGTGTCGCTCCCCGAGTTCCGAGGGAGGAGCGCGGTTCTCCTCATGTTCTACCCGCAGGACGACACGCCCGGGTGCACCGCCCAGATGTGCGCCGCCCGCGACGAGAGCGCCGATTACGCCGCGGCGGGCATCGTCCGCTTCGGCGTGAACCCGGGGTCGCTGGCCAGCCACCGCGACTTCGTCTCCAAGTACTCGCTCGACTTCCCCCTGATCGTGGACGTGGATTCGGAGATCGCGAGCGCGTACGGCGTGCTGCGGGACGACGGCTACACGGGCCGCGCGACCGTCCTGATCGACCGCGAGGGCCGCATCGCGTACGCGGCGCCGGGCGCGCACGGGTTCGCCGAGATCGCCGGAGCGGCCGGTGTCTGAGGCGCCGCGGGGGGAGCTCGTCGTCCGCACCTTCACGGGCGGGCCGTTCACGCAGAACAGCTACCTGGTGAGCTGCGCGCGCACCGGCTCCTCCATCCTGGTGGACGCGGGCGCGGCGACGTCGGAAGCGCTGGAGGCGGCACGGGCGTCCGGCGTCACCATCGACGCGATCGTGCTGACCCACGCGCACATCGACCACGTGGACGGGCTGTCGCATGCGAAGCGCGAGACCGGCGCACCCATCTACCTGCACGCCGACGACCGGCCGCTCTACGAGAATGCGCCGACGCAGGCGGAGTGGTTCGGGATGCGGATGGCCCCGCTTCCGCCCGTGGACCACGCGCTGGAGCACGGGGGCACGGTGCAGGTGGGCGACTGCACGCTCGTCGTGCGGCACGCGCCGGGGCACGCGCCGGGACACGTGATCCTGGTGGGGGACGGAGTGGCGCTGGTGGGGGACGTGATCTTCATGGGCTCGATCGGCCGCACCGACCTCCCCGGCGGCGACCTGCAGACGCTGATGAAGTCGATCCGCGAGGAGATCCTGACGCTTCCGGACACCACCACGCTGTACAACGGCCACGGCCCGGCGACGACGGTGGGCCACGAGCGCGTGAGCAACCCGTTCATCACCGGCGTCTACGGCGGCAGCCGCTTCGCCTGAGCCGTGCCGAGCCCGCGGAACGGACCCGTGCGCGTCGCCGTCCTCGCATCCGGCGGGGGGAGCAACCTGCAGGCGCTGATCGACCGCTTCCGCGGCGATGCGTCGCCGGTGCGCGTGGAGCTGGTGGTCGCCAGCCGCGCGGGGATCGGGGCTCTGGAGAGGGCGGAGCGCGCGGGGATCGCCGGGATCGTGGTGGACCCGCGCGACTACGGAGACGGGCACGCGGCGACCCTGCTTGCGGCGCTGGAGGAGCACCGGATCGGGCTGGTAGTGCTCGCCGGGTACCTGTCGCTGGTCCCGGCCGAAGTTGTGGAGCGCTATCGTGGGAGGATGCTCAACGTCCACCCGGCGCTCCTGCCTGCGTTCGG
Source organism: Longimicrobium sp. (assembly GCA_036398975.1). GTDB lineage: Bacteria > Gemmatimonadota > Gemmatimonadetes > Longimicrobiales > Longimicrobiaceae > Longimicrobium. The sequence goes on from DASWNZ010000109.1 coordinate 36,223, forward strand.
CGGGCACGGGATGTACGGGATGCGCGTGCACCGCGCCGCCATCAAGGCGGGGGTGCGCGTGTCGGGCGCGACGGTGCACCGCGTGGACGACCGCTACGACGAGGGCGAGATCGTGGCGCAATGGCCCGTCCCCGTGCTCCCGGGCGACACGCCGGAAACGCTCGCCGCGCGGGTGCTGGCGGTGGAGCACCGAATCCTTCCCATGGCCGTCGAGGCGGTGGCGCGCGGCGAGACGCCGCCCGTCGCGCCCGATGGCCCTCTTTGCTTCGACCTGTTCGCGTCGCCCGCGCCCCCCGAGGCATCGGTGCGCGCGACGCTGGCCCCCATCCGCAGCTGAACCATGCCCCGTGCACTGCTGAGCGTATCGGACAAGACCGGCCTCCTCCCTTTCGCGCAGGCGCTGGCGGAGCGCGGGTGGACCCTCCTTTCCACCGGCGGCACCGCGCGCGCCCTGCGCGAGGGCGGGCTCGCCGTCACCGAGGTGAGCGAGGTGACGGGGCATCCGGAGTTGATGGATGGCCGCGTTAAGACGCTGCACCCCGCCGTGCACGCGGGGCTGCTTGGGCGCCGCGCGAACGCGGACGACATGGAGCAGATGCGGGCGCAGGGGTACGAGCCCATCGACCTCGTCGCCGTCAACCTGTACCCGTTTCGCGAGACGGTGGCGCGCCCTGGCGTCACGCTGGCCGACGCCATCGAGAACATCGACATCGGCGGGCCGTCGATGCTGCGCTCCGCCGCCAAGAACCACGTGAGCGTGTGGGTCGTGGTGGATCCGGCCGACTACGATGCCGTCCTCGCGGGCCTGGAATCGGACGATGCGGGGCTGCGGCGGCGGCTGGCGACCAAGGTCTTCGATCACACCTCGTCGTACGACCGCGCCATCGCCGGCTACCTGGGCGAGGGCACGTCGCTGAGCCTGACTCTCGAAAAGGTGCAGGACCTCCGCTACGGCGAGAACCCGGACCAGCGCGCGGCGTTCTACCGCGACGCGGACGCGGGCGGCGCCGGGCTGGCGGCGATGAAGCAGCTTCACGGCAAGGAGCTGTCGTTCAACAACCTGATCGACGTGGATGCCGCGCTCCTCGCCGTCTCCGCGTGGGAGGGGGAGGCGCTGGCGGCGTGCGCCATCGTCAAGCACACCACGCCGTGCGGCATCGCGGTCGGCGCGGACCCGGCGGAGGCGTACGCCAGGGCGCTCCAGACCGATCCCACCAGCGCGTTCGGCTCGGTGATCGCCTTCAACGCCGAGGTGACGGAGCAGGCCGCCGTCCTCCTCCGCCCCAACTTCGTGGAGGCGATCGTGGCGCCCTCCTTCGCCGAGGGCGCCCTGCGGCTGCTGGCCGAGAAGAAGAACCTCCGCCTCCTCACCATCCCCGCGGCGAGCGGCGGGGCGGGGGAGACGGACTTCAAGCGGGTGCGCGGCGGATT
>DASWNZ010000110.1:0-33773 GCA_036398975.1 Longimicrobium sp.
CGTTCCTCCAGGAAAACGTCCCCCTCGCCACCGAGATCGAGGACAAGGTGAAGGTGAAGGCGGGGTTCGTGGTGCCTGACGCGGCGTGAGGGGCCCGGCGGAGGGCCCCCTCCCCCGACCCCCTCCCCCGCCTGCGGGGGCGCAGGGCGGGTGAGGGGGAGAACTGCCGTGCGCTTCGCGCAGACGCCGTAGGGGCGCGATTCATCGCGCCCGTGCTTCGTGCTGCTCCGCCACCCGTCGGCGCACACCGATACCGGTAGGGGCAGACCTGCGTGTCTGCCCACCCATGCCGGGTCCCAACCTCCCGCTGGTCGAGACGGACGCCTTGTAGGGGCCGCCCCACGTGGCTGCCCGTGGCCTGCGTTGCACCGTTGCCCGCGTCCAGGGGCGAATGAATTCGCGGCTGGAACAACACGAAGTCCGCCTGCGCGGACTAGGCATCTGAGCCTGGCGCGCAATCAGATCGCCAAGCCGAACGTCGAGGGGGGACGGCGCACACGTCAAAGCCCCTTCCCTCGCTCCGCGCCAGAGGGCGGTGCAAGGGCAGGGGCCGAGACGCTCTACACTCGGAAAATCAAAACCACTTCCACCACCCGTGGGCGCGCGAGACCGCTTCAGCGGTCTTCGCGTGGTTCCAGCCGGGGGCTTCAGCCCCCGGCGTTTTCGGCGCCCGGCAATTGCGCCCGAATCGCCGCGATCAGGCGCGGTGCCTGGAACGGCTTGGCGAGGAAGTCCGCGAAGCCGGCCGCGCGGGCACGGTCCGGGTCCAGGTCGCCGGCGGTGCAGGCGATCACCGGGATGCCGGCCGTCAGCGGGTCGCCGCGGAGGGTGGCGAGGGCTTCCCAGCCGTCCATCCGCGGGAGGTGCAGGTCCATCAGCACCAGGTCCGGGTGGTGCTTCAGCGCCATCTCCACCCCCTCCACCCCATCGTCCGCCCCCAGCACGCCGAAGCCCACCAGCTTCAGCGACATGAGCACGGCTTGCTGAACGGAGGGGTGGTCCTCCACGTAGAGGATTGTGGGAGAGGCCATCAGCCGAGCCCGGAAAAGAGGACGCACCACGGAGTGTAACAGTTGCGTCACATGCCCATCCGCGCAAGGATTGTCCGGCTACTGCGTCTGCACGACCTCGGCCGAGATGCGGTACGCGCCGTCCAGCCAGGCGATGATCTCGCGGGCGCCGGGATGCTCCTCGCTGCCGTAGCGCTCGCGCAGGGCCGCTTCCTTTTCCTCCAGCCGGTCCAGCCCCACGTTCTGCAGCACCAGCACGTCCTCCCACACGCGCGTGCCGAGCGACGCGCCCAGCACGGCCATGGCGGCGGTGCGAAAGGCATCGCCGTACGCGTAGGCGTCGCCCAGGCGGTAGCACTCCGGAAGGGTCAGCGCCGGGATCAGCGACAGGGTGGGCTGGAGCGCCGGGTTGATGCCGTGCGCCGCCACGTGGCCTCGCAGGCTGGCTGGGCGCCCGGTGAAGGCGCGCAGGTGCAGGTACTGCGACATGCGCGGGCCGTCGTTGACCGGATAGTTGTCCCACAGGAACGGCTTGCGGCGAAGCTGCCCCGCCACGCGCTCCAGGTGGCCGGGGGTGATCTCGCGCGAGCACACCTCCTCGCCCGTCCAGAACACCTCGATCGCGGGGTCGAGCGCCGCGCCGAGCTGCTCCAGGTATCCGTCCGGGCGGCGGCCGAAGGCGCGGTCCAGCACCGGGTCGTCGGAGTAGTAGCTGGGGCAGACGAGGAGGCGGTCCGCCCGCGTTCGCTCCGCGGCCCAGTGCACGATCTCCACCTGGCGCGCGGCGAGGTCGGGGGTGTCGCCGCGCATGTCGTCGAAGAGGATCGCCAGATCCTGCACCCCCAGCTCGTCGAAGAGGGCGAGCTTGCGGGCGAGGGCGTCGTGCGCGGCGGCGTCGAAGCCGTTGAAGATCTCGTACGGGCTCAGCCCCACTCCGAAGCGCACTCCCGCCCGCCGGCAGGCGTCCGCGAGGGTGGCCAGGCCGCGGGCGCTCTCCTCCGGGTACTCCTCCTGCCAGCGGCGGCGCAGAAAGGTGTCCGCCTTGGGCGCGTACATGAAGAAGCGGTATCCGTGCGGCCCCAGGAACTCCACCGTCGCGGCGCGCTCCTCCCACGTCCAGGGCTTTCCGTAGAAACCTTCGATGATGCCGAGCTCCGGTTCCATCCGCGATGTCTCCTTGGTGGGGGCAGGGTACGCGCGGGTCCCCTCCGGGCACAGCGAGTGCCGCGGCATCGCGATTGGCTCACGCGGCGGCGCGTGGATACCGGCGCGTCACATGGTTGCAAGCCCGGCCGCTCACCGCCTTCGCCGAAACGGCTGGAACACGCGGAAGTCGGTGAGCAGGCACACGGGGGCACCGGTTTCGTCCAGGCCCCAGAACGACGGGTACACGCCGTCGCCCCAGCCGGCGCTGAAGGCGATGACGTTGGCCCCCGTGTCCGGATCCAGCACGTAGTTCACCCACGACCAGGTGTCGACGTACGTCTCCGCCATCCGCTGGGTGAGATCCTGGTTTTCGCCGCCGTCCGCGGCGGTGCGCTCGACCAGGATCCTGACGGCGCCGGCATCGATGAAGCACCCGGCTCCCGAGTCCACGCCGTACCCGGAGAACTCGTTCTCTCCCGGCGTGGCCGGGTCGTGCTTCGGGTACCGCGCCATCTCCCATTGCACCGGCCGCTGCCTGGAAAAGCGCAGGATCGCGTACGCCACCCTGGAGTCGGTGTTTATCAGGGCGACGTTGACCAGCACCGGATAGCGCCCGGGCGCCACGCCGCGCGTGTAGGGCGGGTCGTCGGCGATGAACGGGTCGGACGCGACGATCTGCCCCGTCGGCAGCACCAGGTCCCCCAGCGGATGCAGCGACAGGGTGACGCGCGTGCCGTCCGGCAGGTCCAGGGTTCCTTCGGTGAGCGCATCGCTCACGTCAGGCATCGGCTTGCTCCAGAGGTTACGCAGCAGCCGCCGGAAGCGGTTCATCAGGCGGACTCCGCCGTCAGGGAAGCATCGCCGGGACCGCCCGGTCAGGAGGACGCGCCGGGCGCGCCAAAGGACCGTCGAAAGCTAATCCGCACCCCTTCGCGCCGCCACCATGGGCGGGCGCCGCACCGGCCTCGGGTGCGGCGCTTCGACGTATGCGCGCGCGCCGGTCAGTCGCGGTCAGGCCCGGGAAGCGCGGTCGTCCACTTTGTCCTTTAACCCGGCGGCAACGGACTCTCCGCGGGGCACCCAACGCGCCAGAATAAGGAGACGGGCACCGGACTGACCCGGTGCCCGCTTCGTTTCGACCCACGCTTTCGGAGATCGTCCTTATGCGCTTCGCCCGCTCCTTCCTCGCCCTCGCCGCTCTCTGCGCCGCCGCTGCCTGCGCCGATGGAGCGTCCCGCATCACCGCGCCCACGGACCGGTCGCACAACGAGACCGCAGTCGGGGGCGGGTGGGTCGGTTCCGACAACGTAGCCGGGGAAGGCGACGGATGGATCGGCACCGGGGTGACGGAGGATGGCGGGTGGGGCGGCTCCGGGAACAACACCCCGCCGCCGCCGCCGCCGAGTGACACCATCGACGACGGCATTGGCGGGTGGATCGGATCGGGCAACTAAGTACAGTAAAGCTGACCGATGTGGGTGCGAGTGGGACTCTCAGGAGCTCCGTCCCGCCGCGCCCGCATCGCCCCCACCAGAGCATCCCCCGTGCTCGCCGCTTGCTCCGAAAGGAAGCTGTTCCGCCTTGGAGAGGCATCGGAAGATCCAGGCACGGTCTCATCTTCCCTCATCCTGTCCTGTACCGCTTCGTGGATCGCTTCTGCCCGCAGGATGTACTCGCTTTCCTGTCGCTTGCGCGCGATTCGTAGCGCATCGAGTGCGATCATCGACGCACGATCCCAGTGGCCCAGCGACTCAGCCGCGAGCGCGAGGTGAATCATCGCGATCGCATGGCCTTCTTCGCTGGGTGACTGGCGCAGGTTCACAAGCGTTTCGGCCCACGCGGACTCGAAGACTTTGACCCAGCCGGCGCCGGCCGCCGCTCGGGTGAGATTTGAAAAGAGGAGGAGGCGTGCTCGCGGTTCCCAGAGGTGTTCCACCAGTCCGAGCAGCACCTCCGCCGCCTCCGTGTAACGCCCGGGCTGCTCCATCCAGAACCAGGCGACATCGTGCGCCAGGGCGTATACCTGGCCGTGCCCAGGTCCGTACGCCGCGAGCGCGTCCGACACGTACTTCATCGCCGCCTCTTCGTCGTTCGCGTCGAAGCTCATCCCCGCCAGGTCGTACAGTGCGTCGCCCTCCAGCGTGCGGAGTCCGTGGGTGCGGGCGATACGCAGGCAGAAGCGGTGGAAGCGGCGGGCCAGGGGGAGGTTGCCGCGCTGGCGGTACAGGTTGCCGAGGCCCGACGCGCAGAGCGCCGCCACCTCCCACTGCCCGGCGGCGCGCGATTTTCCGTGCGCCCACTTGAGCCACGGCTCGGCCAGGTCGTACATCGCCAGCTTGCGCGCGAGCCGGCCGATGTGGTAGCCCAGGTGCGGCCGCTCCGGGTCCATCTCCTCGGCGAGGGCGAAGAAGCAAAGGGCCGTGCGGCAGGCACCCATCCCCTCGGCCCAGAGCCCCAGGTGCGCGCACCCCAGCACCAGCCCGTCGCGCGTGTCGTCGTCGGGCCGAGTCTCGCGGAGGAGGCGGGTCATTCCGCGCAGCGTGGTGCGCAGCTCGGGGACGGCGTCGAGGAGCTCGCCGCTCTCGCCCATCAGCAGGATCCCGGGGAGCTCGTCGCCGGCGTCGACGCGGCCGCGCACGTTGCGCAGCATCTGCCAGAGCGCGACTCCCGCATCTCCGTTCCCCGCCGCCTCCAGCTCGTCCAGCACGAAGAGGTAGGGGATGCGGGCCGTGCCGTTCATTGCTTCGGGGGATGGGCGGGGAGGGTGTTCCATGAGATCGGCCGCGCGGTGTAAGGGTTGTCCCAGAATGAGTCCACAAACGCGAAAGGTAAAGGGGACGGAGTGGCCGCGCCAGAACCGCGATGCCTTTGTAACCCGGACACTCCGGACAGTCGTGGCTGTGCCATTGCCGTGCCGCGGCGGTTGATAGCCGCGCGATGCGCCTGGGAGCGCCCGATCGCGGGGCGCGCACGGCGTTGGCGCGGAGCGGCGGGGAGTGTGTGGCGGCGGGTGTTTGGCGGCCCGGAACGACGGATTCGGCGCGAGGCCGGGCACGGGCGGCCACGCGGGGCCGCCCCTACGGATTACGTGGCCGAACGGCGGGGTTCGTGGCGCGGCAGGGAGGGCGGCGTAGTGCACCCTTTCCCCCGCTTGCGGGGGAGAGGGCCGGGGAGAGGGGGAACCCGCGTGCCCGAGTCCCTGCCGACCGGCGCGGATCCGTGCGAAACCCCCTCCCCCAGGCAGTTTTGGGGGAGGGGGATGCGTCGCGGAGCGACGCTGGGGGTGGGGGCCCTGGAGGGGGCCCGCCCCCGCCCCTCAGTCCCCCGCCTGCTCCAACAGCGGCTGCTCGCGCGCGGCGCGGGCCTCCAGCGAGCGCTCGGCTTCCTGGCCGCCGGCGAGGCCGAGGTTGCGCAGCACCTCCAGGATCACACCCGCACGCACGTCCGCCTCGTCCGCCTGCTGGGTGAAGCGTTCCGCGGATACGTCGCCGCCGCGGGCGCGCAGGCGGTCGGCCATGCGGCGGGAGAGGACGGCGCGCTCCTTCAGCGCCATCATCGCCGTCCACAGCGCCGACTCCACCGCGTGGCCCTGGTGCGCCAGCAGCGACTCCACCCCGTAGGCGTGCCCCACGCGGCAGCGGTAGCGCACCACCTCCGCCTCCTGGATCTCGAAGAGCGAGCCGTGGCACTCCGGGCAGCTGTAGCCCGCGGGGGTGCCGGGGCGCTCGTCGTCCTGCATCGCGTCGAAGTCCATCACCGCGATGTCGGCCTCTTTGTCGAGTCGGTTCGGCACGTGCGGCTCCGAGTCGGGAAAGGGAGTCGTGGCGAGCTCCACCAGGGTGGCTGAGATCCGGTCCAGCGGCAGCACGTGGTCGGCGCCCACCACCGTCAGCGCCGTAGTCGGCATCCCCGGGTGCAGGGCGTCCGCCGGGTCCTGCACCACGGCGGCGCCGCCGCGCGCGCGCACCGCGCCCAGCCCTGCCGTGCCGTCGTCCAGATTGCCGGTAATGACCACGGCGGCCACGCGCTGGCCGAACGCCCGGGCGGCGCTGCGGAAGAGGGTGTCCACGGCGGGACGGTGCCCGTTCTCGCGCGGACCGCGGGTCAGGCGGATGCGCCCGTCCTCCAGCAGGAGGTGGTGGTCCGGCGGGGCGACGTAGATGGTGCCGTGCTCGATGCGGTCGCCGTCGGACGGGTGCACGGCGGTGAGCGCGCCGGCCCGGCTCAGGATGCGGGGAAGCACGCTGGTGCTGTACGGGGGGAAGTGCACCACCACGAAGACCGCCGCCGGAAGGTCTGCGGGGAGCCCCGCCACGATCTGCGCCATCCCCTCCACCGCACCCGCCGAGCCGCCCATCACGATGATGTCCCGTCCAGTCACTGAATCGCTCCCGAAAGTGTCGGTCCGCAGGCATTCACCCCGCGAGAGGGGCGGCAATTCCCGTGCACGGACGTTTCCAGTTGCTTGACACGGAGGGGTGCGCGGGCGAGTGTTACAGTCTATCCAGATTTCCACGAGTCCCTTTCGCCGGACCCCTTTGCATTCCACACCGCCGCCGTGCCTGGTGGTGATCGCGTCGTCGCTCGGGGGGATCCAGGCGCTGCGCCACATCCTCTCCCAGCTTCCGGCCGACCTCCCCGCCTCGGTGGTGGTGGTGCAGCACCTGGAGCCGGGGCGCCGCAGCAGGCTGGCGGAGGTGCTGGGGATGGTCAGCGCGCTCCCCGTGAGCGAGGCGCTCGGCGGCGAGGCGCTGGACGACGGCAGGGTGTTCGTGGCGCCGCCCGACCGGCACGTGGTGGTGGATGGCGGAGGGCGTCTGCAGCTTTCGGATGCGCCCCCCATCCGCTTCTCGCGCCCCGCGGCCGATCCGCTCTTCGCCACGGCCGCGGAGCGGTTCGGCGCGGGGGTGGTGGGCGTGGTCCTCACCGGGTGCGACTCGGACGGCAGCCTGGGGGTGCGCGCCATCAAGGAGGCCGGCGGCACCGTGCTGGTGCAGGACCCCGCCACGGCGACCGTCGAAAGCATGCCCCGCAACGCCATCGCCACCGGAACGGCGGACGACGTGCTCCCGCTGGAGCAGATCGCCGGCCGCATCGTACAGGCCGTAACCCAGAGCGCATGAGCCAGCCCTCCGATCCCCACTTCGAACAGCTCCTGGAGTTCCTCCGCGACAACCGCGGCTTCGACTTCACCGGCTACAAGCGAGCCACCCTGGTGCGCCGCGTGGAGAAGCGGATGGCCGAGGTGGAGGTGGACGGCTTCGCCGCCTACCAGGCCTTCCTGGAAGCCCATCCGGGGGAGTTCACGGCGCTCTTCAACACCATCCTCATCAACGTCACCGGCTTCTGGCGCGACCCCGAAGCGTGGTCCGCGCTGATGCACGAGCACCTGGCGCCCATCCTGGGTGAGTCCGATGCGCCGGTGCGGGTGTGGAGCGCCGGGTGCGCGTCCGGCGAGGAGACGTACACGCTGGCGATGATGTTCTCCGAGGTGCTGGGGGCGGAGGGCTTCCGCGAGCGGGTGAAGATCTACGCCACCGACGTGGACGAGGAGGCGCTGGCGCACGCCCGCTCCGCCACGTACAACGAGCGGGCGATGGAGTCGCTGCCGCCCGAGCTGCGGGAGAAGTACTTCGAGGGGGCGCCCGGGGGATCGTTCGCCTTTCGCCCCGACCTGCGCCGCCAGGTGATCTTTGGGCGTCACGACCTGGTGCGCGACGCGCCCATCAGCCACCTGGACCTGCTGGTCTCGCGCAACGCGCTGATGTACTTCAACGCGGAGACGCAGGGGCGCATCCTCACGCGCTTCCACTTCGGGCTCAAGGACGGCGGCACCCTCTTCCTGGGGAAGGCGGAGATGATGAGGTCGCACGGGGACCTCTTCGCCCCCGTGGACCTCAAGGCTCGCATCTTCCGCAAGTCGGCGCGCAACCCCCGGCGCGACCGGCTGCTGACGCTGGGGCAGCCCGGGCGCGCGGAGGGGCACGAGCGGCTGGTGCACCAGCTCCGCATCCGCGAAGCCGCGCTGGACGTGCAGCCCAACGCGCAGCTGGTGGTGGACCGCAAGGGCACCCTCGTCTCGGCCAGCGCGCAGGCCCGCGCCATCTTCGGGCTGGTGCCGGCGGACCTGGGGCGCTCGCTGCACGACCTCACCATCTCGTACCGCCCGGTGGACCTGCGCACCCGCATCGAGCAGGTGTACGGCGACCCGCGCGTCCTGCACCTCCCCGGCGTGGAGCACCCGCTCCCCGACGGAACCCTGCGCACCTTCGAGGTGATCGTCGCGCCGCTGGTGGACCGCGACGACTCCATCGTGGGGGTGAGCGTCGCCTTCGTGGACGTGTCGCAGGTGCAGCAGGTGCGCGCTCAGCTCATGGAGACGAACCAGGAGCTGGAGACTGCGTTCGAAGAGCTGCAGAGCACCAACGAGGAGCTGGAGACGACAAACGAGGAGCTGCAGAGCACCATCGAGGAGCTGGAGACGACCAACGAGGAGCTCCAGAGCAGCAACGAGGAGCTGGAGACGATGAACGAGGAGCTCCAGTCCACCAACGAGGAGCTGGAGACGATCAACAACGAGATCCAGCGCCGCACGGGGGAGCTGAACGACGTCAACAGCTACATGACGGCGATCCTCACCTCGCTGAGCTCCGCCGTGGTGGTGCTGGACCGCGACTCGGACATCCGCATCTGGAGCCGCAAGGCCGAGGAGCTGTGGGGGCTGCGGGGCGAGGAAGTGGAGGGGGTGGCGTTCCAGAACCTGGACATCGGCTTTCCGGTGGAGCGGCTCAAGGCGCCGGTCCGCGCATGCATCGAGGGCCGCTCCGAGCACGAGGAGCTGACCCTGGACGCCATCAACCGCCGCGGCCGCGCCATCCGCTGCCACGTCACCTGCACCCCCTTCGCCGGCGCCGACCGCGAGATCCGCGGCGCCGTCCTGGTGATGCACGAATTCGAAGACCCCGCGGAGCAAGCCGGAGGGCTGAAGCCGGCTAGCGAAACCGCCGTCTGACCCCGCGTCCGCGCAGGCGGACGTTGTGCCCGTTGTGGCCGCGAGTTCGCTCGCCACTGGCGCAAGCTTTGCCGAAGTGGACGCACAGTACACACAGACGGCTTGCTCTCCCCAGCGCGCGATAATGAGCTTCGATTCCGTCCTCCACGACCAGCTGCACAGCGCGCATCACCGCATAGAGGTCCTGCGCGCGCGCCTCGCCGCGTCCGCGGGGTCGGCGGACGTGGCACAGGCCGCCCTGGAAGAGCTGATGACGGTGATGGAGGAGCTGCGCGTGGCGGAAGAGGAGCTTCGCCAGCAGAACGAGAGCCTCGCCGCCGCGCAGCTGCTCCTGGAAGAAGAGAACCGGCGCTACGTCGAGCTCTTCGAGTACGCGCCCGTTCCTTACGTGGTGACCGACGAGGCGGGCGTCATCCGCGAAGCCAACCGCGCGGCCTGCGAGCTCCTGCGCGTGAATGGACGAGCGCTGCGCGGGAAGCCCCTGGTGCTCTTCATCGACCCCCTGGAGGTGCGCGACTTCCGCACGCGGATGGCGCTCGCAGCCTCCATGCGCGCGCGCATCGACGAGTGGGAAGTCACCCTCCTGCCGCGCGACGGCGAGCCGATCCCGGTGGAGTGCTCGGTGCAGGGCGTCCCGGAGCGCGCCGGGGAGCCCGCGGGGATGCGCTGGATGATCCGCGACGTCAGCGCCCGCCGCGCCGAAGAGGCTCGCGCCGCCCTCTTGGGCGAGACGGAGCGCGGGCGCGCCTTTCTGGAAGCGGTGGTGCGGCAGATGCCCGAGGGGGTGCTGATCGGCGAAGCGCCGGACGGCCGCATCGTCCTGCACAACCCCGAGGCGGAGCGCCTCGTCCGCCACCCCATCCTCCCCGAGGGCGGCGCCGGCTACGTGCACCCGGACGGTCGCCCCTTCGCCGCCGCCGAGCATCCGCTGGCCCGCGTCGTCCGCGGCGGCGAGAGCATCGCCGGCGAGGAGCTGCACTACCGCCGCGGCGATGGCACGCCCGCGGTGCTGCGGGTGAACGGCGCCCCCGTCGCCGACGCGGAGGGGAAGACGGTGGCCGGCGTGGTCACCTTCACCGACGTCACGGAGGAGCGCCGCCGCCGCCAGGCCGACCGCCTCCTCGCGCGCACCAGCGAGCTCCTGGCCTCGTCGCTGGAGTCCGCCGCGACGCTGCAGCGCATCGCGGACATGGTGGCGGGGAGCCTGGCCGACTACTGCATCGTGCACGTGGAGGAGGGCGGGGAGCTGCGCGCCCCCGGCGTCGCCCACGCGGACCCGCGCCGGCGCGAGATCGTGCGCGGGCTCCTGCGCCGCTTCCCGGTCGACCCCGCTGGCGCGCACCCCGCCGTGGTCTGCCTGCGCACCGGCGAGCCGCGCCTCATCCCGGTGGTGGACGACGGCATGGTCGGCGCCATCTCCAGCGGCCCCGAGCACACGGAGATGCTGCGCGACCTGGGGCTCGCCTCGGGGATGGTGGTGCCGATGCAGGCGCGCGGGCGCACGCTGGGCGCCATCTCCTTCGGCCGCACGGCGAGCTCGCCGCCCTACGAGGAGGCGGACCTGGAGGTGGCGCAGGAGCTGGCCCGCCGCGCCGCCCTGGCGGTGGACAACGCGCGGCTCTACGAGGAGGCGCAGCGGGCCTCCCGCGCCCGCGAGGAGGTGCTGGCGGTGGTGTCGCACGACCTGCGCAACCCGCTCAACGCCATCGTCCTGGGCACGGCGCTGCTGGACGACTTCTCGGCCGGCGCGGCGTGGAGCGACCGCGACCGCCAGCAGCTGCGCGCCATCCGCAATGCGTCGCAGCAGATGGCCGGGCTGATCCAGGACCTGGTGGAGGTGGTGGCGCTGGAATCGGGAGGCGCGGCCCTCTGCCCCGCCTCCGTGTCCCCGGTCGACCTGGTGGACCGGGCGGTGGAGATGTTCCGCGAGATGGCCGCGCAGCGCGGGCTGACACTGGGCACCTCGGTCGCCCCGGGCCTTCCCACCCTCTGGGCGGACGACTCGCGCATCCTGCGCGTGCTCTCCAACCTGCTGGGGAACGCGCTGAAGTTCACGCCCGCGGGCGGCCTCGTCACCGTCTCCGCCGCCCCCGCCGAGGGCGCCGTCCGCTTCACGGTAGCCGACACCGGCACCGGCATCGCCCCCGAGCACCTCCCGCGCCTCTTCGACCGCTACTGGCAAGTCCGCCGCGGCGAAAAGGAGGGACTCGGCCTGGGCCTGGCCATCGCCAAGGGCATCGTGGAAGCCCACGGCGGCCGCATCTGGGCCGAGAGCGTGCCGGGCGAAGGCGCGACGTTCCACTTTACGCTGCCGGGGTGAGCCCTCACCCGAAAGGCCCCCTCCCCCCGACCCCCTCGCCCGCCTGCGGGGGCGCAGGGCGGGCGAGGGGGAGAACTGCGTCTGCCGATACCAGTGCCCCGTAGGGGCGCGATTCATCGCGCCCGTGCCCGGCGCCGCGCCGCCCCCCGCTTTCCACCACCGACCTTGTAGGGGCGGACCTGCGTGTCCGCCCTCCCTCGCCCCACCGACCCCCGCCCTCGGACCCGACCCTCGTAGGGGCTGCCCCGCGTGGCTGCCCGTGCCCGCCCCCACACCGCACCCCGCGTCCTCGGCCCATCGACCGGCATGCGCCCTCCCTCCACCGCGCACCACGCCGGTGCATACGCCAAAACCCCACCCTTCGCTCTGCGCCGAAGGGCAGGTGCGTGGGCAGGGCTCGCATGGCTCTACGCTCAGATCATCATCCGGCCGCGTATGAGACCGCTTCAGGCGCCTCCCCGTAACTTCTCGCCCGGTGTCGGCGGCTCTCCTGTGTCCCTGTCCCACGCTCGTCCTTCCTCGGTCCCTTTGCGTGCGCTACTGAGGTCCAGTCTGCGGCGGGCACTGCGTCGGCGCAGGCGAGCGGGTGAACCCAGCCTGTTCTGCTTCGGTACTCGTGCGGAAGTACCGCACTGCCACTGGACCCCCCTTCATCATCTCTACAAATGCCTGTCCCTGGGTGCATCTCGCTTCGAAGTACACCTTCGCCGCCGGGTCTGCCACGATGGCCCAACTCGGATCGCCGATTGGACTAGCGGGCGGGGGAGGGGGTAGCGGCCGCTCGCGGTACAACTGCACGCCCGACATTTCTGCGGACGCTCGTGCGGCTCGGCGCACTGCAGCAACGAACTCGCGGGCGCGCTCCCGGCCAATACGCGCCAAGACCGTGTTGATGTCGTAGCGGTCGGAGAAGTAGAGATCGAAGCGAGTTCCCGCGGTGCTCACGCGCTTGTCGAGCTCCACTGCGTTGGACATACCAAGCGACGGCCCTTCTACTTCGAGTGTCTCTCCAGAACGTGCGAGGTGTGGAGCGGAGATCAGGCTGTCTGCGAGCGCGGCCCACTCCATTGCGTCCTGTGGCGAGGCAAAGACGAACACATCGTCCAACCGTTCGTGCGCTCGAATGGTCACGCCGAACATCGGGTCGTTCGTGGCCTGGACACTAATCTGCGTTCCGTCCCAAGCATAACTGGCCAGCGTGCGCCGGCGCGTCTCCTGTGCCCCAGCCACCCCCACAGAGGCAAGCCACGCGAGGGTTGCGCACACCGGTATGAGTCGCCGCATTGCTCTCCGTTCTGAAAGGCGGTGTATAAGATTGGCCTACCGGTGCGCCCGGTGCAGCCTACCGGAACTTTGCTTTGGACGATCAGCGCCGAGCGGTCAGCGCGCCAGCGGCATAGCCGAGCGGATAACCTCCAACCCCACCCCCGCAACCTGCGAAGGCAGGTTTCCCGCGGTTGTTGCAGCGGTTTCAACCGCCGGGGCTCCATCCAGGGCTTCATCGCCCCCGGCCCCCCTCACCCCGCCCGGCTCTCCCGCCCCCTCCCCACCGGTGCCTCCATTCCATACCGCTGGATCAGCTCCACCGCCAGCGACAGGTAGCTCCTCGCCCCCGCCGACTGCGCATCGTACGCGAGCACCGGCCGCTCGAAGCTCGGCGCCTCCGCCAGCCGCACGTTGCGCGGGATGACGGTGGCGAAAGTGCGCTCCCCCAGATGCCCGCGCACCTCGGCGGCCACACTCTGCGCCAGCGAAAGCCGCCCGTCGTACATCGTGATCAGCGCGCCTTCCACCCGCAGCGCGGGATTCAACGCGCGCACCAGCTCGATGTTCTCCAGCAACTGCGACAGCCCCTCCAGCGCAAAGAACTCGGCCTGCACCGGCACCAGCACGCTGTCCGCCGCCACCAGGGCGCCGAGCGTAAAGAGGCCCAGCGCGGGCGGGCAGTCCAGCAGCACGAAGTCGTACAGGTCGCGCACGGGGGCGAGCGCCTCACGCAGGCGGCGCTCGCGGCCGGGGAGGTCCGCCATCTCCACCTCGGCACCCATCAGGTGGTCGCTGGTGGGCACGACGTCCAGGAAGGCGATGTCCGGCGAGCGCACCACGGCGCTGGCCAGCGGGGCGCCGTCGAAGAGCACGCCGTAGAGCGACGAGCGGGCGGAGCCGCGCAGCGCGGCCGGAAGGAGGCCGCTGGAGGCGTTCCCCTGCGGGTCCAGGTCCACCACCAGCGTGCGCTTCTCCGCCGCGGCCAGGCTGGCGCCGAGGTTCACGGCGGTGGTCGTCTTTCCGACGCCGCCCTTCTGGTTGGCAATGGCGATGACGGGCATCGGCTCAGCGCCTCACCGGCGCGAGCGGGTCGCGAACGAGCATGGACGGGTGCTCCGGAGACGGTCGGACAGGGGGAACCGCGAAGAATTTCGGACGGGAAGGTGGCCCCCAATCTGCGCGCAAACCGTCTGCTCCGCAAGGGTGTTTCAGAGCGCTCCAGCCCCTGTCCGGCCACCGCGCGTGGCGAGGAGGAGGGGGTGGGGGCGCAACCGGTTGCGGCGCAGTCACTTGCGTGTAACGTATTGGTTTGCATAGGGTTACAAAGGGGTTGACCGGCACGGGGGCACCCCCTTACTTTGGCGCTCCGGCTTCGACACCCCCGCCGTCGACGCCCCCGCAAGACCATCCCCCGAACCTTCGAGAACCTGGAATGACGGAAGCCCGCCCAGTTGTCCTGACGCTCCCCTCCGACGTGGCGAACAGGGTGGAAGCGATCCAGCAACGGGACCCGGAGCTCGTGGCGAAGATGCTGCGATACTGCGCGATGCGGGAGACCATCTTCCAGGTGCTGGCGCGGGACACCCAGCAAACAAAAGTCTTGACCTAGTGGCCCGCGGGCCGCACAGTTGACGGGCGCGCGTCCCGGTCCGCCTACAACCCCGTCCTGCATGGCGCAGGAGCCTGCTCTCCGGATCAAATACCTCGACTGGTGCTCGGCGAAAATCGCCGAGCACATTTTCGCGCTGGATCCAGATGGCTTCTGGCTACTGGCACAGCGCGCGGAGGAAGCCTCCCGCGTTCCCGCCGCCGTCGCCGCGCCCGCGTGGGGCGGCGACGAGATCGTGGAGACGCTGGTGGGCACCGGCGAAGCCGCCGACCGCCTCCGCGAGCTGATCCTGGCCGTGCACCGCGAGCTGAACCTTCCCGGCCCCGACGAGTGGAGCGCGCTCTACGCCGCCAACCCCGCCACGTACGACCGCGAGATCCTCGGCTTCCGCCCGCCGCGCGCCTGAAGAACAGCCTCACACAGAGACACAGAGGGCACGGAAAGAACCGCAAAAAGGGGTTCTCTCCGTGCCTTCACGGTTGGTACGCTCCAATAGTGAGGCAATAAATGGGCGTTGATGCTCGGGGACGGCAACCTCCTTAGGGGAGTACACCGAACCAAGTCGCATCGGGTGCCAATCTTAGATGCAAGTCCTAGCGGGCCTGCGTTTCTTAGCACCTGCCGAACAAGTAGCTTTCGTGTCTCGTGTGGCTAAAAATCCACCACGTCTCTCCGGGAAGCGTCAATGGCACCACGTAAACGGTACTTCGTCATCAGCGGGGTGGAACGGCACCCATTCAAAGCGTGGGTTCGCCAGCATCCCGAAGTTCTGCCTCCCGGCTTCGATCCGAGAAGGCCGGGGACAACGACGCACCAAATGAGAGATGCCCTTAAAAGGGTCGGCTGGACGGTTAAAGAAACAGACACCGAAGTTGAGCTGGTTCCACCCGATGGGGCGGAGCCCGCTTCGAATCAGCCGCATACTCGCGTGGTTTACAACGACGCACAGACGGGGGATCTACATTCGGTGCGCTTGGCGGCGCGGCCGGAGTATGGCGAAGACGGTGAGTTGAGGGTAGGCGGTTGCTTCTGGAAACGAGGAATGTACTTGCAGGTAATTGACGAAGGTGAAGGGGTGGTGGAACAGGTTTAACGGCTCGGTTGGGCTGCGCCCGTCTGGTATGCAGAGAAAGGAATAGTGCGTGGCTGTGCGTCTTTTCGAGAGTGGAGGCGTCAACGGACAGCACGCTCGCCGCGCAGCAGCCGCACCGTCTTGCGCCAGAGTACCAGCAGGAAGCCGGCTTCGCGCCCGCGCTCATCATATGCCCGCAACACGAACCCGGGTTCGGGTTCCCGGACGTTGACCCCGCGTTCGCGCATGCGTTCCACCCATGCGGGGGTGGTTCCCTGTTCGTTTCGCTGGGTTTCCACGTCTCTACCCGGCCGAGCGTAAGTGTCAGAACCCTGGCGCCAAGTCGCGCCCTCGACGCCCCGCAAACGTGACGCCGCGCTCAAACCGAACGAGATCCTGGTGGGGATCATCCCGGTTTTCCGCTGCGGGAGTCGAGCGGACGACCAACGAAGGCATGTGGGTCCGGGACCTTCAGCAATCGATCGGCGCGAAGAGGCGCTTTATGATCAGGGTAGTCCAGGCGGCCGTGCAACAGAACGAAGCTCGCCGTTCTTGGAACCCGGTAAACGTAGTTGTAGCGAAGCGAGATCCCCGGGAGTAGCACCATCGACGTGCGATTGCCCGCCGGAATCCAGCTTCCCTGCTTCAGTATCGTCGGGACGATCACCTGGCCACGGTACTCTTCCGTGTATACAACCGCGTCGAATCGGTCAAGGTAGCGGATCTCGAACTCAAGGCTATTCATCCGCTGAGGAACCAAGCCGCGGTTTGTCACGTGGCCGAGGATCTCCACGAGCCAATCGGTCTTCTGGACCCCGACAAACTGCACGTCCACCGAGAAATCGACACGAGGTACACCCTCGGCCTGCACCCGGTACCGCCACCAAGCCCATAATCCGCCGCCGACCAGAAACGTGAGGGTGATCACGTCGCTTAGCGTGCCCACAATCTCCCGAACGTTCCATACTTCGTGGGCTGGCAACGGACGTTTCGTGGTAAGGGGAAACCCGTGAGGCTAAACCTTTCATCCGATCAGCCGCGCCCCGTTCCGTGAGCACAGTGGCGCACGTCCAAAGCGATCACTCGGTCACGACGAAGAAGCCGCGTCGCTGAATCTCTTCCGCCTCCAAATGAAGGCGGTCCAGATTGATCGAGTCTACCCCACCAGCGCCTCCGGGGCTCGGGCGAGGAACTCTTCCGGAAGCAGCGAATCTGAGCGGTTGCTCGCGCGGATAAAGCCGGACCTAAACGTGCGCGGCGAGTGGGTTCCCTTTGTCGGCACGGATGTGGCGAATCGGTTCCACCGAGCGCCACGAGAGCCTCCATCCCGCAACGTCAGGACGCGCGCCGCCGCATGCGGTGCATCACCCAGGCCTTGAGCTGCGCCTCGTCGGGGCGGGGGTGGCCGCGCTCGGTGAGCCACTCGGCCATCCAGGCAGCGAACATCGGCGGCAGGTGGCGGCGGGGGACGTACTGGGCGCCGTCCGCCACGCTGAAGCCCTGCGTCGGCTCCGGCTCGGCGACGTCGCCGGGGCGGAGAAGGCGCAGCGCGCGCGAGCGGCCGGGGGTGCGCAGGATGTAGCCCTTCTCCTGCAGCGTGTTCAGGTGCTCGGCCACGGTGGAGATGGCGCGGTAGCTGAAACGCTCCGCCACCTCCTCGTGGCTGGGCGCGTACCCTTTCTCTTCCAGGTATTCCCGCAGGTAGCCCAGTATCTCCACCTGCCGGCGGGTGAGCGGTTCCATGTCCATGTCCCGCTGTGGGTTGCCGTTTCCGTCCCGTTCAGCCCGTGCGCTCCACGACCATCAGGCTCCCCGCCGGCCACGCAGCCAGCACGGGGTGCTCGTCGTCCGCCCGGCCACGGACGAGGCGGTAGGAGCGGCCGTCATCCGCCGGGTGGAAGTGGAAGGTGAGATCGTGGTCCTCGAAGACGCGGAACCAGCGCACCCAATCCGCCTCGGTCGGCGGCGCGTCCGGATCGAAGTCGACGCGGAGCGGTCCCTCGGCGCCGCTGCCGAAGGCGGGGGCGCCGCCTCGATCCTCAATCCAGAGCCGGATCTCGACCGGATCGCGCGTTCTCTTCGAGCTTCTCATCCACCACCTCCAATTACGTCGGCTGTTCAGCTTCCGCCCGGCCGCACGTACGGCATCGGGCGCCCCGTGCTCATCCCGTGCGGCGCAGCGATGCCAGGTTCTTGAGCCGGTCGATCCGCCTGCGCAGCGCATCTGGGCGGCGCACCAGCCAGGGGAAGGCGTCCTCCAGGGCGAAGGCGAGCACGCCCGGCACGTCTTCGAAGCCGAGCTCCAGCGCCTGCTGCACGGTGCACACGTACTCCACCACCACGTCGCCGCCGTCGCGAAGCTGGTGGTGGCGGATGCCCAGCCAGCGCAGCTCGGAAAGGACGTTGGCCAGCACTTCGGCGTTCAGCGGGTTGGCCTCCACGCGCGTGCGGGCGGGGAAGGGGGTGTCCAGCCGGATCAGCTCCGCGGCGCGTGGGCCGTCCAGCGGCACCGCCGTGCGTCCCGCACCGAAGCGCCGCTCCATCAGCCGCACCACCTCCGCGAGGATGCGCTGCGGGTCGGCCGGCTTCACCAGGCAGCCGTCGTAGTGGGCGGTGCCGGAGTGCGCGGCCTCGGAGTCGGCGGTCAGGCGCAAGGCGAGGGTGCCGGTGCACCCGGGCTCGCGGCGAAGCTCCTCCAGGAGGCGCGGGGCCGCGGGGTCGGGAAGGTCCACGATCACCAGGTCCGGGAACCACTCCACCGCCAGCCGCACCGCTTCCTCCTCCGTGCGCGCCTCCACCGCCTCGTAGCGGTTGCGCTGCAGGAGGAGACGGAGCCCCGTGCGGATCACCTCGTTCTCGGACACGACCAGCACGCACCCCGGCGCGGTCGCGTCCAGCCAGGCCTCCCTCACCGCTGCTTCGAAGTCGATCATCGTCCGCTCCTCGCGGTTCAGGCGGCCGGCGCGGCGCGCAGGAAGCGCCGCAGCGGGATGGGCCGCTTCATCGCCGGGCCCCACAGGTCGCCGCGCTCCGCCAGCCGCGCGGGGAGGGTGCGCAGGGTGAAGGCGTGCAGGTCCAGGTCGTCGGTCAGCTCGTCCCAGCTCAGCGGGGTGGAGACGGTGCCGCCCTGCTTGGCACGGACGGCGTACACCCCCGCCACCGTCTTCCCCAGGATGTTCTGCAGGTAGTCCACGTACACGGTGCCGCGCGGGCGCCGCTTCACCATCCGCTCGATCGTCGCGATCTTCGGCGCGCGCGCGGCCACGCGGGTGGCGATGAACTGCGCCAGCAGCGTGGAGGTCTCCAGCGGCGTGCGCGCGGGGAGCGGGAGGTAGATGTGCAGCCCGCTGGAGCCCGACGTCTTGAGCGCCCCGTGCAGCCCCGCGCGATCCAGCTCCTGCTTGACCAGCCGCGCCACCTCGACGACCGTCTGGAAGTCGGTCCCCTCGCCGGGGTCCAGGTCGAGGATCGAGTAGTCGGCGTAGTCCAGCCCGTCGACGCGCGAGTGCCAGGGATCGTACGAGATGGCGCCCAGCTGCACCGTGTACAGGAGCGTGGCGAGGTCGCCGCCGATCAGGCGCCGCTTGAGGTCGCCGTCGGGCTCGCGGATCGTCTCCACGCGCACCCCTTCCGGCGTGTCGGCGTCGGGGGTCTGCTGGTAGAAGGCCTGCCCCTCGATGCCGTTGGGGAAGCGGCGCAGCACCAGCGGCCGGTCCTTCATGGCGGGGAGGATGTAGCGCGCCGTCTCCGCGTAGTAGCGCAGCAGGTCGCCCTTGGTGATGCCGTCCGCGGGGAAGTAGACCTTGCCCAGGTTGCTGACGGAGAGCTGCTTCCCCTTCGCCAGCGCCACCACGCCGTCGCCGCCCTCGCGCTCGATGGCGTCCAGCCGCTCGGCGACGGAGCCCGCCGCGTGCCGCGGACCCGGGGCGCTATCCTGCGCTTCAGGCGCCTCGGCCGAGACGCCAGCGTCCGGCTCGCGCACGACGGAGCGCGGGTCCTTGTCATCGCGGAAGCCGAGGAAGACGGGCTGGCGCAGCTTTCCCGCGGAGGTCCACTCGTTAAAGCGGATCTCCACCACCAGCTTCGGCGTCACCCAGTGCGCCTTCTCGTTGGTGGCGGGTTTCTCCACGAAGGGCGACGTCTTGCGCTCCAGCGGCTTCATGCGCCGAGCCGCGTCGGCCAGGCCCTTTTGATCGAAGCCGGTGCCGGTGTGCCCCGCGTAGATGAAGCGCCCCTCCGCGTCATAGTAGCCCAGGAGGAGCGCCCCCACGTGCTGCCGCGAGTTTCGTGGCTCCGTCCATCCGCCCACGACGAGCTCCTGGCGGTTCTCCAGCTTCAGCTTGACCCAGTCGCGCGAGCGCTTGCCCGCCGCGTAGCCGCTGGAGGTCCGCTTAGCGACCAGCCCCTCCCACCCGCCGGCGCGGGCGCGCGACATCATCTCGTCCACGTCCGCGGAGCTCTCGCCCAGCCGCAGCACGTCGGTGGCGCGGCCCTCGAGCAGCTCCTCCAGCGCCTCGCGGCGTTCGCTCCACGGCTCGCGCAGCAGGGGGCGCGTGCCGTCCAGCAGCAGGTCGAAGGCGACGAGCGCGGCGGGCTCGCGGGCGGAGCTGTTGGCGATGTCGCGGTCGTTGGTCAGGTGCATGCGCCCCTGAAGCGACTCGAAGCGCACCACCTCGCCGTTGCGCACGCCGATCAGCTCGCCGTCCAGCACCACGTCGCGCCCCAGCTCCTGGCGGAAGGCGAGGAGCGCTTCCACGACTTCGGGAAACTGGCGCGCCTTGTCGTTGCCGTTGCGCGTGACCAGCGCCGCCGTCCCGTTCCCCACGAAGGCGAGCACGCGGATACCGTCGTACTTCGGCTCGAAGGTCCACCCCTCGCCGCTCGGCACCGTGCCCCCGGCGGAGGAGGCGAGCATGGGGAGCACGACCGGCGGCGGCGCGGCGGCGGGGACTGCTTGCGGAGCAGGTGTCGCATTGGTGGCACGATTGGAGCGCCACACACGGCGGCCTCCACGGCCGGAGGCGATCTCCTCCATGGTGCGGCCCGTCTCCACCGAGGTGTCGTACTCAGCGGCGGGGTCGAGCCCGTCGCCGGAGTGGTCGTCGCGGTGCTTGATGAGGAGCCACTGCGGCTTCGAGCTGCCCTCGCCGCGGCGGGTGCGCACCAGGGCGTAGGAGCCGCGCAGCCGCTCGCCGTGGAAGGTGATGTCCAGCTTTCCCTTCCTGTGCTGCGCGGCGAGGAACTCCTCCGGGTCCTCGTTGGGGAGCACGTCGTCCGCGGTGTAGGTGCCGCGGTCCCACAGCATCACGGTGCCGCCGCCGTACTCGCCCGCCGGTATGGTGCCCTCGAAGGAGTTGTACTCCATGGGGTGGTCCTCCACCTCCACGGCCAGGCGGCGGTCCGCCGGGTCGCCGGAGGGGCCCTTGGGCACGGCCCAGCTCTTCATCACCCCGCCCAGCTCCAGCCGCAGGTCGAAGTGCAGGTGGCTGGCCGCGTGCTTCTGGACCACGAAGCCGAGCCCCGCCGCCTTCTTCTTCCGCGCACGCGCGCCGCGCGGCTCCGGCGTCTTGCCGAAGTCGCGCTTGGCCTGGTACTCCGCCAGGTCGCCCGCGGGCGCGGAGGTGCGGCGGGGCTTCGCCATGGGCTACGCCGACTTCCGCTTCTTGGGAGCTGCCGCAGCCTTCTTCTTGGCCGCCGCCGGCTTGGACGACTCCTTGATGCTCTCCTGCAGCCGCGCCATCAGGTCGATCACGCCCGTGCTGTCGGGCTCGTCCGCCTCGGCCAGCGACGGCTTCTGGCCCTTGAGCTTGGCCTGGATCACCTCCATCAGGCTTTCGCTGTAAACGTCGCGGAACTTGCCGGGATCGAAGGGCTCGCTCAGGTTCTCCACGAGCTGCTCCGCCATCTTCAGCTCCTGCGGGCGCAGGTCCTTGACCTCGGGGATGCGCAGCTCGCGCACGTCCACCAGCTCGCGCTCGTAGCGCATCAGCTCCAGCACCAGCGCGTCGCCCACCGCCTTGAGGCCGGCCAGGTGCGTCTTCTTGCGCAGCACGAAGCTGCCGACGCCGATCGACCCGGTGTTCTCCATCGTCTGTCGCAGGAGGACGTACGCCTTCTCGCCGCCCGGCATGGGAGCCAGGTAGTAGGGCTTGTCGAAGTAGCGGGGATCGACGTCCTCCTCCTTGACGAAGGCCGCGATCTCGAACGAGCGCGAGGTGGCGCGCTCGGCCTGCTCCAGCTCCTCGTCGGAGATGACGATGTACTTTCCCTTCTCGTACTCGTATCCTTTGACGATCTCGTCGGCCGGAACCTCCTTCCCCTCGCGCTCGCAGACCTTCTTGTAGCGGATGCGCGACTTGTCCTTGGCGTGGAGCTGGTTGAAGCTGATCCCGCTGTGCTCGCGCACCGCGCTGTGCAGCGTCACCGGGATGGTCACCAGACCGAAGCTGATGGCGCCCTTCCAGATCGTGGTAGGCATCTCGTGCCATGCGTGCAATGTTTTACGGCGGGCGGGTTGGACCGCCGGGGGAAGGGTCCCAAAGGCACGTCGCGTGCCGTAGCAGTTGCTGTAACCACCACACTGACAACGAGTTAGCTGTAAGCTGACAGCTTACAGAGACGCGGCAACCTTGTGCGACAGCGGGAGTTCGACGCTATATTCCGGACCACTCCACGCCGCGGTCCGGGTCTTGCCCCTGATGGAAAGCCCTGTCTGGCCCCACAACCCGACGCACACCTCCCATGACGAGCATCGCCACCCCCGCCGTGGAGCCCCGCCGCCCCGGCCAGCTTCTGAAAGAAGAGTTCATCGACCGCGACCCGACGCTCACGCAGGGGCGCGTGGCTCTTGGGATGGGCGTCTCCCGCCCGCACCTGAACGACCTGCTGAACAAGCGGGAGAAGCGGGTGACGGCGGAGATGGCGCTGCGGCTGGCGCGCTTCTTTGGCACGCGCGCGGAGAGCTGGCTGTACGCGCAGGCGGACTGGGACCTGCACACGGCCCGCTCCGACCGCCGCCTGACGGCGCAGGTGGAGCGGATCATCCCGTGGTACCGCGAGAACGGCCCCATCTTCCGCCACCCCGCCGAGTCCGCCGCCGCAGCCGCCTCCGAGCTGGTGTCTCCGCTGAAGCGCGAGGAGATCGCGCAGCGTGTGCGCGACCGCGTGGGCGCCCGCCGCGCGTCCGAGCGGCGCAAGATCGACCCGTCCACCATCCGCTTTCCCCGGAGCGCGTAAAACAGCTGGCCTCACGCGGAGACGCGGAGACGCAGAGAAAGAAAAAAGCCTCACACAGAGAACACAGAAGGAACAGAAAGCCACAGAGAAAACCTTTTGCTGTTCTCTCTGTGCCTCTGGCTCTGTGTGAGCCCTGCTGTTGCAGTTCTCCCGCGTCTCCGCGTCTCCGCGTCTCCGCGTCTCCGCGTGAGCCCTGCTGTTGAAGTTCTGGAAGGCTTGTGCAGCGCGGGTAAGTAGCACATTTTGTGGGCACGCTCATGCCTTTTGCGCCACGTGTAGTACGCAATCGCGTGCTACTCCCGCAGCATCCCCGCTCCAGCACTCCCTCCGCACCGGGCGCCATGATCCGGACCGTGCAGCTTCCCGCGCACTTCTACCTCGCCCGCGCGACCGTGCCGGGCGGCGAGCCGCGCGACCTTCCGCCGTGGGACGACGCCCGCGACTACGTGACCGACGGCGCCCGCTACGGCGTGCGCTTCGACAACGGCGAGGTGCTCTGGTTCGCCGGCTCCGACCGCTTCCGCGTGGAAGAGCTGCGGGCCGACTTCGCGGGCACCAACCTGGACGACCTCGTGGACGGATTGCGCGCCTACATCGCCGACGACGAACGCCTGCGCGCCCTGTGGGCGGGCGACCTCACCGCACTCGACCGCCTGCGCGCGGAGGAAGCCCGATGAAGTTCGAGTACATCGACCAGGAGCCCGGCGCCCGCATGCTGGTGGTGGGCGTCGGTGGCGGCGGCGGGAACGCCGTCAACCGCATGATCCACGAGCAGCTGGAAGGGGTGGAGTTCATCACGGTGAACACCGACGCCCAGGCGCTGGCCCGGTGCCGCTCCGACGTGCGCATCCAGATCGGGCGGAAGCTGACGCGCGGGCTGGGCGCCGGCGCGCGCCCCGAAGTGGGCCGCGGCGCACTGGAGGAGAACGCCGACGACGTGCGCAAGGCGCTGGCGGGCGCGGACCTGGTGTTCGTGACGGCCGGGATGGGCGGCGGCACCGGCACCGGCGCCGGCCCCGGCATCGCCGAGATCGCGCGCGAGATGGGAGCGCTCACCGTGGCCGTCGTCACCAAGCCCTTTCTGTTCGAGGGGAAGCGGCGGATGAAGCACGCCGAGGAAGGCCTCGAAGCCCTCGCGCGCGCCGCCGACACGCTGGTCGTCGTCCCCAACGAGCGGCTCCTCTCCATCGTGGGGAAGGGGACCTCGTTCGCCGACGCGCTCAAGAAGGCGGACGAGGTGCTGCTGCACGCGACGCAGGGGATCTCGGACCTGATCCGCGTGACGGGCGAGGTGAACGTGGACTTCGCCGACGTGCGCACGGTGATGAGCAACCGCGGCACCGCGCTGATGGGCACCGGCTTCGGGCGCGGCGAGAACCGCGCGGTCGACGCGGCGCAGGAGGCGATCTCGTCGCCGCTGCTGGACAACATCTCCGTCCGGGGCGCGGCGGGCGTGCTCATCAACATCACTGGCGGGCCGGACCTGTCGCTGGACGACGTGAGCACCGTCTCCTCCACCATCCAGGAGGCAGCCGGCGACCAGGCGGAGATCATCTTCGGCACCGTGCACGACCCGCGCATGGGCGACGAGGTGCGCGTGACCGTGATCGCGACGGGCTTCGAGAAGCTGGCCAAGGAGCCGCCCGTCGTCACGCACCAGGGGCTGGGCGGCCTCGGCCCACTCGGTCGCAAGCACACCGCGCCGCCGACTGATGCCGCGCCCGACCTGACCAAGCCGACGTTCCTGAGGCGCAACTTCGGCGCGTGAACCGGGAGGTTTTTTTTCTGCGGCTTGTAGTTCCCCTCCGTGTTCTCCGTGTGAAATAAGGGATTCCGCGGTAACACGGGGTGGCCAGATGCGGACGCCTGATTCGAGTGGCTGACATCTTGCCGACGAAACATCCGCATGAACCAGGAAAAGAAGAGCGAAGAGGCGGAGCGCGCGGCGGCGTTCGAGCGCGGGCGCCAGCGGCGGCTGGGCGGCGCGGAAGGGATGAGGCGCGAGGCGAACCGCGAGGAAATCCGCGCGGGGAACCCCGCCATTGCCGCGCTCGCCGAAAACGTGCGCGACTACGCCATCTTCCTCATGAACCCCGAAGGCGTCATCGTCTACTGGGGCGAGGGCGCGCACCTGATGAAGTGGTGGACCCGCGAGGAAGCGGAGGGGGGGCACCTGCGTTTCCTGTATCCGGAGGGCGGCTCGGAAGACGGCACGGCCGAGGAGCACATCCGCCAGTCCGCCGAGAGCGGCGAGTACGTGGGCGAGGGGCAACGGGTGCGGCGCGACGGCTCCACCTTCTGGGCCAACGTAACGCTGACCGCGCTCCGCGATCCGCAGGGCGAGTTGTTCGGCTTCTGCAAGGTCACGCGCGACATGACCGCGCGCCGCGCGCTGGAGACCTCCCTCGCCGCCGCCCACTCCGCGTAGAGCGCCCGCGATGAGGCGCTGAAGCTGGCCGACGAGGCGGAGGCCGCGCGCGTACGTGCCGAGGAGGCTGCGGAGTTCGAGCGCGAGCACTCGCGTGGCTCGCGCGAGTACATCACGCGCGTGCTGGAGCCCGAGCTCGCCGACGAGCGCGCCCGCCGCGCCCGTGCGGAGGCCGAGTAGGGGCCCTCACCCCCAGCGTCGCTCCGCGACGCATCCCCCTCCCCCAAAACTGCCTGGGGGAGGGGGTTTGCGTTTCGGTGCCTGCCCGCGCTCCGCCGCCCGCGGAACGCGCCCAGAAACCCGTAGGGGCCGACCTGCGTGTCTGCCCACCCTCGCCCCCGCACCGGCGCCCGCCGCTCGGCACAGATCCGGTAGGGGCCGCCCCACGTGGCTGCCCGTGCCCCGCGATGTGCCGTAGCCCACATTCAGGGCCGGATCAATCCGCCGCGTCTCTCGACCCGGCATCACCCGCCCGCCAACGGGCCCAAAAACCAACACCCCCTCCCCCAGGCAGTTTTGGGGGAGGGGGATGCGCCGCGGAGCGGCGCTGGGGGTGAGGGCTACCCCTCCAGCACCACCGCCCCCGCCCCCGTCATCTCCAGCCGCCCCCCGCGGGAAAGCGTCGCCAGCGAACCCTCCGCCTCGCCGCCGAAGCGCGCTTCCTCGGTGGACAGCAGCAGCCGCCAGCCGGCTTCCGGCCGCGTCTCGTCCAGCGCGGCGAGGTCGGCGGAGAGGGAGTCGCTGAAGCTGGCGATCACCATCAGGTCCGGCTCGCCCGCGGCGCCGCGACGGCGCAGGGCGACGCCGTCCTCGCCCACCACGGTGACGGTGAAGTCCTCGCGGGCGCGCCGGCGGAGCGCGGGGTGCTCGCGGCGCAGGCGCAGGAGGGTGCGGTAGAGCGCCAGGATGCCCGCGTGCGGCGTGCGCTCGCGCTCGTCCCAGCGCAGGCGCGAGCGCTCGAACGTCGCGGGCGACTGCGGGTCCGGGATGCGCTCGCGGTTCGCCGGGTCGCTGAAGGCGGAGAACGACTTGAACTCGTTGCGCCGCCCCTCCGTCACCAGCTTCCCAAGCTCCTCCGGGTGATCCGTGAAGTACTGGAAGGGCGACGACGCGGCCCACTCCTGCCCCATCCACAGCATCGGCGTGTAGGGGGAGAGGAGGAGGAGCGCACTGGCGGCGCGGTAGGCGGGGAGCCCCACCACGTCGTGCAGCCGGTCGCCGAGCGGGCGGTTCCCCACCTGATCGTGGTTCTGGATGCAGTGCACAAAGGCGCGCGGCGGAAGGTCCGCGGCCGGCGTGCCCCGCTCCTCGCCGCGATGCCGGGCGAGCTGGCCCTCGAAGTACCACCCCTTTTGCAGCGTGTCCGCCAGGTCCGCCGCGCTGCCGGTGAAGTCCGCGAAGTAGCTCTCGCGGTCGCCGGCCGTCTTCACGCGCACCTGGTGGTGGAAGTCGTCCGCCCAGACGCCGTCCAGCCCCAGCCCGCCCTCGGCCGTGGGGGTCACCACCTGGCGCTCGTTGCGGTCGTCCTCAGCGATCAGGACGAAGTGTCGGCCGGGGATGGAGGCGCGCGCCCGCTCGGCCAGCTCGGTGAGGACGTGGCGCGGGGAGTCGTCCATGATGGCGTGCGTGGCGTCCAGGCGCAGGCCGTCCACGTGGTACTCGACTGCCCAGTGCACGGCGTTCTGGATGACGAACTCGCGCATCGCCGCGCTCCCCTCGCCATCGTAGTTGACGGCGGCGCCCCACGGGGTCTGGTGTGCTTCATTGAAGACCTTGCCGCTGGTGAAGGCGGGCAGGTAGTTCCCCTCCGGCCCGAAGTGGTTGTAGACCACGTCCATCACCACGGCCAGGCCGCGCGCGTGCGCCGCGTCCACCAGCCGCCGCAGCCCCTCCGGCCCGCCGTACGGCGCGGCCGGCGCAAAGAGACCCACGCCGTCGTACCCCCAGTTGCGCGCGCCGGGGAAGGTGGCCACCGGCATCGGCTCGATCGCCGTCACGCCGAGCTCCACCAGGTCGTCCAGGCGGCGGACCAGCGCGTCGAAGGTCCCCTCCTCCGTGATCGTCCCCACGTGCAGCTCGTAGATGACCATCTCCTCTAGCGGCATCCCCTTCCAGCCCGCGTCCGTCCAGCGGAAGCCGTTCGGGTCCACTACCTCGGAAGCGCCGTGCACCCCCTCCGGCTGGGCGCGGCTGGCGGGGTCGGGAAAGGTGTCGCCGCCGTCCAGGCGCAGCTTGTAGCGGGCGCCCGCGCCCACTCCCTCCACGAAGGCGCTCCAGTACCCCTCGCCCTCCGCCTCCATCGGCACGATGCGCTCGGCGTCGGGGCCGTACAGCACCACGTCCATCGTCTCGTGGCCCGGCGCCCACACGCGGAACCGCGTTCCGTTCTCTTCGACGCTCGCCCCGATGGGGAGCGTGTATACGTCCACTGCGCTCACATTGTCTCCGGTTCGATCTTCGTTCGATTCGCACAGCACCACCATCGAGCGCCCCTCCATCGTGAGGGTGTCGCAGTCGCGGTAGTGGCGGGTCCCTTCCTCCAGATCCGGCTCGTTCGTGTCCAGCACCACCATCCACCCCCGCGCCGGCCCCACGTCGGGGAGGGTGAAGTCGATCGCACCGCCGTCGGCGTTGAAGAGGAGCAGAAAGGTGTCGTCCGACACGCGCTTGCCCTCCTCGTCCCACTCCTCCATCTCGCCGCCCAGCACCATCCCGAAGCAGCGCACGAAGCCGGCGTTCCACTCCTCGTCGGTCATCTCGCGGCCGTCGGGGCGCACCCAGGTGACGTCCTTGACGTCCGACCCGCGGATGCCGCGCCCCCGAAAGAACTTGCGGCGCCGGAAGGTGGGGTGGTCCGCCCGCAGCTTCGCCACCCGGCGGGTGAACTCCAGCATCGTGCGGTCGGCGGCGGTGAGATCCCAGTCGATCCAGGAGATCTCGTTGTCCTGGCAGTACGCGTTGTTGTTGCCGCGCTGCGTGCGCCCCATCTCGTCGCCTCCGCAAATCATGGGCACCCCCTGTGACAGGAGCATGGTAGCCATGAAGTTGCGCTTCTGCCGCTCGCGCGCGCGGGCGATGTCCGGCCGGTCGGTGGGCCCCTCGACGCCGAAGTTGAACGAGCGGTTGTCGTCCGCGCCGTCGCGGTTCCCCTCGCCGTTCTCCTCGTTGTGCTTGTGGTTGTACGACACCAGGTCGTGCAGCGTGAAGCCGTCGTGCGCCGTGACGAAGTTGATGGAGGCGTGCGGGCGGCGCCCGTCGCTCTCGTACAGGTCGCTGCTGCCGGTGATTCGGTAGCCCAGCTCGCCCAGCGTGCCGGGCTCGCCGCGCCAGTACGCGCGCACGGTGTCGCGGTACTTGCCGTTCCACTCCGCCCAGAGCACGGGGAAGTTCCCCACCTGGTAGCCGCCCTCGCCCACGTCCCACGGCTCCGCGATCAGCTTCACCTGGCTGATGACGGGGTCCTGGTGGATCACGTCGAAGAAGCTGGACAGCCGGTCGACCGCGTGGAGCTCGCGCGCCAGGGTGGACGCGAGGTCGAAGCGGAAGCCGTCGACGTGCATCTCCTGGATCCAGTAGCGCAGCGAGTCCATCACCATCTGCAGCGTCTGCGGATGGCGGAGGTTGAGCGAGTTCCCCGTTCCCGTGTAGTCCATGTAGAAGCGGGGGTTGTGCGGCACCAGCCGGTAGTACGTGGGGTTGTCGATCCCCTTGAACGACAGGGTCGGGCCCAGGTGGTGCCCCTCCGCCGTATGGTTGTACACGACGTCCAGGATCACCTCCATCCCCTCCTCGTGGAGCCGCCGCACCATCTCCTTGAACTCCCGCACCTGCTCGCCGTAGTCGCGGGCGTGCGCGTACCGCCCGTCCGGCGCGAAGTAGTTGATGGAGTTGTAGCCCCAGTAGTTCGTGAGCCCCTTCTGCTTGAGGAAGAGGTCGTCCGCGAACTCGTGGATGGGAAGGAGCTCGATGGCGGTTACGCCCAGCGACTTGAGGTGCCGGATGATGGCCGGGTGCGCCACCCCCGGGTACTTGCCGCGCAGCTCCGGCGGCACGTCCGGGTGAAGGCGGGTGAGCCCCTTGACGTGCGCCTCGTAGATGACCGTCTGGTGCCAGGGGATGCGGGGCGGCTCGTCGCCCCGCCAGTCGAACGAGTCGTCCACCACCACGCCCTTGGGGATGGCGCGATGGTCGGGCTGGTCGTCCAGCACCCAGTCCTCCCCCGGCTGCTCGAAGGGGTAGGCGAAGGGGTGCCCGTCCCACCGGATCTCGCCGGCCAGCGCGCGGGCGTAGGGGTCTATCAGGAGCTTGAACGGATTGCAGCGCTGGCCGCGCGCCACGTCGTACGGCCCGTTGACGCGGAAGCCGTAAAAGGTCCCCGGCATCACCCCCGGCACGTAGCCGTGCCACACGAAGGCCGTGCGCTCGCGCAGCCGCACCGTGCGCGAGGGCTCCGGATCGTCCGGGCGCTCGAAGAGGCAGAGCTCCACCTCGTACGCGAGCTCGCTGTACACGGCGAAGTTGGTCCCGTCGCCGTCCCAGCGCGCGCCGAGGGGGTAGGGCTTGCCGGGCCAGGCGGTCTCGGCGTCCTCCAGGAACCCGGGGACCTGCTGAAACGGGGAGCGGCGGGGGGGCGCCGCGGGGGGCAACGAGTCGGGCATCTGCGTGGGTCAGGGCGTGTGGCGGGGGCGTGCCCGCTTCTTGCGAGTGGCCGCCGCCCCGCCCCCGTGGGCGGTTTCGGCGTTATCCACCCGTGTGACCATAGAGATCGTGCAGCCATCCGAACCAAGGGCCGCCCAGGACGGGGCGGCGAACGCGGGACGCATCCCGCGCGCCACCTACCGCATCCAGTTCAACCACGGCTTCACCTTTCGCGACGCGGCGGAGATCGTGCCGTACCTGGCGGAGCTGGGCGTGAGCGACCTGTACGCCTCGCCGTACCTGCAGGCGCGGCCGGGGAGCATGCACGGCTACGACATCACCAACCACGAGGCGCTGAACCCCGAGATCGGCACCGAGGCGGACCACGCCCGGCTTTCGGCGCTGCTGCGTGAGCACGGACTGGGCCACCTGCTGGACATCGTCCCCAACCACATGGGGATCGCCGGGGCCAGCAATCCGTGGTGGATGAACGTGCTGGAGAACGGCCCTTCGTCACCCTACGCGCGCTTCTTCGACATCGACTGGAACGCCCGCTCGCCCGACCTGCAGGGCAAGGTGCTCCTTCCCGTGCTGGGCGACCAGTACGGGTGCGTGCTGGAGGCGGGCGAGCTGAAGCTGGTGTACGACTCGGGGCAGTTCCGGGTGGAGTACTACGAGAACTGGTTCCCGGTCGCCCCCGGCTCCACCGCCGCCGTGCTGCGCGAGGCGCTGGACCACGTCCGCCTCAAAGCGGACAGCGAGGAGCGGATGGAGCTGGCCAGCATCGTCACCGCGCTGGAGAACCTGCCCGCGCGCGGCAGCACCGACGAGGCCAGCATCGAGGAGCGCAACCGCGAGCGCATCGTGACGCGCCGCCGGCTGCACGCGCTGTACACGGCGAGCCCGGAGGTGCGCGCGGCGCTGGACGGGGCGGTGAAGACCTTCAACGGCACCGTGGGCGACCCGCGCTCCTTCGACCGGCTAGATACCCTCCTCTCCGACCAGGCGTACAGGCTGGCGTTCTGGCGCGTGGCCGCGGAGGAGATCAACTACCGGCGCTTCTTCGACGTCAACGACCTGGCGGGGCTCCGCACCGAGGTGCCGCAGGTCTTCCACGACACGCACCGCCTGATCCTGCGCCTGGTGCGCGAGGGGCGGGTCACCGGCCTGCGCATCGACCACCCGGACGGCCTCTTCCACCCGCGCGAGTACCTGCGCGAGCTGCAGCGTGAGACGGCGGGGATCGAGGCGAAGGAGCAGTTCTACGTCCTCGTCGAAAAGATCCTCACGGGCGACGAGACGCTGCCGGACGACTGGCCGGTGGCGGGGACGGTGGGGTACGAGTACATGAACCGGGTCAACGGCATCTTCGTGGACCCGGCGCAGGCGCAGCGGATGGACGACCTGTACCACCGCTTCGCCCGCAACCGCTGGAAGTTCCACGACCTGGTGTACGACAAGAAGAGGCTGATCCTGCGCTCGTCGCTCATCAGCGAGCTGACGGTGCTGGCGAGCATGCTGGACCGCCTCTCCACCGAGAACCGCTGCTACCGCGACTTCACCTGGGGCGCCCTGCGCGACGTGCTGCGCGAGACGATCGCGTGCTTCCCCGTGTACCGCACCTACGTGGACGCCTACGCCGGCGCCGTCTCCGAAAAGGACCGCCAGTACGTGGACCAGGCGATCCGGGCCGCCAAGCGCCGCAACCCGGACGTGAGCCGGTCGCTCTTCGAGTTCCTGCACGACGTGCTGCTCCTGCGCTGGCCGGACTCACTGAGCCCCGAAGCGCGCGAGGACCACGCGCGCTTCGTGATGAAGTTCCAGCAGCTCACCGGCCCCGTGATGGCCAAGGGCGTGGAGGACACCACCTTTTACCTGTACAACCGCCTGATCTCGCTCAACGAGGTGGGCGGCGAGCCGGACCGCTTCGGCATCACCCCGGATGAGTTCCACGCCTTCAACCTGGAGCGCGCCGAGCGCTGGCCGGCCAGCATGAGCGCGTCGTCCACGCACGACACCAAGCGCAGCGAGGACGTGCGCGCCCGCATCAACATCCTCTCCGAGATCCCGGACATCTGGGAGGAGCACGTCTTCCGCTGGGCCGAGATCAACCGCAGCCACAAGCTCTCCGACGGCGCCGACCACCTGGTGCCGGACGACAACGACGAGTACCTCCTCTACCAGACGCTGGTGGGCGCCTGGCCATTTGGCGAGGTCAACGACCAGGTGCACCAGGACCTGGTGGGCCGGGTGCAGGCGTACATGGAGAAGGCCACGCGCGAGGCCAAGCTCAACACCAGCTGGATCAACCCCAACCCAGCCTACGACGAGGGCCTCAAGGAGTTCGTCGCCACCATCCTGCGCCGCGGCGACAACCCGTTCCTGGACGACTTCGTCCGCTTCCACCCTCCGGTCGCACGGCTGGGGATGGTCAACTCGCTGGCCCAGACGCTGGTGAAGCTGACTTCGCCCGGCGTGCCGGACGTGTACCAGGGCCAGGAGATCTGGGACCTGTCTCTCGTGGACCCCGACAACCGCCGCCCTGTCGACTTCGCCCTGCGCCGCGAGCTGCTCGCCTCGCTCGAGTCGTCGCTGGAGGAGCGCGAGCGCCGCGAGGTCGCCCGTTCGCTGGTGGAGGGCTGGGAGGACGGCCGCATCAAGCTGTACCTGACGCAGATGGCCCTCCGCGTGCGCCAGGGCTACCCCGACCTCTTCGCCTCGGGCGAGTACCTCCCGCTCATGACGGAAGGCGAGCGCGCCGATCACGCCGTTGCCTTCGCCCGCCGCGCGGAGGGCGCCGCCGTCGTCACCGTCGTCCCGCGCCTGATCGCGACCCTGACCCGCGAGCAGGACTTCGCCCTCCCGACGGCAAAGCTGTGGAAGGGCACGCGCATCGTCCTCCCGCCCGATCTGGCGGGCACCTACATCGACCGCTTCACCGGCGTCGAGCTGCGGACGCGCGACCTGGGCGGCAGCGCCGTGCTGGACGCGGAGGCGGTGTTCGCGGAGTTTCCGGTGGGGCTGCTGGAGCGGCTCTGAGGGAGGCCCCCTTCCCCCCGACCCCCTCCCCCGCCTGCGGGGGCGCAGGGCGGGGAGGGGGAGAACTGCCGTGCGCGTCGCACAGATCCGGTAGGGGCGCGATTTATCGCGCCCACCCTCCGCGTTCCTCGACCCCCGCGTCTTCGCATCGATCCCGTAGGGGCAGACCTGCGTGTCTGCCCTCCCTGTCCGCAAACCGATCCCCGCCCATCACGCCCGGCCCACGCGCCCCTCACCGCACCGGCACTCGCACCGCCACCCCATCCCCCATCAGCACCACCGTCGCGCCGTCCGCGTGCGGATGGCGGCGGTGCAGGACGCGGAGGGCGGCGCGGCTCACGACGACGCTCGCGACGGCGCCGCCGACGACGTCGCTCGTCCAGTGTTTGTCGTCGTAGATACGCGACCAACCCACCAGCGTCGCGCCGCCATAGGTAAGAACGGTCACCCAGGAGCGGTCCGCCTCTTCCGAGATGGAAGCCGCGAGGGAGAAGGCGACGACCGCGTGTCCGGAGGGGAACGACTGCCAGCGGTTGCTCGCGTTGAAAGGGCGGAAGTGGAGCGGATCGTCCGTGGCGGAAGGGCGCTCGCGGCCGACCACGTACTTCAGCGTCCCGTTCACCGCGCCCGCCGCGAGGAGCGCACCCACGATGTGCGCGGCGGAGGAGGAGAGCTCCGGCTCGTCGGCCAGGCGGCCGCCGGCGTAGGCGCCGCCGAGGGCGATCAGGGCGTATGCGGGGCGCCCGCCGTAGTTGAGGCCGCGCGTCGCCCAGTCCAGCCGCGTGCCCCCGCCGGCCGGGATGGCGCGGTCCACCGGGCCGTCCAGGAGCGCCGCGCCGATCAGGACGGCGCCGGCGATGAACGGCTCCGCGCGACGCTGGGTGGCGGCCGGCGCGGGAACGGCGGCGCAGAGGGCGAGGCAGACGAGGAGGAGGCGGCGCATCGGTCGCGAGGTCGGCGGAGACGAGAGGGTGGCGGCAAGGTAGACGACCGGAAC
>DASWNZ010000111.1:0-19891 GCA_036398975.1 Longimicrobium sp.
GGCGACGGTGTGGCGCAGGGCACGGGCGCGATAAATCGCGCCCCTACAGGTTTGCGCACCGGGCAGAGATCCACGCGTACACCCCTCCCCCGCGGTTGGGGGAGGGGCAGCGAGGAACGAGCGGGGAGGGGGGCCTCATCACCCCCTCCCCCGGGCAGTTTCGGGGGAGGGGGATGCGTCGCGGAGCGACGCTGGGGGTGAGGGCACGCTCAGCGCGAACACCGACCCCCTGTCCGGGAACTCGAACCACACCTTCCCCCCCGCCGCCTCGATCGCCTCGCGCACCAGCGACAGGCCCAGGCCGGTGCCCTCCTCGCCGGTGACGGTGCCCTCGTGGGCGCGGAAGAAGCGCGTGAAGAGCTGCTCGCGCGCGTCCAGCGGCACGCCCAGGCCATTGTCGCACACCCGCACCACGATCTCCGTTCCACCCTCGGTTTCGCGCAGCTCGCCTTCGATGCGCGCCCAGGGGCGCGGCTCGGAGGGGTCGCGGTACTTGACGGCGTTGGAGACGTAGTTGGAGAGCGCCAGCTCCATGGGCGCCGCCGGGACCTCCGCCACGGGGAGGTCGTCCGCGATCTGCACCTCCACGCCGCGCGCGTCCGCGAATTCGCGCAGCTGCCGCCGCACCTCGCCCGCCACATCCGACAGCAGGACGTTGCGTGCGGGGGCGCCTTCCGTGTCGATGCGCGAGAGCTCCAGCAGGGTCCCCAGCGTGTCCTTCATGGCGTTGACGTTGCGCGCGGCGATGTCCACGAAGCGGGTGCGCTGCTTGGGGTCCTCCGCCACCCAGTCCTCCGCCAGCATCTCCAGCGCACCGCCCGCGGCGCCGATGCGGTTCTTGAGCTCGTGCGTGACGGCGCGGTTGAAGCCGCGCAGCCGGTCCTCGCGCTCGCGGGTGCGGTCGTCCGCCAGGCGCAGGAAGTGGGAGGTGGTGTACTGCTGGATCACCGCGATCGAGCGGAAGATGCGGTGCCCGCACACCAGCAGCTCGCCGCGCCCGCACGGCTCGTCCACGTCGTCCGCGGCGTGCACCAGGAAGTCGAAGAGCACGCCGCCCAGGATCTCGTACTCGCGCAGGATCTGGTGCGCGTCGAAGCCCTGCGTGTGGCGCAGCTCGCCCAGCTCCACCGCCTTGGCCACCACCGGCGTGTCCGCGGTGATCTCGTCCGCCGGGTCCTCCAGGTAGCGCGCGATCCCGTCGATGAGGAGCGGCACGTGGTTCAGCAGCTCGTCCGTCGGAAAGATGTCGTTGGGCTGCAGGGTGACGCGCTCGGCGATGCGGCCGAGCCACCGTTCCACCAGCTCTTCGCGCCCCGCGCGCATGCGCTGCGCCAGGGTCGCGGCGAGGGGACACTCTCGGGTTGCGCTCATCGGATGGGGCCCGGGTACCGTGACCTGCGAGCGGTGGGGCAGGGGCAAGCTCCATTCCGCGCGCGCGCACTTTCGCCGCGAGCCGCCCCCCGGCTACCTTCGCGGCGCCCCGTTTGCAGGCGGCGCGCGTGCACCGTTCCAGGGAGGATGGATTGAGCGAGATCGAGGAGGGGCTCGCCCCGCGCGGGCCACTGGTGACGCCGTACGAGCTGGTGTTCGGCGAGGGGGGCATGGAGGAGCGCGTATTCCCGGACATCCTGGCTGAGGCCGAGGCGCAGGCCGAAGATCCCGCGCGCCGCGAGCGTTTCGGCTTTCTCTCCGTGGTGGCGGACGCGCTGCGCGCCATGGTGCCGGATGAGGCGACGGCGGAGGTGCTGGAAGAGTACCGCCTACTCTTCTACCACGGCTTCAACTTCTGGCGCTTCGGCCGGCGGCTCTACGTGCTGGAGCCCGCCACCGCGCGCTACCTGGTGGAGGCCGCGCCGCGCATGTCGGGGTGGGAGCTGAAGCTGCCGTATCCCTCGGTGTACGTGCAGCTTCCGCCGCGCCTCTTCTGGGCCAGCATCGCCATTGACGCGCCGCCGGAGCCGGTGGACGGATTCTTCGCCATCCAGTCTCAGGGGATCGATCCGCTCGGGCCCGGCTTCAGCGACCTGCAGGTGCTGATGGTGCTCGGCGTACGGCGCGAGCGGGCGGGGTTCAGCGTGATCCCCTTCGACACCGAGGTGGGTCCCGGCATTCCCACCGACTGGGCGGAGGCGCCGGGGCGCGAGGGGGCGCCGGACTTCGCCAACATCCTTCCCGGCGGCGAGATCGCGGGGCTCTACTCGATCCTGACCAACACCGAGGCGCTCAAGCTGCTGGCCCGCGCCCTCTGGTACATCGACACGCAGTCGGGCGAGATCCCCGCCGAGACCGCGCCCGAGCGGCGCGCCGGGGACCGCGAGGGGAGCATCCCGCTGTCGCGCCTCCCCTTCCAACGCGTGCGGCTGGCGGACGCGGGATGAACGCCGCCGGCGCCGCCTCAGTTCTCGCCGAGATCGCCATGCTCCTGGAGGTGGTGGGCGGGGATCCGTTCCGCGCCCGCGCCTTCCAGACCGCGGCCCGTCAGCTCGAGGGCTCCGGCGCGGACCTCGAAGCACTCTCGCTGGCCGGGGCGCTGACCTCGCTGCCGGGGGTCGGCGAGGCGATCGCGGGGATCGTGGACGAACTGGTGCGCACCGGGCGCTCGGGGATGCACGAGAGGCTGGTGGCGGAGACGCCGGTCGGCTTGTACGACCTGATGAAGATCAAGGGGCTCGGCGCCAAGCGCATCCGCACCCTGTACGCCGAGCTGGGGATCGACTCGCTCGATTCGCTGGAAGAGGCCGCGCGCGCCGGCCGCATCGCCACCCTCCCCGGCTTCGGCGCAAAGACGGTAACGTCGATCCTGGAGGGCGTCTCTTCGGTGCGCGACATGCGCGGCAAGCGGCGCATCGTGCACGCGCTGGACGTGGCGGAGCGGCTGGTAGAGCACGTGCGCACGCTCCCCGGCGTCACCGCCGCCGAGCTCGCCGGCCCGCTGCGGCGGCGGATGGAGGTCGTCTCCTCCATCGACCTCGTCGCCGCCACGGACCGCGCGGAGGAGACCCTGGCCGCCTTTCGCACGCTGGGCGAGCACACGGCGGGCGGAGGGGATCAGGAGGGTCGCGCCGAGGTGCGCTTCAGCGACGGCTTCGCGGCGAGCCTCGCCTGCGTCCCGTCCGACCGCTTCGGCGCGGCGCTGGCGGTGTGGACGGGGAGCGAGGCGCACGTGGCGGAGTTGGCAGAGCGCGCACGTGAGCGTGGGCTGACACTGGGACCGAACGGGCTCGGCGGCATCGCGACACCCACGGAGGAGGCGCTGTACGAGGCGCTGGGGCTCGCATGGGTACCGCCGGAGCTGCGCGAGGGGTGGGGCGAGGTGGAGGCCGCCGCGGCCGGGACGCTGCCGCGGCTGGTGGAGCTGGCCGACCTGCGCGGCACCTTTCACTGCCACACCACCTACTCAGACGGCAGGGCGACGCTCGCGGAGATGGCGGAGGGGGCCCGCGCGCGCGGCTGGCACTACCTGGGGATCGCGGACCACAGCCAGGTCGCATCGTACGCCGGCGGGCTCACCCCGGCGGCCGTGAAGAAGCAGAACCGCGAGATCGACGCCTGGAATCGCGACGTGGGGAAGGGGAGCTTCCGCCTCTTCAAGGGCACCGAGGCCGACATCCTGGCCGACGGCACGCTCGACTTTCCCGACGCGACGCTCGCGAGCTTCGAATACGTGGTGGGCTCCATCCACAGCGCCTTCCAGCAGAGCGAGCGCGCGCAGACGGACCGTCTGATCCGCGCCGTCCAGAACCCGCGCCTCACCATCCTGGGGCACGCCACGGGGCGGCTCCTCCTGGGCCGGAGCGGGTATCCGGTGGACGTGCGCGCGGTGATCGATGCCGCGGCCGAGAACGGCGTCGCGGTGGAGATCAATGCCGATCCGCGCCGGCTGGACGTCGACTGGCGCCACGCGCGCTACGCGGCCGAGCGCGGCGTCCTCGTGCCCATCAACCCGGACGCGCACTCGGTGGCGGGGCTGGACAACGTGGCGTGGGGCATCAACGTCGCGCGCAAGGCGTGGCTCCCCGCGCGCGGCGTCCTGAACACGTGGGAACTCAAAGAGGTGGAAGACTACTTTGCCCAGAGAAAGCAAGCGCGCAAAACGTGAGCGCACCCTGGCCATCATCGAGCGGCTCAAGGGGATGTACCCCGACAGCAAGTGCTCGCTGACCCACGAGAATCCGCTCCAGCTCCTGGTCGCCACCGTCCTCTCCGCCCAGACGACGGACGCGGCGGTGAACCGTGCCACGCCGGCGCTCTTTGCACGCTACCGCACCGCCGCCGACTTCGCCGCCGCGTCGCAGGAGGAGATGGAGCGCTACGTGGCCACCCTCGGCTTCTTCCGCAACAAGGCGCGCTCCCTGATCGGCCTCGGCCGCGCGCTGGTGGAGCGCCACGGTGGCGAGGTGCCGGTGGACATGGAGGCGCTCGTGCAGCTCCCCGGCGTCGGGCGCAAGACGGCCAACGTGCTGCTCGGCGTGGGCTTCGGGATCGCGGAGGGCGTCGTGGTGGACACGCACGTCAAGCGCATCGCCTACCGCTGGGGCCTGACGCGCGAAGAGGACCCGGAGAAGATCGAGCAGGACCTGATTCCGCTCGTCCCGCGGGAGGAGCGCGTGCTCTTTACGCACCTGACCATCGACCACGGCCGCGCCATCTGCACCGCCCGCCGCCCCTACTGCGAGCGCTGCGCCCTCGCCGAGCTGTGCCCGACCGCCCCGGCGGTGTACCGGAATCCAAACCTCGTCCCAGGCGAGTAAACTCGCGGCAACAACAGCACAAAGTCCGCCTTCGCGGACTCGCTGGCGAGATCCCGGCCCCGCACCACACCGTAGGGGCGCGATTCATCGCGCCCGTGCCCGCAGCCGCCCGTCGCCCGCTGATTGCACCGACGCCTCGTAGGGGCAGACCCACGTGTCTGCCCACCCTTTCCGCCGCCCCCAATCCCGCCATCGGACACGGATCTCGTAGGGGCCGCCCCACGTGGCTGCCCGTGCCCGACCATGCGCCGACACCCGCGTTTCGCACCCAATCCGATCCACAAACCCGCCATTCGTGGCGGATCCGCGCCGGGGCGAATGAATTCGCGGCTGGAACCACGCGAAGTCCGCCTGCGCGGACTCGTTACGCGGGCATTGTGTCGTCGTCCGGATCCTCCTGATCGCGTGATACTTCCGTCGCGGGCCGCGTGTACTTCCTCTCCAGGTACTCGCGCCACCCCGGCCGCTCAACCTCGATGAACGGGCCCAGAAGCCCGCGCTCCTCCAGAAACGCTCGCTCATCAGGATCGCGCGGCGGGCGGGTCATACCTACCGGGTTGGTGCGCGCGCGGAATGCGGCGGTGGCCTCGCGGCTGCGCGCCCACATTTCGCGGAACTCGGACAGGTCGATGTCGTCGATGTTCATCGTGGTACCTCCCGCTCAGCGGTAGTGCTCGCGCCAAAAAGCATCGAGGCTTTCCGGCTCCGCAACCACGCCGGAGGCTGCGAATTGGCGCAGCAGGTCGTACGTGTCTTCCGCACCTTCCTTGCGCAGATACGCCCGGATCAACGCGTCGTCGATCGTGCCGCCGAACGTCAGCATCATGTTGATCGCCTGAACAGCGTAACCGGCGTACTTCCACCAGCGATAGCCGATGATCCGATCCGCCAGCACGTACTCCCTGCGTATCACTCGAAGCGTGAATGGCCCAACTTCGAACGAGTCAGCGAGTTCTCCGAAGTAACTGCCCGGCACCTCCACGTACAGGTCGTCCAGCACCCAATGACGGCCTTGCCGACGCATCCCGAGCGCGGTGAGGGTCGCGCTAATCTCGTTGCGGGTGCGGCCCTCCACCACGAAGTCGAGATCCGTGGTCGCGTACGCGAGAGGCGCGTAGAACTCGATGGCCGCGCCGCCGACGAGCGTCGCGCGCATCCCCGCGCGCTCCAGGGCAGTCGCGATCACTGCGGCGGCGAGGACGATGCGTTCCACGTGCTCGCGGTCGGAGTGCCAGGCGTCGTGCAGCGCTTGCGCCAGCTCGGAGTCAGTCATCCAGGTGGCCGAAGGGACGGATCATCCCGTGCAGGATCGCGCCGGAATGAGTAAGTTGGCAGCGATGCTTCACGCCGTCCAGACAAACCAGCGTCCGACTACATCCTGAGACCGATGCAACGCACCTCGATCGCCGAACTGCTCGCGGGCAAGGTGGAGCCCGGCACCGCCGTACTCGTGCAGGGATGGATTCGCACCCGGCGCGACTCCAAGGCCGGGATCTCGTTCCTCAACGTGCACGACGGGTCGTGCTTCGCCCCCATCCAGGTGGTGGCGGGGGGCGACCTGGCCAACTACGCCGGCGAGGTGACGCGGCTGACCGCAGGTTGCTCCGTGAGCGTGCGCGGTGAGCTCGTTCCCACGCCGGGGCGCCCGCAGCCCGTGGAGGTTCGCGCGGAGAGCGTCGAAGTGCTGGGGTGGGTGGAGGATCCGGAGACGTATCCGATCCAGCCCAAGGCGCACTCGATGGAGTTCCTGCGCACGGTGGCGCACCTCCGCCCGCGCACCAACACCTTCGGCGCGGTGGCGCGCGTGCGGCACACGCTGTCGATGGCCGTGCACCGCTTCTTCGACCGCAACGGCTTCTTCTGGGTCCACACGCCCATCGTCACCACCAGCGACGCGGAGGGGGCGGGGGAGATGTTCCGCGTCTCCACGCTGGACCTGGCGAACCCGCCGCGCACGCCCGACGGCGGAGTGGACTTCTCGCACGACTTCTTTGGACGCTCGGCGTCGCTCACCGTGAGTGGGCAGCTGAACGTGGAGGCGTACTGCGAGGCGCTCTCCAAGGTGTACACCTTTGGACCGACGTTCCGCGCGGAGAACTCCAACACGAGCCGCCACCTGGCCGAGTTCTGGATGATCGAGCCGGAGATCGCGTTCGCGGACCTGAGCGACGACGCGGATCTGGCCGAGGCGCTCCTCAAGTCGATCTTCACCGACCTGCTGAACGAGCGGCAGGACGACATGGCGTTCTTTGTGGACCGGATCGACAAGGACGCCCTCGGGCGCGTGCAGCGCTTCGTGGAGAGCTCGTTCGAGCGGATGGACTACACGGAGGCCGTGCGCCGCCTGGAGGAGTCGAAGAAGAAGTTCGAATTCCCGGTGAAGTGGGGCGTGGACCTGCAGAGCGAGCACGAGCGCTACCTGACCGAGGAGCTGGTGAAGCGCCCGGTGGTGGTGATGAACTATCCGAAGGAGATCAAGTCGTTCTACATGCGCGAGAACGACGACGGCCGCACCGTGGCCGCCATGGACGTGCTGGCGCCCGGCATCGGCGAGATCATCGGCGGGTCGCAGCGCGAGGAGCGGCTGGAGGTGCTGGACCGGCGCATGGACGAGCTGGGGCTGCCCAAGGAGTCGTACTGGTGGTACCGCGACCTGCGCCGCTACGGCACGGTGCCGCACGCGGGGTTCGGGCTCGGGTTCGAGCGTCTGGTGCTGTACGCGACCGGCCTCGGCAACATCCGCGACGTCATCCCGTTTCCGCGGACGCCCGGCAGCGCGGACTTCTAAAGAACGGCCTCACACAGAGACACAGAGGGGTACGGAAAGAACAGCAGAAGGGGTTCTCTGCGGCTTGAGGTTCCCTCTGTGAACTCTGTGTGAGGGATTT
Organism: Longimicrobium sp.; assembly: GCA_036398975.1. GTDB lineage: Bacteria > Gemmatimonadota > Gemmatimonadetes > Longimicrobiales > Longimicrobiaceae > Longimicrobium. The sequence goes on from DASWNZ010000111.1 coordinate 7,640, forward strand.
TCTTGGGCAGAAACGGCGCGCTCCAAACGTTTCACCGCCGATCCCCGCCTATCTCGCAGCACCGGAGCCCACATGCGCATCGTCCGTCTCGTAGTGCTCGCCATCCTCGCAGCGAGCCCGGTGGCCGCGCAGCAGGTGCGGGGCGTGCTGGTGGATGCGGCCGGGAAGCCGGTCTCCGGCGCCTTCATCAGCCTGCGCGGCGAGGGAGGCGCGGTGGTGGCGCGTGCCCTGACCGGGGCGGACGGACGCTTCAGCGTGCAGGGGAGGACGGCGGGGAGCTACCGCGTGCGCGCGGAGCGGATCGGGTTCGGCGCGACGAACTCGCCCGCGCTGGCGCTGGCGGCGGGCGAGTCGCGCGAGCTGCAGCTGGTGAGCGCGGGCGCACCGGTGGCGCTGGAGGGGCTGGTGGCGCAGGGCCGCTCGAGTTGCGACGTGCGTCGCGCGGACGGCCGCGCCGCGGCGCTGCTGTGGGAGGAGGCGCGCAAGGCGATCGACGCCACCACGTGGACGTCGGGTACGATGCGCTTCGGCTTCACCGAGTACGTGCGCGACATCGAGGCGGAGACGGAGCGCATCACCACCGAGACGTCGCAGCGGCTCAGCGCCAGCGGGCGCTCGGTGTGGCGCAGCCGCGACCCCGCGGAGCTCACCCGCGTGGGGTACCGCGAGGTGCGCGGCGACGGCATCCACTTCTTCGCGCCGGACGCCGCGCTCCTCCTTTCGGACGAGTTCCAGGACACGCACTGCTTCGGCATGCGGCGGGGCGAAGGGCCCACCGCGGGCCTCGTCGGGCTCACCTTCGAGCCGTCGCGGCGCCGCGACGTGACCGACGTGAGCGGCGTCCTCTGGCTGGACCCGGCGACCTCGGAGCTTCGCCACCTGGACTTCCGCTTCACCGGCCTGCCGCGGGAGGAGGAGCACGAGGGCGTGGGCGGGCGCGTGGAGTTCGCGCGGCTGGCGGGGGGCGCCTGGATCGTACGCCGCTGGCGCCTGCGGATGCCGCAGCTGGTGGCGAAGACGTGGAACGCGACCACGTGGCGCGGCAGCAACGTCGTCCTCCAGGCGCTCCGCGAGACGGGCGGTTACGTGCAGGACGTGTCGACGGAGGCGGGAGAGCGGGTGTTCGCGGCGGAGTCCGGGACGCTGGAAGGGGTGGTGTCGGACGCGGTGACGGCGGCTCCCCTCGCCGGCGCCCGCGTCGCGCTGGTGGGGACCCAGCGGACGGCGATGACCGACGGCGAGGGCCGCTTCCGCATCGCCGGGCTGGGCGAGGGGCGCTACTCCGTCACCTTCACCCATCCGCGCACCGACTCGCTCCGCTACCGCGTGCCTGCCACGGACGTGACGGTGCGGACCGGTGCGGCGTCGAGCGTGCGCCTCCTCTCGCCCTCGCTCGCCACCGTGATCGCCGCGGGGTGCGACTCGCTTGCGGCCGGCGCCGGGGTGCTGGCCGGCGCGGTGATTAACAAGGGGAGCCGGGTCCCCATTCCGGACGCGTCCGTCACGGTGTGGTGGAACGGCTCGGCCGGGCCGGTGCGCGGCGAGGTGCGGTCGGACACTGAGGGGAACTACCGGTTCTGCGCCGCGCCCGTGGGGGTGCCGATCACCGCGCGCGCTTCTTTGCACGGCAAGCCCGGCGACCCCGTCACCCTCACGCTGGACGGCACGGCACCGGTGCTGCGCGACCTGGCCGTGGTCGTGTACGCGCAGATCGTTCAGGTAGAGGGCGTCACGCTGCGGGCTACCGGCTCGCCGGACGTCGCGGTGCACGGCCTGATCGTGGACGCGGCCAGCGGCGATCCGGTGCAGGGGGTGACGGTGCGCCTGGAGGGCGCCGCCCCGCGGACCACCAACCGCCGGGGGATGTTCGTCACCGGGCGCGTGAGGCAGGGCACCCACCGGGTGGAGATCGAGCATCCGCGGTACGGAATGCAGACGCGCTGGATCGCGGTGGGCGGCGGCCAGGTGTACGTCACCTTTGAGATCGCCCGCCCTGAGCCCTGACCGGGGCGGCGGGCGTTTCGCGACGGCTGCGCGGCCTCTACATTGGGCCGCGCAGCCGTTTCCGTTTCCCGATCCGCAACCGAGCCGATGCCGCTTCCGTCCCGCGATGAAGCCCTGGCGCTGATGCACGAATCCGTGCATAGCGAGAGCCTGCGCCGCCACATGTACTCGGTGGAGGCGGCGTGCCGCGCCTACGCCCGCCGCTTCGGCGAGGACGAGGAGCTGTTCGGGCTCACCGGCCTCCTGCACGACTTCGACTACGAGCGCTTCCCGGACCAGCACCCGCTCCCCGGCACCGAGATCCTGCGCGAGCGTGGCTACCCGGACGAGATGGTGCACGCCGTCCTCGCGCACTACGCGCCGCGCACCGGGGTGCAGCCGGAGTCCGTCCTGGACCGCACCCTCTACGCCTGCGACGAGATCACCGGCCTGGTGACCGCCGCCGCCCTGGTGCGCCCGTCGAAGTCGGTGATGGACCTGGAGGCGAAGTCGGTGCTCAAGAAGATGAAGGACAAGGGCTTCGCCGCCGGCGTGGACCGCGAGGACGTGCGCCACGCGGCCGAGCTGCTCGGCGTCGAGCTCGCCGAGCACGTCGCCTTCGTAATCGAGGCGATGCGCGGCGTGGCCCCCGAGCTGGGGCTGGCGGGGAGCGAGTGAGATCACGATGAGCCGCTCCCGGAAGCCGCTTCCGCCCGGCGACGTCCGGCTGCTGGCCGCGTGCTCCCACCTGGGACTCTACTTCGGAGCTCTGCTCGAGCTGTGGATGGAGATCGGTGGCGGGATCTTCCGCTCTCACGACCCACTCGACGACGGCATCTTGAGCGCCGGCGCCTACGGGGCGATCACCACGGTGGCCTTCCTCGGCCCGCCCGCCGCCGCGCTGTGGGGCGCCCGGACCTCACCCTGGAGCGGCTTTCTCCGCTCGCACGGCTCCCGCGCGCTGGTCTTCCAGTCAGCCGGTATGCTCGTGTATCTGGTGGCCTCCGCCGGCGCGGCCGTGATCATCCCTGTTCCCCTGCTCGTAGCGGTGGTCTTGTACCTCGTCGCCGCCGTCGTACTCGCGGCCTGGCTCATCCTGCCGGTCGGCGCTGCCTTCCGCGCCAAGGATGGAGACCTCGCGTGGTATCCATTTGTCGGCCGGCTCTTCCCCGATCCGCCCGAGCCAGGCTGGCGCACCCCGCTCCCGCCTGGGTCGCCATGAACGGAACCGTCGAGGCCATCTTTCTCGCGACCGCGCGCGGCGAGCCCCGCACGCCCGTCGAATGCGCGACGGCGGTGGCGGGGCAGGGGCTGCTGGGGGACCGCTACCTGGGCGCGCCGCCGACCCGCTTCGCCGCCGTGTGCGAGGTCACGCTGGTGGAGGCGGAGGCGGTGGAGGGTGTGCGCGCCACTGGCCGCGACTTCTCCGGGGCCGACACGCGGCGCAACATCGTCACGCGCGGGGTGGATCTGAACGCGCTCGTGGGGCAGGTGTTCCGGATCGGGAACGTGCTTCTGCGCGGCGTGGAGCGCTGCGACCCGTGCATCCGCCTGCAGCGCTTCACCTACAGCGGCGTCATTCGCGACCTCGCCGACCGTGGCGGGCTGCGCGCGACGATCCTGGAGGGCGGCGAGATCCGGGTGGGGGATGCGGTGGGCCCTCTCCCCCAGCGTCGCTCCGCGACGCATCCCCCTCCCCCAAAACTGCCTGGGGGAGGGGGAGAGCGCGTGCATCCGCGCAATGCCCCGTAGGGGCGGACCTGCGTGTCCGCCCTCCCTCTGCGCGCCTCGATCTTCGCTCCACGCGCCATCTTACGCCATCCACCACCACGCGCATCGGTCGGTCCAATGGCGGGATTCGACGTCGGGGCGAGGGCTGGCAGACACGTGGGTCTGCCCCTACGACACAATCGGCTGGCGGCGGTGCGCGGTCGGGCACGGGCGCGATGAATCGCGCCCCTACAGGTGTGGTGCGGGGTCTGAGACTTACTGCGCGCGCACCAGCCGGATCGCGGGGATCTCCACCAGGGGGTCGGTGCCGGCGGAGGGGACGGTGAAGGTGATGGTGGCGGGGGCGGCGCGGGCGCCGAGGGCGCGGAGCGAGGATTCGGAGACGCGCGCCTGGTACTGGCCCGGACGGATGCGGCCGATGTAAAACGTCCCGTCGCTGAAGGTGAGGACGCGCTGCGACACCGCCCCGTCCGCACCCAGGATCTCCACCGTGACGCCGCTGGCCGTGGCGACGCCGCGCTCGGGGATCAGCGCTCCCGCCAGCTCGCGCGTGGGCGCCAGGGCGAGGTCCACGCGCGTGAACAGGTGCGGCGAGGGGCGCAGGAGCACGATGTCGCGCACGGGGACCCACGACGGGTCGTTGAGGCCGATCGTGTCCACGCGCACGCTCGCGATCTCGTACGGGAGCACGGACCAGGTGGCGTAGCGGCCGGCGGCATCCGTCTTCACCAGCGCCCCGCCCACGAAGACGCGCGCATCCGGAACCGGCTCGTCACCCGGATCGAGTGCGCCGTTGCCGTCGAGGTCGTGGAAGACGACGCCGTGCAGACCGGACTGCCCCATGCCGCCGTAGGGCAGGGGAGCGATGCCGGCGCCGCCCGAGAAGGCCAGCGCGCCGCTGATCGTGGTGCCGCCCGTCAGCTCTCCGCCCTGCGATCCGAGCCTCGCCTGAGCGCGCCCGTAGCCGAAGCGCAACGACGTGCCGATCACCAGCGACGGCGACGAGATGCGCGCATCCCAGCGGCCCACCGCGTTCACCACCAGCGACCTCACCTGCGCGTACACACCCAGCTCGCCGCGCTGCAGCCCGCCCGCCCCGGCGCCCGCCTCCGCCGTGACCAGCGTGCCGCGAGGGAGGCGGCTGCTGAGGGCGTGCAGCGGAAAGGTGCCGCGCAGCGAGCCGACGTCCGATGTCCCCAGGACGGGCGATGCGACGTGCTCGACGGCGGCCTCCAGGATCACCCCGCGCAGCGTGCCCAGCACCGATCCGCGCGCGTGGTCCAGCCCCGTGCCGCTGCCGCCCTCCACGCGCCCCGTGACCCCGATGCGCCGCCCCGCGCCCGGGGTCCTGATCCCTGCGGTGGCGTCCACGTTCCAGCGGGTGCCGCTCCCCGGGATGGGCGCGGCGCCGCCCGGTCCCGCCAGCGAGCGCCCCTGCAGCCCGGGAAAGGTCACCCCGCCGCTCAGCGTGCCGGACACGGGACCGCTGCCGAAGTTCTGCACGGCTCCCTGCACGAAGGCGCCCGCCATCGCCTCCACCTGCGCCGCCCACGCGGAGCCGCCCGCCAGGCTGGCGCCGCCGTACGGCCGCACGCGCGACTCGTCGCCCGTCAGCGCGTCGGCGCCGGCGAAGAGGGTGAGGGCGCGGGAAAGGCCGTGGCGCACGTCCACGTATCCCATCTGACGGCAGTCGGGGTCACGCACGCAGGCGCCGCCGCCCACGGCGTACTGCCAGCGCCCGGCGGGAAGCTGGGTGACGGGGACGAGGTACACCAGCTCGGACTCCACCTGCTCGCCGGCCGGGCCGTACAGCCGCACCCGCACCGGCGTGCTGCCGTAGCCCAGCGGGATGGAGACGGGCGCCCGCTCCGCGCCGTGCGAGAAGCCCAGGAGGCGGCCATCCTGGTAGACCTCGTAGTCCCACCCGGCGGGGAGCGACGGATCGTACTGCACGGAGCCGAAGAGCGGATCGCGTATGAAGGGCGCGTTTGTGAGGGTGACGCCGCGCACGGCACGCACGCGCAAGTTTTCCGTCGCCACGTCGCCCAGCTGCACCTGCCGGAGCCACCGGCTGAGCGGAAAGACGCGGCGGAAGCGCGCCGTGGGATCGGTGCGCAGCGGCTGGCCACCGCCGGGGTTGGAGACGGAGGCGCCCACCTGCAGCATCCCGCCGTACACGCCCAGCCCCACGATAGCCGATCCGGCGTCGGGCACGCCGAGGTCGGGGGTGGAGGTCGACACGCCCCACTCCAGCACCGCGCCACCCGTGCGCGGCTGGAAGGGAACGGAGCGCGGGTCCACGGCGGGCCCGTCGCGCCCCAATCCGCTCTCGAACTGGCGCCGCGCCTCCGCCTCGCCGCGCTCCTGTGCGGGGAAGGGGATGGCGCGGGTGAAGCGCACGACCAGCTCCGCGGCGTCCGTGGCGGCCTCGGCCTCCAGCAGCTGCGCGGCGCGCGGGACGGTGGCGTACACGTCGCTCGCCCACACCAGCGCGTCGCCGGGGGCGAGCGTCACGCGCGCGGCGGCGGTCAGGGTGCCTGCGCGCACGTCCAGCACCGCCTGCCCGGTCCCGCGCGGCCGCGAGACGACGGCGAGCCCGCTGTCCGGCACCACGTGAAAGGGGGCGCCCGAGAGCTCCAAAAGGGGCCGGAGCGGAACGAGGACGGCCCCGCGCTCATCGAGGAGCACGGGGACGCTGAGTGGGTTCAGGGTGCCGACGCGGAGGTCGTAGATCCCCTGCTCGTAGCCGGGCGGGGTGTCCTGCGCCGCGAGCGGCGCACCCGCGACGAAGACGGCAACGGCGCAGAGCAGCGCGCGGAGGGCGCTCACGGAGCGGGACCCCGGCTCAGTTGATCACCAGCTGGATGGTGACCGTCCCGGAGTAGTTGCCCGCCGCCTGGCTCACGGGGGGCGCCACCCGGCCGCCCATGTACACCGAGTAGTGGTCGTGCTCGTACTTCGGCCGCCCCGGCTTGTAGCGCTGCGGGGTGTCGCGGAAGCTGGGCGTGGTCACCGGGTTCCACGTGACCCATGACGCCGGCACGCACGTCTGCGCGTCGTCGTCGATCTCGCACAGGGCGGCGTAGTTGCCGTTGAACGAGATGGGCATCGTCCGCCCGCCCGCGGCGTTCAGCGTCGTGGGGAGCACGAAGGAGATGTCGATCGACCGCGCGCGCGCCACGCCCGTCATCCGCCACTCGCCGGACATGGTGCCCGCCTGGTAGGCGGGAAGAACCGTCTCCGGCGTTCCGGGGATGACGTTGCCGAACTGCACCGGGCGCACTCCCGTGGCCGTGAGCGGCGGGTACGGCACTTCCAGCACCGCGGTGATGCCGGATGAGGCCATCGGCTTCTCCTGTGCGCGCACGGGGGCGGCGCAGAGCGCGGCCCCTATGGCGAGCGTCAGGAAGAAGCGGATGCGGATCATCAGCCCTGTACGGTTGCGGTGCCCGAGACCGGCGCGGCCTTGACGGCGCCCGGCGCGGGAAGGTCGGGGCGCTCGGTGTCGAAGGTGTAGCGCACCGTGAGGCCCGTGCGCGGCGCGCCCGGCGCCAGCGGAATCGTGTAGCGCAGGCGCAGGGCGCGGTAGACGGCCATCTCGTCTTCGATCTGCCCCACCACCCGCCCGTCCGAGGTCACGACTTCGGCCCGCAGGTGGCCCAGGAAGACAGCGCTGCCGGTGCGGCTCACGTCGAACTCGGCCTCCACCGCGCCGGCCGCGGTGAGCCGCGCTACGCTGCCGTTCACCGCCAGGCCCGTGGTGACGTTTCCCTTGCGGAAGAGGACCGCCGTGGCGACCGCAGTCTCCACGTTGAGCTGCATGCGCACGCCGCCGCTGTTCTGCTCGATGGGGGGCGTGCCCCCGCGCGAGCGCACCACCACGCGGCCCCAGTACTCGCCCTCGGCCATCCCGGCCGGCGCCTGCACCAGCACGCGTACCGTCTGGCGCTGCCCGGGGGCGAGCGTCAGGCGACGCGGAAAGGCGCGCACGTAGGGGAGGATGGAGGGATCGCCCGCCGGCGCGGAGTCGGTGAGGATCGTGTTGGTCCGCCCCAGTGCGTCCGTCGTGGGATAGCCGAAGGCGAAGCCGATCTCGATCTCCTCGGGCGCGGTGCCGGCGTTGAAGAGCACCAGCATGGCCGTGGGGCTGCGCGAGTCGATGAAGAGGGCCGTGGGGCTCACCGTCACCGCCGCGGCGCGGCTCGCCGTGCCGGCGGCCAGCGCCAGCAGCAGGAGCGCCACTCGGGCGGCGAAGGAGGGGATCTTGGGCATCGTCATCGCATCTCCCGCGGTTCTGCTCCCGGAGCGCACGTCACGTTCCAGGATTGGTGATCACCACCAGGATGGTGGCGGTGTAGCTTCCCGCCGGCTGCTCCCGCGAGGGGCGCGCGGTGCCTCCCAGCAGGAGGCGGGCGGGGCCCTGCGACGCGTCCAGCCTCACCCGCACCGTGCTCAGCGGGTCGAAGGGGAGGAGCGAGGCCGAGACGTTCCTCATCAGCGCCCCGTCGCGCGCGGTGAAGAGGAGGGGAAGCCGCGCGCCCACGGGCGAGACCATCGCCGTGGGGAGCACCAGCGTCACGTCCAGCATGCCGTGCCCATTCAGCACGATCTCAGCCCGGCGCCCGGCATCCGTCACCGGGATCACCTCCGAGACTCCCGGGATCAGCGGGCCGAACGACAGCCCCTGCACCGGAACCGCATCCACCCCGACACTCGCGGGGGCCTGGGCGAATGCCCCGCCCCCTAAGAAACACCCCGCGAGCGCGAGGAGGAGCGCCGTCCGCACGGACGCCCGCATCCCCCTCTCGTCTCGCGCCGATCCGGAGCGGCTCAGTTGGCCGTCGCCGTGATCTTGATGGTGCCGGTGTACGTCCCCGGAACGGCCGCGGTCGGAACCGCCACGGTGCCGGTGAAGATCACGAACTCGCTGGTGGGGCCGGCGGTGGGCGCCGTCAGGGTGCCGACCACGCTCGCCGAGGTGAGGCCCGCGCCGCCGCACGCCGAGAAGGCGCTGGTGATGGCGCTGTTGGTGGTCCCGACGCCGCAGGCGCTGAAGGCGGGCTGCAGGGTCTCGGTGCCGCCCGCGCGGGTCAGGCGCCCGGTGGTCGCCCCGTCCGGCAGGGTGAAGCTCACCCCGACGTTGCGGGTGAACGGGATGTAGCCGCTGACGGCGCTGGACGTGGTGCCCGGCGTCACGATGCCGAAGTTCATCCCGGACGAGGTGCCGAAGTCGAGCACCGTGGCGACGGTGGCCGTGGCGGCGATGGAGCCGGTGGCGGTGCTCTGCGCGGAGGCGAGCGACGGAAGGGCAAGCAGGGCAGCGGCACCGAGAACGATCGCGAACTTCTTCATGTGGTCTCCAGGAGGGGTTTGGGGTGGCGCAGGATCGGGCGGGCTCCGCGATTCGCGGCCGGCTCCGTGTTCCGGCAGCCACTAGGGCAACCGATATGCCATCCCCGGTAGGCAGTGCAAACTGTGTTGGTGCAATAACTTACACTCGTTGGGGCACGTCGTCAATCGGGAATGTGTTCCCATTTCGGAACATGCCCCGTTCCCGTCCGGGAACGTCACCCCTCCAGGAGTGCGTGGACGGTGAGCTCGTTCTCCGCTTCGGTGTTGTAGAAGTGCGGCGAGACGCGCACGTAGCCGGCGCGGTAGTCCACGACGATCCCCTTCTTCGCCAGCCGGGCGACGGCGCCGGCCGCGTCGTCGTGCTTCAGCAGCACGATTCCGGAGCGGTGCGCCTCGTCGGCGATGCGCAGTGCAAAGCCCGCATCCTGGAGCAGCCGCACGAGGTGCGCCGTGAGCCCGGCGATGCGCTCGTAGACGGCGCGCTCCCCCGCTTCCTTGAAGATCTCCATCCCGCCCAGCGCCGTGTAGACGGTCGGGACGGCGGGGGTGCCGAGGGAGAAGCGCCCGGCGTCCTCGCGCGGCTCGTATTCATCCACGCGAAAGGAGAACTGGTCGCGCGCGCCGAACCAGGAGGTGACGGTGGGGCGCATCTCCGCGATGCGCTCCTCGCGGACCCAGAGGTACGCCAGCCCGGGGCCGCCCAGGAGCCACTTGAGGGGTCCGGCAACGTACACGTCCGCCCCGCTGGCCCGCGGGTCCACGGGGATCTGGCCCACGGCCTGGTAGCCATCCACCAGGAAGAGCGCGCCGGCTCCGCGCGCCGCCCGCGCGATCGGCTCCAGCTCCTGCACGTAGCCGGTGCCGTAGAAGACATGGCTGGTGGCGACGATGGCGGTGCGCTCGTCGATGTACTCCGCCCAGCGCTCGGGCGGCACGCCGATGCCGTCGTCGCTCGGCACGCGGACCACTTCGACTTCGGGGCGCGCGAGCCACTGGTAGACGAGGGTGGGGAAGTCCAGGTCCGAGACCACCACGCGGTTGCGCTTCGAGTAGTCGATCGTCGACGCCACCGACGAGAGCGCGGCCGAGACGCTGGGGGTGAGCGCGATCTCGTTCTCCCGCGCGTTCCACATGCGCGCGACGTGGCCGCGGAGCTCGGCGATCTTTCCCAGCCACAGCTCGTACCACGCGGAGGCGCCCATGCTGTTCCAGAGCGCCTGGTATTCGCCGAGGTACCCCATCGAGCGCCGGGAGAGCGCGCCGAGGGAGCACGAGTTCATGTAGGTGTGGGTCTGCAGGATCGGGAACTCGCGGCGCCATTGCGTGGCGAGCTCGGGGTGCGGGGCGTGTTGGTCTGGCATCGTCCGGTGCTCCAGGTAGTCGAGGAGCGCGGAAGGTGCGGCCGGCACTGGAGCGGCGTCAAGGAGGGCGAACTGCTGGCTCACGCGGAGACGCGGAGACGCAGAGAGAGACTACGAGCCGGGGCGGGGACCTGTGTAAGAGTTCACCACTCGCTGGAGTCCTTCTTTGAGCGTGGGAGCACCAAAGTTGATGAGCAGGCCCACATGAAGGTTCATCAACCGCAGGTAGGTGAGCAGTTGCTTCCTATGAACAGGTGCTAGCCTCTCGACGGATTTTAGTTCCACGACCACACAGCTAGAGACGAGTAGATCCACACGAAAGCCTTCCTCGATCTGAACCCCTTCGAATTCGAACGCGATCGGTGCCTGACGCTGGACACCCAGCCCGCGTTGCTCCAGCATCCGTGCAAGTACGGCCTCGTACACGGACTCCAACAGCCCCGGTCCGAGTCGTGTATGAATCCCATACGCCGCATCTACGATCTCGTGCGTAATCGCATTCACTTCGCGCATCTCGGTTTCTCTAGCTGTTCTCTTCTCTGCGTCTCCGCGTCTCCGCGTGAGGCCATGCTGTTAGATACCCCGCACCGGCACGCGCGCCCGGCACCGGTGTAGCACGCGCATGCTCCAGACGCCGATTTCCCCCGCCGAGCTGACCGATCGCATCCGCGCCCGCGCACTGGAGCTGGGGTTCGATGCGGTGGGCGTCGCGCCCGTGCACCCGTCCGGGCACGCGGAGGCGTACGCCCAGTGGCTAGGGGAGGGGATGCACGGCGAGATGGCCTATCTCGCCCGCGAAGACGCCGTCGCCAAGCGCGCCGATCCCGCCGTGCTCGTGCCTGGGGCGCGCTCGGCGGTCGTCGTGGCGATCGGGTACCACGGGGCGGATGATGGGGAGGCCGACCCTTCGCGCGGGATCGTGGCGCGCTACGCACGCAACGACGACTACCACGACCTCCTCAAGGACCGCCTGATTGCCCTGCAGGAGTGGGCGAACGACGAGCTCACGCCGCTGGGCGGGCGCGCGTACGTCGATGCCGGACCGGTGCTGGAGCGCGAGCTCGCGTCGCGCGCGGGACTCGGGTGGTTCGGGCGCAACACCATGCTCATCCAGCCGCGGCGAGGATCGTACTTCTTCCTCGGCGTGCTGCTGCTGGACGTGGAGTTGGCGTACGACCAGCCGTTCACGCGCGACCACTGCGGATCGTGCTCGCGCTGCCTGAGCGCGTGCCCTACGGGTGCGCTGCTGGGGCGCGACGAGACGGGCGCCCCGCGGATGGACGCCCGGCGCTGCATCTCGTACCTCACCATCGAGCTGCGCGGCCCCATCCCGCGCGAGGTCCGCCCCCTCATCGGCAACCGCATCTACGGCTGCGACATCTGCCAGGAGGTGTGCCCCTGGAACAGCTTCGCCGAGCCCGCGCACGACCCCGCCTTCATCCCGCGCGAGGGGATGGACGGGCCGTCGCTGATCGAGTGGATGGGGATGAGCCAGGAGGAGTTCTCGCGCCGCTTCAAGGGCTCCGCCGTGAAGCGGACGAAGCGGCGCGGGCTGCTGCGGAACGTGGCGGTCGCGCTGGGAAACTGGGGCTCGCCCGAGGCCGTCCCCGCGCTCGCTGTCGCGCTGAACGACGAGGAGCCGCTGGTGCGCGGGCACGCGGCGTGGGCGCTGGGCCGCATCGGCACGGAGGCCGCGTGGCAGGCGCTGCGGGGGAGGGCGGAGGTGGAGGAGGATGCGTGGGTGCGCGAGGAGATCGCGGCGGCCGCTGGCGAGAACATGAATGAACTACAATCCCCGCCATCGGCCGGTGAATAAGCGGGGCTG
>DASWNZ010000112.1:0-24771 GCA_036398975.1 Longimicrobium sp.
GCCTCTGCCCCGGCGGGCTGACGGCGCCGGCACCCTCGCTTGACTCCCTCCCGCGCCATCCGTACACTTTCCGCCCCGAACCCCGGCCGAAGGCGGAAGGTGAGATGAACGTCGACCTGAACGAGCTGCGGCGGCTGCGCAAGGCCCGCGACCGGATGGACCGCGAGTACGCGAAGCCGCTCGACGTGCCCGCGCTCGCGCGCACGGCGCTGATGTCGACGGCGCACTTCAGCCGCCGCTTCCGTGAGGCGTACTCCGAGACGCCGTACGGCTACCTGATGACGCGGCGCATCGAGCGGGCGAAGTCGCTGCTGCGCCGCGGCGACCTGAGCGTGACGGCCGTCTGCTTCGAGGTCGGCTGCACGAGCCTCGGCTCCTTCTCCGCCCGCTTCACCGAGCTGGTGGGCGAGACGCCGTCCAGCTACCGCGCCCGCAGCCACGACGAGCTGCGCGCCGTCCCCACCTGCCAGACGATGGTGGTCACCCGCCCGCGCAGGCGCGAGGACGCGGCGAAGTGAGCAGTTTTCGAGAAGCGATCCCCGCCGCACCCGCTTACCTTCTACGCCATCACCGTTTCAGCAAAGCATCCCCACCAAGCGAGGTGCCATGCCCGTATCACTCAGCGCCGTCCACGTCCTGGTCGACGACCCCGACGCCGCGCTCGTCTTCTACCGCGACACCCTGGGCCTGACGGTGCGCGACGAGGTGGCCCACGGCGGATTCCGCTGGATCACGCTGGGAACCGAGAGCCAGCCCGAGATCAAGATCGTTCTCTCGCAGCCGCACGCCGGCCGCTCCAAGCAGGACGGTGACGCCGTCGCGGCGCTGCTCGCCAAGGGTGAGCTGGGCGCGGTCTTCCTGCGCACTGACGACCTGAACGCCACCTTTGCCAGGGTCGCCGCCGCGCCTGGCGTGGAGGTGCTGGAGGAGCCCGCCGACCGCTTCTGGGGCGCCCGCGACGCCGCCGTGCGCGATCCCGCGGGCAACCTGGTGCGCATCGAGCAGGGCTGAGAAACAACTTGTCTCACGCAGAGGCGCAGAGACGCAGGAGAGAACAGCAACCGCATGGCTCACACAGAGACACAGAGGCACAGAGAGAACAGCATAAGATTTCCGCTGTGGCTTGTAGTTCCCTCTGTGATCTCTGTGTGAGGCTTTTCTCTCGCCGTTCTTCTCTTCTGCGTCTCTGCGCCTCTGCGTGAGACTTCCTTTCGATTACGATATACGATGAGCGAGGCCATGCAGCCGCACGCCGCCGACCGCCACGACCTGATCCGCGTGCACGGCGCGCGCGTGAACAACTTGAAGGATGTCAGCGTCCAGCTGCCGAAGCGCCGGCTGACGGTGTTCACCGGCGTCTCGGGCTCGGGAAAGAGCTCGCTGGTGTTCGGGACGATCGCCGCGGAGTCGCAGCGGATGATCAACGAGACGTACAGCGCCTTCGTGCAGGGCTTCATGCCCACACTGGCGCGACCCGACGCCGACGTGCTCGACGGGCTGACGACGGCCATCATCATCGACCAGGAGCGGATGGGCGCCAACGCCCGCTCCACGGTGGGCACCGCCACCGACGCCAACGCGATGCTGCGCATCCTCTTCAGCCGCCTGGGACAGCCGCACATCGGCTCCCCGCAGGCGTTCTCCTTCAACGTCGCCTCGATCAGCGGCGCGGGCGCCGTGACCCTCGAGCGCGGCGGCGAGACCGTGAAGGAGCGCCGCAGCTTCAGCATCACCGGCGGGATGTGCCCGCGCTGCGAGGGGCGCGGCGCCGTCAACGACATCGACCTGACCGCGCTGTACGACGACAGCAAGTCGCTCAGCGGGGGCGCCCTCACCATCCCCGGCTTCAGCATGGAGGGGTGGTACGGGCGCATCTTCACCGGCTGCGGGTTCTTCGATCCGGACAAGCCGATCCGCGACTTCAACAAGAAGGAGCTGCACGCGCTCCTCCACAAGGAACCGACCAAGATCAAAGTCGACGGCATCAACCTCACCTACGAGGGGCTGATCCCCAAGATCCAGAAGTCGATGCTCTCCAAGGACGTCGACGCGCTGCAGCCGCACATCCGCGCCTTCGTGGAGCGTGCCGTCACCTTCACCACCTGCCCCGACTGCGGCGGCACCCGGCTATCCGAAGCCGCGCGCTCGTCCAAGATCAAGGGGATCAGCATCGCCGACGCCTGCGCGATGCAGATCAGCGACCTGGCCGAATGGGTGCGCGGGCTGGACGAGCCGTCGGTGGCGCCGCTGCTCGCGACGCTCCAGCAGACGCTCGACTCGTTCGTGGAGATCGGGCTCGGCTACCTCTCGCTCGACCGCCCGTCCGGCACGCTCTCCGGCGGCGAGGGGCAGCGCGTCAAGATGATCCGCCACCTGGGATCCTCGCTCACCGACGTCACCTACGTCTTCGACGAGCCCACCACCGGCCTGCACCCCCACGACGTGCGGCGGATGAACGACCTGCTGCTGCGGCTGCGCGACAAGGGGAACACGGTGCTCGTGGTGGAGCACGAGCCCGAGACGATCGCCATCGCCGACCACGTGGTGGATCTCGGCCCCCGCGCGGGTTCGGCCGGCGGCGAGGTGGTGTTCGAGGGGAGCGTGGAGGGGCTGCGGGCGAGCGGCACCCTCACCGGCCGCCACCTGGATGACCGGGCGTCGCTCAAGGAGAAGGTGCGCACGCCCACGGGCAGGCTGCAGATCCGCGGCGCCACCCGCCACAACCTCAAGGGCGTGGACGTCGACGTCCCGCTCGGGGTGCTCTGCGTGGTCACGGGCGTGGCGGGCTCGGGGAAGAGCTCGCTGATCCACGGCTCCATTCCCGCATCGGCCGGCGTGGTGTCGGTCGACCAGACGCCCATCCGCGGCTCGCGGCGCAGCAACCCGGCCACGTACACGGACCTGCTGGAGCCGATCCGCAAGGCGTTCGCAAAGGAGAACGGGGTGAAGCCGGCGCTCTTCAGCCCCAACTCAGAGGGCGCCTGCCCCAACTGCAACGGCGCCGGCGTCATCTTCACCGACCTGGCGATGATGGCCGGCGTCGCCACCCTCTGCGAGGAGTGCGAGGGGAAGCGCTTCCAGGCCGCGGTGCTCGAGTACAAGCTCGGCGGCAAGGACATCAGCCAGGTGCTCGCCATGTCCGTGGCCGAGGCGCGCGAGTTCTTTGGCGCCGGCCCGGCGAAGACCCCCGCCGCCCACGCGATCCTCTCCCGCATGGAGGACGTGGGGCTCGGCTACCTCTCGCTTGGCCAGCCGCTCACCACCCTCTCCGGCGGCGAGCGGCAGCGGCTCAAGCTCGCCACCCACATGGGCGACAAGGGCGGCATCTACGTCCTCGACGAGCCCACCACCGGCCTCCACCTCGCCGACGTCGAGCACCTCCTCGCCCTCCTCGACCGCCTGGTGGACGCCGGCAAGTCCGTCATCGTCATCGAGCACCACCAGGCCGTCATGGCCCACGCCGACTGGATCATCGACCTCGGCCCCGGCGCCGGCCACGACGGCGGCCGCATCGTCTTCGAAGGCACGCCGGCCGAGCTCGTCGCCGCGCGGTCCACCCTGACCGGCGAGCACCTCGCGGCGTACGTGGACGGCCCTGCGGAGGCGGTCCTGCCTCGCTGAGCGGTCGAGCCGACCGGTGTTGCTTGGGCGGCGAAAGCCCCGGCATACTCTCGTGCACCCTCCGGCTGCAGCGCACGGCCGTTTGCTCGTGACCCCCACACCCGGGTAACGATGAGCTCTGAAGCGAACGTGAGCATGAGCGACGAGGATCTGGACCGCATCGAAGCCGCGCTCGGCGTGAAGCTGCCGCCGGAGTACCGCGCGACGATGCGGGATTATCCATTTCCCTCCGACTCTTCGGCCGCAGAGCTGTGGTCGCGCCCCGATGCCGACTGGGTGATCTGGAGAAGCCGCGAGTGGAGCAAGAGCGGACTGTACGACCGCCCCTGGTCCGAACGTTATGTGGCGCTCGGCAGTGACGGGGGCGAGGAGGAGTACATCCTGGACCTCGGTACGACCCCGTCGTCCGTGCTCACCGCCGACGTGGAGAACGGCACGGTCGAGACGATTGCAGCGGATTGGCAGAGCTGGCTCGCGCAGCTGGAAGAATGGCATGCCGAGATAGAGCAGGACGAACTCAACATGGCCGAGCGCCTGCGCAACAAGCGCTGGTGGGAGTTTTGGATCCGGTAAT
The DNA here is from genome assembly GCA_036398975.1 of Longimicrobium sp. GTDB lineage: Bacteria > Gemmatimonadota > Gemmatimonadetes > Longimicrobiales > Longimicrobiaceae > Longimicrobium. The sequence continues at coordinate 4,196 of DASWNZ010000112.1, forward strand.
GGTCGCGGGTGACGGTGGTCACCGCTTGCCCAACCCGATGATCGCCCGCGCCGACTGGATCATCGACCTGGGCCCCGGCGCCGGCCACGACAGCGGCCGCATCGTCTTCGAAGGCACCCCCGCCGAGCTGGTGGCGGCGCGCTCAACGCTGACCGGCGAGCACCTCGCGGCGTACGTCGGCGGCAGCCGTCTGGCGACGCCGCACTGAGCGACTCCCCCTTCGCCGCCCACCAGACACCTCAGTTCCATCAGAAAGGACGCGGAGGCCTTGATGCTATCTCCTCCGCGCCGCATTATCTACTTACCAGGAGCGACTTTGATTGGGAGACAAACTGGCGCGCCGAGCGGTTATTGGGTGGGGGCCAGAAAGCTCGGCACAGGAAAGGCGACTGTTTTGTGGTACGACGCACTCGGCACTCGCGAAAAGTGTCTCTGCATTCGGAGCCGATTCGGTCAAGATCTTCGAGGAGACACGAATACCTTGCGTTCAGCCGAGAATGAAACTACCTGTGAAGGAGACACCACCAGCTAAATCACTCATCTGACCGCCCATGCCCGCAAACTACTCAGAAGACGATGAACAAGCAGCATCGGTAATGGTTGAGGATCTGCTAGAGCAAGTCCGTTCTTCGCAGAAGGCATGGGACGCAGCAACGTTTGACCCTCCAACCGGCACCTTTGTCTCTCTTGAAGCGTCGGAGATTTTTACGGCAGACGTCGAATCCGCATTGGATCGTTTCGCCCTTCAATACGCTCTGTTTCACGAATTGGATTTGCCGTTCCCTGGGATTATGGCAGGAGGCATGCCGGTACCTGTCGACGTGCTCAGCTCGCCGGTATGGCTCGAACCTCTGCTTCTATACGGCTGGGGTGCAAAAGCGTTCGACCGCATTTTGCAATACAATCGTCGTCCCGGTTTTCCTTCATCTGAATTTACACCCATTTCGCCGGATGTGGCGTTAGAAACGCTGAGTTCGAGGTTGCGAGAGTTCTTGGCGATCCGGTTCAGCGCTCGCGAATCAAACATCTCGCAGAAACCGGGCCTACAGTTCGAAGTAGCCACTACAACTCCTGGACTGCGAGTCCACTACTCACCTGCGTATTTCATTAATTTGAACACGGTGTTCTCTTCACCAACCTCTCCAGTGAAGCAATGGATTCAACCGGGGCGATACATCTTCGGTGCGGTTGGGCGCTATACTCCACTACAGTTCGATTTCGTTTCGCATTATAGCATTCCTTTTGACACACTAGCGACGCTAGCCATATGATTGCCCAACCAAGTGACTATGGAGTGTTCGCAGATCTCGTAAAGGGTGCCGGCTTTCTGATCTCCGCAACTGCAACGCTAAGCCTAACGTGGCGTGGCCGTGCGAAATGGGAACCATCTGAACAAGATCTACCACGAGGTGTTCAAAGGCTCGGTGGTCTTTTAGGCGCGATTGCCTTGGGGATCCTCTTCACTCAATACGCGACCGCTGCCTACCAGGACGAACTGATTCGCGCGCTTATCTGGTTGGCCACACTAGCCGTTGCCTCCTTTGTACTTTATGGCATCCTCATCAAAGTTTACACTTACAAAAAGCGGGAGTCGAAGAAGCAAGGGGAATGGGACGAGTACAACATCATCGGAGGATACTGGCTTACCGCTGCCGCACGGGAAGCAAAAGCCCAGCCGGTTGTTGTCGCCCCAACGCGTGGGCAACATCTGCCAACACCAGTTCCTCACATTCAGGTCGTAACTATTCAAGACCTCTTCGAAGGCGCAGCGTATAAGGAAGATGCGGTATGGCCGCGCCTTAGTCGAGCACTGGCTCAGCAGTCATTCAATCTCGCGTACCTGGGACTCACCGTTTGTGGCACAATCGCACTCAGTATTGCAGCTATTCTAGTAATCCTGTGGCAGGCCAGCCAATAATGGATCTGTGATGCGAACGAAACAGAGGAAAAGGAAGTGCGGATGGCTGACACGCAGCATTCCCCCGCCTCTTTCGTTCTGACGCACCAGCCGCCGTCACAGGGGCGCGGTGGAAGGGTTAAGCGAAAAGGGCCGAGCCCCATCACCGGGCTCGGCCCTTTCCCGTAGCCGCGCCGATCAGCCGTTGCCTGCCGCCACGACGCGAGCGGGTTCCGCCAGCACGCCGTCGAGCTGTCCGAGCGCGGAGCGCAGACCCTCCTCCATCCCCATCTCCACCAGCTGCTGCATCGCTTCGGCGCTGGGGAAGGTGGTGACGCTGGTGAAGCGGGAGCCGGTGGCGGTCGGCTCGAAGGTGAAGACCATGCGCATGCTCGGCATGGCGTCGTTCGGGGTGCCGTCGTCGTGCGCGAAGCCGTCCTCGACCTCGATGCGACGCGCCGGCTCCACCGCGACGAAGCGCCACCAGCCGCGCGGAGTGCTCCCGTCCGGACCCGTCATGAAGTACTCGGAGCGGCCGCCGACCTCCATGTCGTGGCGGGTGAAGGTGGCGGGCCACGTCTCCGGGCCCCAGAACCTTTCCAGCTGCCGCGGGTCCGCGTAGGCGGCCCAGAGGCGCTCCACCGGGACGGGATAGTCGCCGACGACGGTGAGGGTGAGGGCGTTCGCATCGGAGGAGACGGAGGTGACGGGCATTTGCTTACTCCTGGGAACGGGTTTCGGGGAACAGGGCGTCGATCTGGCTGAAGCGGGCCTTCCACAACTCCTCCAGTTGCGCGAGCAGCTCACGCGCTTGCGCGATCCGCTCCGGGTTGCCGCGGACGATGCGCTCGCGGCCCTGCGCCTGCTTGCTCACCAGCCCCGCACCTTCCAGGACGGCGACGTGCTTCTGCACCGCCGCGAACGACATCTCGTACCGGGCCGCGAGCGCCGAGACCGACGCCCGCTCCCCCGCCAGCACGCGCGCGACGATGTTGCGCCGCGTCGCATCGGCGAGGGCGTGGAAGACGCGGTCGATTGCCGCATCGCTGAGCGCTTGATCTGCAACCATATGGTTGTAGGATAGCCACGGGTCGTGGGTTGCGCAAGCGTCCCGTGTGCGGCACCTGGCGGGACTGGGCGGCCGGGGTGGTTGTAGATGCCGCCGCGCCGATGCACTTTGTCAGGTGGAGACGATGCGGGAGCACCGGGTCCGCGTCCTGTCACGCCTCACCCTCTGAAACCGAGCCCCTGACGATGCCGCACGACCCGACCGCCCCCGGACTCCTCACGCGCAGGGAGATGCTGGCCGCACTGGCATCCGTCGCCGCGCTGCCGCTCGTGTCCGCGTGCGGCGTCGCCCGCACGTCGCCGGCTGCCGCGGCAGCCCCGGCGACCGACGCCGACCGGAATGCCATCGCGCTCCTGGACCGCATTGGGAACGACCTGCTGAACCTCTTCCCGGAGTCGGCGACCTCGCTGGGGCTCGACGTCGGCGCGCGGGCCGGGCTCCGGTCCCGGCTGGCCGACCGCTCGCCGGCAGGACAGCGGCGAATCGCGCAGCAGCTTCGCGCGGACCTGGGCCAGCTCGCGGCTGTCGATGCCAGCCGCCTCTCGCACCCGGTGCGGACCAGCGTGGAAGTCGTCCGCAGCGCCTACACGACGGCGCTCGAGGGCTTCGCGCTCCCCTACGGCGACATCACGGTGGGCGGCTGGCGCAACACGCCGTACGTCGTCATCCAGAACGTCGGCGCGTACCTGGACGTCCCCCGCTTCCTGGACAGCGACCACACCGTCGAGACCGCCGCCGATGCCGAGGCGTACGTCGCGCGGCTGCAGTCGTATGCGCGGCAGCTGGACGGCGAGCTGGAGCGCGTGCGGGAGGCGCGCGCGGCCGGCCTCATCCCGCCCGCCTTCCTGCTGGACAAGGCGCTGCCGCAGATGCGCCTCTCCGCGCAGGGGGCGCGCGATGGCGGGATGCTCGTGGAGTCGCTGGAGCGGCGGACGCGCAACATCCCCGGCGACTGGGCGGGACGCGCGCGCCGCATCGCCGCGCAGGAGATCGCGCCGGCGCTGGACCGCCAGATCCGCGAGCTGGAGGCGCAGCGCGCCGTCGCCACGAACGATCCGGGCATCGGTACGCGGCCGCACGGCGCGGAGTTCTACCGCTGGGCCCTCAAGGCGTCGACCACCACCACGATGTCGCCGGACGAGGTACACGAGCTGGGCCGCAGCGAGCTGGCGCGTCTGCACACGCGCATGGACACGATCCTGAAGGAGGCCGGCTACACGCAGGGCACCGTGGGCGAGAGGATGAACGCGCTGGCGAAAGATCCGCGCTACAAGTTCGCCGAGGGGGACCCGGGGCGCGCCGAGATCAGGCGCTTCATCGACGAGCGGCTGGCGTGGATCCGCGCGCAGATGCCGCGGGCGTTCAACACCGTCGTCGATCCCAACATGGAGGTGAAGCGCCTGCCGCCGGAGGAGGAGCCGGGCGCGCCGGCCGCGTACGGCGGCGCCGGGTCGGTGGACGGCAAGATCCCTGGCCGCTTCTGGATCAACCTCCGCACCACGGACCTGCACAGCAAGTACAGCCTCGCGGATCTGGCCTTCCACGAGGCGATCCCCGGCCACATCTGGCAGGGCGAGTACACGCACGACATGCCCCTCGTGCGCCAGATGCTGTCGTTCAACGCGTACTCCGAGGGCTGGGCGCTCTACGCCGAGCAGCTCGCCGACGAGCTGGGCGCGTACGACCGCGACCCCGTCGGCCGGCTGGGATACCTGCAGTCGATCGCCTTCCGCGCCTGCCGCCTGGTCGTGGATACCGGCCTGCACGCCAAGGGGTGGACGCGCGAGCAGGGCGTGCGGTTCTTCGTGGAGGTGAACGGCTCAAACCCGCTGGAGGTGGCCAGCGAGGTGGATCGCTACTGCTCGTGGCCGGGGCAGGCGTGCGGCTACAAGGTGGGCCACAGCGAGATCAACCGGCAGCGCGAGCGCGCGCAGTCCGCGCTCGGCCCTCGGTACGACCTCAAGGCGTTCAACGACACCGTCGTGCTGGGCGGCAACGTGCCGCTCGACGTGCTCGCGAGGAACGTGGACGAGTATCTGCGGCGGTAGGCAGCCCCGTCCTCCTCGCTCCCTCCTCCTCCGGTCGTGCGCATGGAAAACAAGGTCCTCGCGGGAACCGTGCAGTCCGGCGCCGCCGGCTTCACGCCGCTGGCGGGTGTTCCGGTGACGCTCTACCGGGCCACGGCGGACGCCCCTGTCACCATCGGGCAGGCGGTGACGGACGAGGACGGCGCCTTCGCCATTCCCGTCGCCGCGGAGGCCGACACCATCTACTACGCCACGGCCCGGTACCGGCCCACGGTGCTGCTGGTGGCCGTGGTGGGCCCGCGGGTCGAGGGGCCCGTCACCCTGAACGAGATGTCGACGGTGGCGGCGGCGTACAGCATGGCGCAGTTCAGCGATGGAACGCGCATCGCCGGCAACGCGTTCGGACTGCGCATCGGGGCGGGGATGAACGGCAACCTGGTCGCGCCGGGCATCGGGATGCAGTCGCCCGTGCTCCTCACCCCGCCCAACGCCAACCAGACGATCGGGCTGCAGACCATCGGCTCGCTGGCCAACATCCTCTTCCAGTGCCTGCGCCACGGAGGCGAGTTCGAGCGCGAGCTGTTCGAGCTCACCACGGTCCCCGGCCGCGGAGCCCCCGCGAACACGTTCGAGGCGGTGCAGAACATCGCCCACCATCCTGCCCACAACGTGGACGAGCTGTTCGCGCTGTCGCGGAGGGCCATGCAGTACTTCGGCCCGGCGCTGGAGAGCGCGCCCGACGCCTGGACGTTGGCCGTCAAGTTCAACGACACGGGGGATGGGCAGACGCCGTTCGGGGGCCCGGCCAACATCGCGTTCGACCGGAACGGGTACGCCTGGATCGCCAACAACGTCGTCCAGGGCACGCCGAAGTCGGGGCACTTCATCGTCGTCCTGCGGCCGGACGGAAAGCCCGCACGGGGCGCGGAGGGGAAGCCGGCGTCGCCCGTGTACGGCGGCGGGCTCAAGGGCCCGGGGTGGGGGATCACCATCGCCCCGGGCGACCACGTGTGGGTGGGCAACTTCGGCTGGGGAGTCAAGACGGAGAACCCGCTCCACGGCAGCGTGTCGGAGTTCCTGCCGGACGGCACGCCGGTCTCGCCCGAGCACGGCTGGCAGACGTACACGCACCGCGTGCAGGCCATCGTAGCCGACCGGCACGGCAACATCTGGATGGCGAGCTATGGGAACGGCCGCGTGGTCGTGTACGTGGGCGGCGACTCCGAGCGCGCGCTCTTCGCCGACAGCGGCAGCTACCCGTTCGGCATCGCGATCGACGGCGACGACAACGTGTGGGTCACCAACGGCGGCGGGCTGGGATGGCCGGTCGCGGAGCAGGGAACCGTGACCCGCTTTCGCCTGCGTGACCCCGACACGCTGGAGGCCACGCTGGCCCCGCAGCCCGTGGGGAGCGCCACCAAGGTGATCGCGACCGACTCCGGGAACCACGTCTGGGTGGCGTCCAGCGGCGACAGCAAGGTGTACCAGGTTGACTTCGACGGGTCCGTCCTCGGCGCCTACGACGGCGGGGGTATCGACGGGCCCTGGGGGCTGGCGGTGGATGGCGACGACAACGTCTGGGTGGCCAACTTCGGGCGGATGGGGGTGACCAGCGAGTTCGCCGGCGCGCTCTCCAGGCTCAAAGGCGCCAACCGTGACGCCAGCCCGGCCGGCGTGGATACCGGCACCCCGCTCTCACCTCCAACCGGCTACACGCTCCGCTCGGGCGGTGCGCCGGTGACGCTCCCCAACGGCGAGCCGCTGTACACCGACGGCAAGGTGTGCTACACCCCCTTCATGCGCGCCACCAGCTGCCAGATAGACCAGGCGGGGAACGTGTGGGTGGTGAACAACTGGAAGCCCGGCTTCGCCACCGACTTCGACCCCAAGAGCGGCGACCCCGGCGGCGACGGCATCGTGATCTTCGTGGGCCTGGCCCCGCCGCCGCGAATCGCTGCCGCGGGCTGAGCAAGCACAAATGGAGAGGCTGGAGTTCAGCATCTTGGACTGCGAGCGCTGCGGGATAGCAGGCCCGCCTTCAACGTGTACTCCGAGGGCTGGGCGCTCTACGCCGAGCAGCTCGCGGACGAGCTGGGCGCGTACGACCGCGATCCCGTCGGCCGGCTGGGCTACCTGCAGTCGATCGCCTTCCGCGCGTGTCGCCTGGTGGTGGACACCGACCTGCACGCAAACGGCTGGACGCGCGAGCAGGGCGCGCGCTTCTTCGTGGAGGTGAACGGCTCCAACCCGCTGGAGGTGGCCAGCGAGGTGGATCGCTACTGCTCGTGGCCGGGGCAGGCGTGTGGCTACAAGGTGGGCCACAGCGAGATCAACCGGCAGCGCGAGCGCGCGCAGGCCGCGCTCGGGGCGAGGTACGACCTCAAGGCGTTCAACGATACCGTGGTCTTGGGCGGCAACGTGCCGCTCGACGTCCTCGCGAGGAACGTGGACGAGTATCTGCGGCGGTAGGACTGCATTCAGGTGGGCAGCCTCATCTTTCGAGCGGCGGCGCGCCTGGAGCCGCTCCCCGCACTCAGCAGGACCACGATGAACAGCACGACGAAGTAGATTCAGAAGAGGGTGACGAGGGCGGGGAGCATGGCGCCGCGCGAAGCCCCGCTCGCCCGGTCGACGCAGCGCACCTCCGGGCTCCATTCGCCGAGCTTCTGGTAGCCGTACCGCACGCGCCGGTGCTCGATGCGTTCGTTCCCGGCGCATACGACCGGCCCCGCCAGGCGCACGGCCGCCGGGACGAGCAGGGTGCCCGGCCCAGCGGAGCGGCCTCCAGTCACGTTTTCGCGTATCTTGTCCTCCGCCACGATCGATGATCTGCGGATCCCGGACTGCACGCTGAAGGGGTTAGACGCGCGAGCAGGGCGTGCGGTTCTTCGTGAAGGTGAACGGCTCCAACCCGCTGGAGGTGGCCCGCGAGGTGGATCGCTCTGCTCGTGGCCGGCGCAGGCGTGCGGCTACAAGGCGGGCCACAGCGAGATCAACCGGCAGCGCGAGCGTGCGCAGGCCGCTCTCGGCCCCCGCTACGACCTCAAAGCTTTCAACGACACCGTCGTGCGCGGCGGAAACGTCCCGCTCGACGTGCTCGCGCGGAACGTGGACGAGTATCTGCGGCGGTAGGTGGTGCCTCTTGGGCGCCGATCAGGTGGGCAGCCGCACCCCTGATGCGCCGCTCGTGGAGCCCCTGCCCGTTCGCAACAGAAGGCCGGTGAACAGCACCATGGGGTAGATTCCGGAACAGGGTCGCGAGGGTGGGGAGCATGGCGCCACGCGAAGCCGTGCCCGGTTCCCACCAGCACCACCATGACCCGCCGCGAGCCTCCTGCCATCGCGGCCCCCAGAGCAGCGGAAATACGGGCGATTCGCGACCACCTGGCTAGTGTGGTCGGAGATAGGCGCGATTAGTCGTCCTTCCGCGCGGTGTCACCTCCGGCGGAGTCTTCCGAGTCCGTCCACGTCGGTTTGATGCCCAGCTCCCGTGCGGCTCGCCGGTACTGCCGCGCTTCCTCCGGCGTGCACAGCGCATCCACCTCATCGAGCCGCATCGTCGCGAACACATCGCCCTTGAGGATCTGGCGAAAGGTCTCCATGTCATCCCGCAGAGAGGGTCCTTCTGTGCGCACTACCTCGAAAGGGGGCGTGTGTCTGCCGGAGCGGTCGATTACGATCTGCGGATCGATCCCCATGCGGCGCAGCAGTTCTTGCCGGGTCGGATCGCGGAGGCACTTGAGCCGGCTGGCCTTCCACTGCCGGTCCATCATGAGTACGAACTCCTCTGGCTTGCCAGGCCCGGTGTCGCGTAGCCGGTCGTCCATGATGGCGGGCAGAAAGCGCTTCCAGTCCGTGCCGAATGATTGGGAGCCGATCCATACCTCCGACACCAAGCGCGTATAGAGGCCGGCGCACGCCCTGACGGCCGTTTCTCGTGCGGGAACGTTGAACGCCGCCAGCAGGTGCCGCTCGCCACGAGCGATGTCGCGGATAAAGAACGTGGCTACCTCGCCGCCGTTGACGAGCGCGAAGTCATAGGTGTCCGGTCGCAGCTGCGGCAGGTTGGGCTCCACCTCTGAATTCCAAAGCGAAGCAATGGACGGATCCAGCCTCTCCTCGATGGCAAGCCCCCACCGCACGTCTATGCCTTCCTGATCGTACAGGATCTCCATCAGTTCGTCCCATTGGTCGCGCAGGTCGCTCAGGCTCACGATGAAAATTCGCATCACCGCTTTCGCGCGCGATGCCGTGTCCAGGTGCCGCCGGTACTTGAGCGCTTCAGGGTGCCGGTTGCGCCAGTACGCTGTGTCGCGGTGTGAGACCGCGGCGTAAGTGCTGACGGAGTCCAGCACCGAATCCAGCATCTGGTCCACCTGTGATTCCGGCGCGCTGTAGGTGCCTTGTGCGAGCCTACGCAGCGACGCGCGGTGGGCGCCCAACTCTGCGCTTGCCACCCGGCGGTAGTATTCGCCCGGAGACACCCCCCGGCCGAGGCGGGGATGATGCTGAATGTTCTTCACGATTGCCCAATAGTACGCAATACCATCCCTCGCCATCTGCGCGTATTTCTCGTCCATCTCATTTAACTGCAGGATGGAAGACGACTCGTCGCGCAGAATGCCGAACAGGCGGTGTTCGGCCAGCAGCGACGCCATGGTGACACTCAGCAAGCCGCTGGAGATAGTCAGCATCGAGCGCTCGCCGTCGTTCAGATTGGGGAACGGCGAAAAGCCTGTGATGCCGCTGAAGAGAGCGCCCAGGAACATCGAGAACGCAAAGACGCTTCCGACAGCGAGTAGGGCCGTATTGAGCCTTGCCGTGAACATGGTCACCAAACGACGTGAGCGTGGCACGCCGCGGGAGAGCTTGAGCAACGTGTCACGGGTGAAGCCGCTCGGACTCCGGGGTATCCAGAACCGTCCTCGAATCCTGCCGAAGAATCCTCTCTTGGGGTAGATCTGCTCCGCGGTCAGGCCGAGATGGACGCGTCTCCGCGTCTCCAATGCCCGCTCGACCACCGTTTGCATCGCGTGCAGGGACGCGAGGACGCTTTCGAGGGTTTCAGCCGAGCTGTCCGCCATCCCGTCCTTGCGACTGGCCGCTCCCACATCGCCGTCCGTGCCTGCTGTCGCGTTTGGTGGGGCATCGCTCATAAATCCTCCAGCACGATTGGAAGCACCCATCTCGGAAAACGACATTCTACGCCATGTTGCAGCAGTAAACCTGCGGGGTCAAGAACTTTCGCAAAGCATTGCGCGCGAATGGACCTTCTTGCTGCATTGATTACAGGTGGCAGGCGATTTCCTCCCATCGGAGAGACCTTCTTGCGCTGGCAGCGGTCGGGGTGCTTGTTTGGTGGACGCCCGCCTCGCCCACCCAACTCCTCCACGTCACCAGCCCATGCCCTCGCCCGCACGCGCAAGCTTCTTCCCACGCTGGACGCCCGTCGCTGGCGGAGTAATCGGCCCCGAGGAGCGGCTGCCGTGGGGGCAGACGCTGGTGGTGGGGCTGCAGCACGTGTTCGCCATGTTCGGGGCTACGGTGCTGGTGCCCATCCTCATGGGGTTCGATCCCAACACCTCCGTGTTCTTTTCCGGGATCGGGACGCTGCTGTTCTTCGTGGTGGTGGGCGGACGGGTGCCGAGCTACCTGGGGAGCAGCTTCGCGTTCGTGGCGGTCACGCTGGCGGCGACGGGGTACGCGGGGAAGGGGCCGAATCCCAACATCGGCGTGGCGCTGGGCGGGATCATCGCGGCGGGGGCGCTGTACGCCGCCATCGGGCTGATCGTGATGGCGACGGGGTACCGGTGGATCGAGCGGCTGATGCCTCCCGTCGTCACCGGGTCGGTGGTGGCGGTGATCGGGCTGAACCTGGCGCCGGTGGCGGTGCGCGCCATCAGCGGCAGCGGCTTCGCTTCGGCGATTGGGTTGGCGACGGTGATGGCGACGTGCGCGGTGGCCGTCTACGCGCCCGGGCTGCTGCGCCGCGTGCCCATCCTGCTGGGCGGGGTCATCGGCTACCTGCTGTACCTGGTGCTGGCCAACGGAATGGGAATGGGGCCCGCGGTCGACTTCGCGCCGCTGCGCGATGCGGCGTGGATCGGGCTGCCCAACTTCTCGCGTCCCGTCTTCCGCTGGGACGTGGCGCTGCTCTTCGCGCCGGCGGCGCTGGTGCTGGTGGCGGAGAACCTGGGGCACGTCAAGGCGGTGGGCGCAATGACGGGGGAGTCGCTGGACCGCTACCTGGGCCGCGCCTTCCTGGGCGACGGGCTGGCGTGCATGGTGGCCGGGGCCGGCGGCGGCACGGGCGTGACCACGTACGCGGAGAACATCGGGGTGATGGCGGTGACGCGGATCTACTCCACGCTCATCTTCCTGGTGGCGGCCGCGGCGGCGGTGGTGATGGGGCTGTCGCCCAAGTTCGGGGCGCTGGTGGGGACGATTCCGGGGCCGGTGCTCGGCGGGCTTTCCGTGGTGCTCTTCGGGCTGATCGCGGCGACCGGCGGGCGCATTTGGGTGCAGAACCGGGTGGACTTCTCCAACAGCCGCAACCTGGTGACGGCCGCGGTGACGCTGACCGTGGGCGCGGGCGACCTGGTGCTCAAGCTGGGCGGGTTCTCCGTCGGCGGCATCGGCACCGCGACGTTCGGGGCGATCATCATCTACCAGCTGCTGCGCGAGCCGGCCGAGCGCCACGATGCCGTTGGCACCGCGGATTCCGGTGTGGATCCCGAGACGGTGCGGGCCGCGGCGCCGCAGTGAGCTTCCGCGGCGTCCGGCTTACTTGATCACCCGGTTGAAGGCGGCGGCATGCGCGGCCGCTTTTGCCTGCCGTGCCTGATCCAGGGCGACGGCGGCTTCGTTCGCGGCCCTGATCAGCTCCTGGAACCGGCGCAGGTCCTCCTCGCGCTGGAAGCGCAGCTCGCGGCCCCCGGCGTACTCCACTCGCGGGTCGATGCGGACCAGGTGACGATGGAGATCCAGCAGCGCCTCCGCGAGCCGCACCGCTCCCGGCGCCGGGTGCACAGCCTCGGTCGGGACGATGTCGCGGATCTCGCTGGCGGGAAGCCCCGACTCCCGCGCGAGCGCCGCGATGTGCTCCTCCGTCCAGGCCGCCGCGGTCTTGTCGATCTCGGTGATGGCCGCGAGGCGGGCTTCCAGGTGCTTCCCCACTTCGGGGTGGGCGCGCGCGTTCGCCTGGTACTGCCCGGTCGACCAGGCCGCGATCAGCTTCTCGCTCGCCAGGCCGTGCCGCTTCATCACCTCCCGCGTCCAGAGCGTGCCGTCCACCGTCATCCGGCTCAACACCCAGATCCGCTTCGCCCGGGTGGTGGTGGGGACGGGGCGGGCGACGCTCGCCGGCGGCGGGGCCTGGCCCGTGGTGTCCTGCCCCCACACGCGCAGGTCGATCAGGTGCTCGATCTCTCGCGCCACCTCCTCCTTTTCCGTGACGGCGCGGTCGGTGTTCGTGGACAGGCGGTAGAAAAAGGTCCCGACGACGGCGCACACGGCCACGAGCACCGCCCAGTCGACGGCGGTTCGCCACCAGGGGCGCTCCGGCTTCGGCGCGGGGCGGGGCGGAAGCGGCCGCTGCACGGGGAGCGGAGGCATGCCGGCTCCGCACGTGGCGCACGCGGTGGACCCGTCGGGCAGGGCGGCGCCGCACTCGGCGCAGGCGGTCGAGGACATCGTGGGTCGGCTAAAGGGTTTGTGATACCGTGTTCCGTGCACCGTCGAAGGATCAAGACGTCACGCAAAGGCGCAAAGACGCGAAGGCTGGGACGTCTTTCTTTGCGCGTTCGCGCCTTTGCGTGAGACATTTTCCTTCGATGCACACGGATGTCAGGGGCTCTCGCTCGCGAGCAGCGCTTGCAGGCGGTCCAGGTTCTGCTCGTTGGCTGGGTCGCAGATGGGGCGAAGCTGCTCGGCGATCTCGGCGCTCTCGAACTCCTGGACCCAGGTGAGATGCGTGCGGCCGTCGCGGGGGGCCAGGGTCACCGTCAGCGTGAATAACGGCTTGACGACGTGCTCGATCACGATGCGGGTGTCGCGCTCGATCTCGCGGAAGACGCACTCGTTTGGATAGTCGGCGCCGTTGGGGCCGTGCATCACGAAGACCCACCGCCCGCCCGGCTCGAACTCGAAGCGCTCAAAGGTGTTGGTGAAGCCGCTCGGCCCCCACCAGAGGGCGAGGTGTTCCGGCTGCTCGAAGGCGGCGAACACCATGCGCGGGCTGGCGGGCAACAGCCGCTCGGTGCTGAGGGCGGCGCTCGGGTCGGTCGCTTGGGACATCGGCGGCTCCTCTGGAGGATGGACAGGTCGCGCTCCGGATGATGGTGCACAAGCCTTGCGCGCGCAGCCGCACGAAGCAAGGGTTCTCACCGATGCGTCCCTTTTCTCACGCTTGATGGAGGCCACGTGCCGCTCTCACTCGCCCGGTTCCGTACACACGCGGCTTCTCTCGTTCTCGGGATCGCGCTCCTTGCGCCGGCCGGTGCACAGGCGCAGTGGCGCACCGCACCGCCCGCGGAATACGGCGGCACGGCGCAGCCTCCGTTCGGAGCCCGCCACACGCTTACGCCGTCGGAGCGGGTCGCGCAGGCGGGGCCGCTCTACGGCACCAGCACCGATCTGCAGTTGATCGCCTTCGGCGCCGCGCTCCTGTACGGCGGGTACCGGCTGAAGGAGGCCGATCACCCGTACCTGGGCGGAACGGCGGGATTCTTTGGCCTGCTCAGCTTCACCTTCGGCTTCGTCGACCTGATCGATCCCCACCGCTACCCTGCACCGGCTCGGCGCGATACGGCGCGAGCACCCTGACGAGGGGTTCACACGCGAAAGGCGCCCCGCTCACACGGGGCGCCTTTGTCGTTCCGGTGTTGCGCGCCGGGATGGCTCAGAGCCGGCAGGCGGCGTGACGGGTGATGCGGATCTCCATGCCACCCGAGGAAAAGGCGAGCAGCGCCCCGGTACTCCGCTCGACCCAGTAGACCGATTCCGTACCGTTCTCGTCCACCGTCTCCACACGCCACGCCTCGCAGCGCGCACCGTCGCCGGCTTGCGCCGTCTCCGCGCGCGCCACGCGGGCAGATACCACTCCGGCGCGTCCGCCCGGGGTCCACGTCTGCAGATCGAACGAGCGGCCCGCCGCCAGCGGCAGCGAGGCGAGCACGAGGTCGATGGAGTTGGCGTAGAACGCGGGCCCGCTCAGCGCTTCGGAGATGGTGCGTTTGTCTCCGCCGGCGGGGGTGTAGCTCCCCTCCGCGCGGCCGGGCGGAAAGGTCAGGCGGGCGACCGCCTCGGCGCTTCGGTTCACGGCGAACAGCGGCGCGAGCCCGCGGATGCGCACCGCGAACGAGTCGACGCCGAGCTCGTTGCCTTCGAAAGACATCCGCTCCACGCGCAGCAGAGCCGTGTCGCCGAGCGCGGCAGTGGTGATCACGAGCTGGATCGGGTCGGCTCCGTCCGCTTGCAGCACAAAGGTGTCGGCGCGCGCGGTGATGCGCGATGCGTCGAGGAGCGGGCTTCCGGGGCGCACCTCCACCGCCGCCGAGTCCTGCGCGCAGGCGGCGAGGGGGAGGAGCACGGATGCCGCGAGCGTGGCGGCCAGGATGAGGCGCATCAGCGATTCTCGGGCTGGGTGCGGGATGGGTGCCGAACAATGGCTGAATTCCTTTCCGCGGACAAGCCGAGAACCGCAACTGCGTGGCTCACACAGAGACACAGAGGCACAGAGAGAACCGCGAAAGGCTTTCTTCGTGGCTTTTCAGTTCCCTCTGTGCGCTCTGTGTGATGCTTTTGATCACTCGATCCGCAGCGCGAGCACCGGGTCGATGGTGCTGGCGCGGTGCGCGGGGATCCACACGGCGACGGACGCGACGACGAACACAAGCGCACCCACCGCGACGCCGAGCAGCGGCGAGCTGGACAGCGGCACGTTCAGCTTCGCGTCGATGAGGCGCGTGGCGAGAAGGCTGAGCGGCAGCCCCAGGAGGAGGCCGACCGCGCTCAGGCCGAGTCCCTTGAGGAAGAACATCCGCACCACCTGGCGGCGCTGCGCACCCAACGCCGTGCGGATGCCGATCTCGCGCGTGCGCTGGCCCACCGCGAACGACACGACGGCGTAGAGCCCGATGGCGGAGAGGAGGAGGGCGAGCACCCCGCCCACCGCCACGGCCCCGCCGGCGCGCATCACGGAGCGGCGTGCCTCCGCCTCGCGCTGCTCCAGCGTCTCCGCACGGCTGATGGGCATCTGCGGCGCTTCGGCGGCGACGGCTTCGCGCATGGCGTTCAGCATGGGGAGCGCGGGGCCCGCCGTGCGCGCGATCACGCCCATGCTCATGGACGAATACGGCACGTACACGCGAAGCTGGCCGTTGACCTCGCTCGGGCCCGCGGCCGCCTCGTCGACCACGCCCACCACGACCATCGCGGCGGAGCCCGGGCGGTTCGGCTGGCCGATGACGAGGCGCCGGCCGAGCGGGTCGGCGCCGCCCCACAGCCGCCGCGCCAGGTCCCGGCCGATGATCGCGCGGTCGTACGAGGGCGCGCGCGCCACGCCGTCGGCCGGATGCGCGTACTCGGGGGCGTCGAAGTCGCGCCCGCGCACCACCGGAATGCCGAACGCGCCGAAGTAGCCCCGGGGAGCGGCGGTCAGGTGCGACTCCATGGCGTCGTCGTAGTTGATCCCAGCAACGCGGTCGGCGGGGTGCACGCTGAGCGGAGCGGTGATGGTGCCCGCCTGCATCGGCATCGCGGCGAGCACGCCAGGCATGGCGGCCACGCGCTCCACGGCCGCGGCGATGCGGGACTCGCGCTCCGCCCCGGCCACCCTGCCTGACCACGCGTCGAGCTCGATCTCGGCGATCTGGCCGGCCACGCTGGACGCGGCGCCACGGCCGATGTCGGTGAGCATCGTCGCGACCACCGCGCCCAGCCCCACCAGCAGCGGCTGGGTGAGGGTGATCTGCGCCACGACGAGCGCCCGCTGCAGCCGCGAGCGCGTGGCGGCGACGGACCACGACGAGCTCTTCAGCACCTCGCCCACCGAGACGCGCGTGGCGTGCAGCGCCGGCGACAGGCCCAGCAGCACGCCGGTAACGAGGGCGACCGTGCACGTGGCGATGGTCACGCGCCAGTCCACCACGAGCTGCACGCCCTCCAGCATCGCGCCGAGCACGCGGATTCCGCCCGCCGTCACCAGGAGGCCGACCGCCGCGGCGCCGAGCGCCAGCAGCACGCTCTCCGTGAGGAGCTGGCGGATCAGCCGCTTGCGGGGCGCCCCCAGCGAAAGCCGTACGCCGATCTCGCGGCGCCGCGCGACGGCCATCCCCACCATGAGCGCGCTGACGTTGGTGCAGGTGATGAGCAGCACCAGCAGCGCGAACCCGCCGGCGGCCACCCCGGATACGAGCAGGTCCGCGCGTTGGCTGATGCGGCTGTTGGTGGCGAGCATCGGCACGACGTCGGCGCCGGGCGTCTCCTTGCGCGCGACTCCGTCCACCGTGGCGCCAGTCGTCGGCGAGAGAAGCGCGCGCCCCGCGATGCCGGCAACCACCGGCGTCGCACCCTGTGCCGTGACTCCCTCGCGCAGCCGGGCGGCGGCGCCCAGGAACTGGCTGTCGCGGCTCATGAACGCCGCCGGGGTGCGCTTCTGCAGCAGGGGATACGCGGCGAGCGGCATCCACATCGTCAACCCGCCGCCGCCATCGGTGCCGGTGAAGCGCGGCGGCGCCACGCCCACAATCTCCACCGGAAAGCCGTTGACGCGGATCGTGCGGCCGATCACGCCGCGCTCGCCCCCGAACCGCTGCCGCCACATGGCGTGGCTGATCATCGCCGTGGGCGGCGACGTCATGCGCATGACGTCCCGCTCCGCGGGCGGAGCGGCGCCGAGCGCCGGGTGCACGCCCAGGATGCCGAAGTAGTTGGGCGTCGCGTAGATCAGCCGGACGGTGACGGATGCCGCATCGTCCAGATTCACGAGGGCGGACTCGCTGGCGTACGCCGCCACGCCGCCGAACAGCTCCGCGCGGCCGGCGTACTCCTGCACCTCCGGCCACGACAGCAGGCGCGGCTGCTCCCCCATCCCCTCCGCGCGCACGGTGCCGCGGATGCGCACCAGCGATGCGTCGCGCGCGATCCCCGGCGCGGGCATCGTCGCGATCGAGTTGAGGAAGGTGAACAGCACCACGTTCGTGCCGATCCCCAGCGACAGCACCACGACGATGGTGAGGGTGGAGAGCGGGGTGCGGCGGTAGTGGCGCATGGCGTAGCGCAGGTCCGCCGCGAGCCCCTCGATCCAGGGAAGGCCGCGCTGCTCGCGCACGCTCTCCACCGCCTGCGTGAGCCCGCCCGACGCGATCAGCGCGCGGCGCCGCGCCTCCGCGGGCGGCATGCCGCGGCGGACGTTCTCGTCGATCTCCATCTGGAGGTGCGCCTCCATCTCCGCGCGGAGGTCGTCGTCGGCGCTCGTGTGGCCCCGGAAGACGGCGCTCATGCGCGCCAGCGCCCTGCGTATCGCTTTCATGCCGGCTCCCGCTTCAGTGCGAAAAAGGTTGCGATCAGCTCCGCCGTCTGCTGCCATTCGTGGAGCTCGCGCGCCAGCTCCTTGCGGCCGGCGGGCGTGAGCGAGTAGAACTTGGCGCGGCGGTTGTTCTCGGACTGGCCCCACTCGGCCGTGATGAACCCCTCCTGCTCCAGCTTCAGCAGGGCGGGGTAGAGGGTGCCGTAGTTCAGCTCCAGCTGGTGCCTGCTCGTCTCCTCGATCCGCCGCGCCACGCCGTAGCCGTGCAGCGGCCCCAGCACGTCGAGCGTCTTCAGGATCATGAGCGCGAGCGTCCCCGGCTGAACGTCCCGTTTTTCCATCACCACTCCTATGGGTTGCCCATACGTGTAGGGCGCGATTTCGGTTTCAGTGTCCTATGGCTACCCAATAGGATGATGGAAATCGCGGCTGCGCGCAAGCGTTTCGACCTCACCGGGCATTCTGAACTGCATGCCTCACGCGGAGACGCAGAGACGCGGGAGAGAAAAGAAGAAGCCCCACGCCGGTGCCAGCGTGGGGCTTCCGTGCGTTCCTTCCGTCCGGCTCAGCCTGTCGCGGGCGGATCGCCGCCGATGATGGCGGCGGCGCGGGCGGCGATGAAGTCCATCTGGCGGCGGCGGGTGTCGGCCCAGCGCGGCAGGCGAAGGATGTTGGCGCCGAACGCCGCAATGCTCGACGTGGCGATGAACGCGGGTACGAACACGTCCTGCGGCGCTCCGCCAAGGAGCGCCGAGCCCAGCCCCACCGCTCCCGCCACGAATCCGACTCCGGCGACGGCGTTGAGGGAGCGCGCGTCGCCTTTCACCGTCCCCAGCCGGAGGCGATAGCCGTTCCCCGTCGGCTCCACGCACGCGTGCAGGTTCCCGTTGGCCCACTCCCGCAGCCCGCCCTGCGATGCCACCCTCCCGCGGGCGCCGAACGTCGCCCTGAGCTCGCCCACGAGCTGCTCCCACTCCGCGTCCCGGGGCGCGCGCGGCAGCGGGACGACGCGGACCACCTCGATGGGCATCCCCAGCGACGTGCGCGCGGGCGCCGTCAGGGCACGCGTCTCGAGGGCCGCCGCGGCGCGGGCCACCTCCCCCGCGTCCAGCCCGGCCTCGCGCCCGATCTCCTGGAGCTCCGCGAGCGTCAGCCCCGGCGCGGCCGTCGGCTGCGGATTCGCCAGCTCCCGGCGCGCGGCCACCGCGAATATCTCCCGGACTTCGTCGTCGTCGTAGGTGCGCTGCGGTGACATGGATTCTCTCTCGTGCGGCGGTTCGGCGTGACGGCGGTGGCTGCGTGTATGATATACGATTCGGCCGCCCGGGTGTACGGGGGCGTGGCCTCCGGGGGTTCACCGTGCGCAAAGGGGCGGCGCCCGATGAGCGCCGCCCCTCTCTCGCGCCGGTCCAACGCGTTCAGCCGGGCAGCGGAACGGCGGGCTGGGCGTGGCGCCCCTCCGCGGTCGTCGGGTCGATGATCTCGATCACCTCCTGGACGGAATCCGCGGGGAAGCCGCCCTGCCGCGCGTGCTCGCGGACCATCTCCTCGTTCGGCGCGATGTAGAGACAGGTGATCTTGTCGCCGGTCACGTAGCTCTGCACCCACTGGATCTGCGGCCCCAGCCCCTGCAGCACGCCGCAGGACTTCTGCGAAATCGCGGTGAGATCCTGAGGGGAGAGTTGGCCGGCGCCCGGGATGTTGCGCTCGATCAGGTATTTCGGCATGCGTCCATCGCTCCGGATGTGGGGGGTAAGGGAGCAGCGGGGTCAGGAGTATGAGCGCGCGGCGCCGTCAGAACAAGGGCGGTGTGCCTCCTCACGCCCGCGAGCGAGGGGATGTTAGTAGCGAATTACGATAACTGACTTGACGATTATCGATATGTAGATTATTGATTAGAGGTAAGTCGTGTCTCCTGGCTAGAGATCGTTCACCTCCAATCAAGGCGAGTCCAATGCGGATCGCGTTGTTCATCCACATCCTCGCCGGCGCAGTGGGGCTCCTCTCGGGTTACGTGGCGCTCTACTCCAAAAAGGGCGCGGCGACCCACCGCAGGAGCGGGATGGTGTTCGTGTACTCCATGGTGACGATGGCGCTCACCGGGGCGCTTGTGGCCGCGCTCCTGAAGATCGAGATCTCCGTCATCGCCTCGCTGGCCACGGCGTACCTGGTGGTGACGGCGCTCATGGCGGTCCGGAAGCCGACGCCTCAGCTGCGGCGACTGGAGGTGGGCGCCCTGCTCCTGGGGCTCGTCGTCGGGATCGCGGGCGTGGGGCTGGGAATCGCGACGCTCGGGCTGCCGGGGGGCGAGCGGGATGGGAACTCCGCCGGGTCGTTCTTCATCGTGAGCATCCCCGCGCTGGCGGGGAGCCTCGGCGATCTGCGGATGATGCGCCTGACCAGCGTCACGGGCGTCTTCCGGCTGAGGCGGCACCTGTGGCGGATGACGTACGCGCTCTTCATCGCGGCCGCCTCGTTCTTCCTGGGCCAGGCGGACAACTTCCCGCGCGCGCTGCAGATCCCGCCGCTGCTGGGGCTTCCGGTGCTCGCGACGCTGGTGACGATGGTGTACTGGCTCGTGCGGCTGCGCAGGAAGCGGCGCGGCGGCCGGCCCGGCGCCGCGAGCCCTGGAAGACCGGTCCCGGTTGCTTGAAAGCGGCAGGGGTGTCGGGTATGCTTCGCCACCTCCATCCCACGTCCACCCCGCGGCTCCTCATGAGATACCTCCCGAACTCGCCAGGGCGCCTGCGGATGGCGAGGGGAATCCGCGTGGTGGCGGGGGTGGCGGGCGCGGTGTGGCTGGCGCTCGTCTCGACGACGCTGCCGATCCAGCAGGGCACCACTGTGGGGCCGTTCACGCTGGCGCGCCGGTGGGCGCTGGCGGGGTGCCTGCTGGGGCTGGCGATCGGGTGGATGGTTCCGGCGCGACGCCGCACGCGCACCCTCCTGGCGCTGGCGACGGTGACGAGCGGGGGGGTCGCCGCCACGTTCGCGCCCGTCCCGGGGCTGGTTCCGGTGGAGAACTTCCTCGGCGGCGCGTTCGTGGGGCTGGCG
>DASWNZ010000113.1:0-2135 GCA_036398975.1 Longimicrobium sp.
GTGGGCGCGGGGAAGGCGGCCAGGAAGCCCAGCACCGGCCCGCCCATGTTGTTGGCGCCCATCTCCATCGCCATGCCGCGCCACTCGTCCACGCTCATCACGAACGAGACGTCGTCGCGGTAGCGGCGGGCGGCGGTCAGGATCTCCTCGCGCTTCTTCCCGCGCGGCACCTTCGGCGAGGCGAGGATGTCGGAGATCACGTCGTGCATCCCATGCAGGTTGTCGAAGATGATCGCCGCCTCGGGATAGCGCGCCGCGAAGGCGGGCGCGATCGCCGCCGTCATCGGCATCACCCGCGGCATGTGCTCGGGCGCGTTCACCAGCATCTGCCGGAAGCGCGTGACCGCCCCCGTCACCCCCGCCTGCCGCTCCTCCTGCGTGCGCCCCGTCACCAGCGGCTCGTAGAGGCCCACCTGCAGCCAGTGGTAGCCCCAGATCAGCCCGTTGAACTTCGGGTACCCCTCGCGGAACGCGGTCGAATAGTACTGTCCTTCCATCAGCTCCATGTTCTTGGGCCGCGAGCTGAACGCGAGGTCCGGCCGCGTCCGGTAGAAGCGCAGCAGGTCGGCGACCCCGGCGTCCTTCTCCGCCTGCGACAGCCGCTCGTCGGCCAGCACGTCGTAGATCTGGCGATGGAGGAGGTGCGCCCAGTCGAACATCATCTTCGCCTCGGGCACCAGCCGGGCGTAGGCGACCTCGATCGCCCCCTCCTCCAGCGGGAGCCGCGGCGGGTGCACCAGCAGGCGGCGGGTGATGAAGTCGTACTCCTTCTCCTCCAGCTCCGACGCGGGCGCGCCCGGCCGCGTGTACAGCTTCTCGTACAGGATGGCGTGCCCGTAGTCGAAGGCGTTGAAGAGCCGGTCGGCCGCGGCGTACTGGCGCCGGAAGACCCAGTTGTGCTCCGCCGGCAGGTGGAACTGGTGATACGTCCGCGACCACTGCGCCGCGGCCGGGGCGGCGAGCCCCGGCAGGAGCGCCGCCGCCACCAGCATCGCGCGGCCCTGCACCTTCAGCTTCATGCGAAGACTCCATCCCGCCGGAGCGGGCGTTCGATTTCGTCCGTCTCTCATGCCGGTCACCGGAGCGGGATCAGGCCGCGCAGCGCGAAGGCGTGCGACATCCCGAAGGTGAAGAACCACGCCTCGTCGCCACCGGCGAAGCGGCGCCCCACACCCGCGTCGAGGTTGAACTGCGGGCTGGTCTGGTAGCGCACCCCCGCCTCGGCCGTCCACGCCAGGTCGGTGCCACCCCCGAGCGGCTGCTCCGCGAACAGGTCCGCGATGACGAGGGTCGACCTGAACGGGAAGGTGCGGTCGACCGCGATGCCCGCCATCCACCGCGACGCCTCGCCCGCCGACTCGCCGGCGCCGGGCGCGGCGCCGAAGGTGTACTGCCCGTTCAGGTGGAAGCGCGCCCAGCGCAGGGTGCGCGTGGCGATCCCCTTCACCGAGGCATAGGTGCGGTCCGCCGCCAGCCCGCCCGCGGGGATCGCCACCTCGGCCGCCACGGCGAGGGCGGGGAGCGAGGTCTCCACGTTCAGGTTGTGCAGCGCGGAGAGGTGGATGCCGGCCAGCGCGAACGTCCGGCGGCCGCTCCCCGCGTCCACCACGCGGAGCGGGAAGGCCACCTCCACCTGCGTGCGCGGGAGGATGCCGTACGCCAGCTCCGGCTCCACCTCCCAGGCGTAGACGCCGCCCCGCTCGCGCTCCAGCCGCAGCGGCGCCATCTGCAGCTCGAAGGCGTGCCGCTCGACCGGGGTCGCGTCTTCCACGCGCACGGGGCGCGAGGCGTCGGTGTTGTAGAAATCCGTCTGCGCGGCCAGCCGCGTCGGCGGCGCCGCGATCGCGAGGAGCGCGCAGAGCGCTCCGGAAGCTCGAAGACTCCTCATCGTCCCTTCTGGTCCGCGTCGCCGCGGGTGAAGCCCGGGGTCCCGCATCTACCGGGCGTGCCGGTACATCAGGTCCACCAGCTCGTCGTACATCGCCTCGGCCTGCCCGGCGTCGCCGCTGGTGATGGCGCTGGTGGCGCAGTGCTTCAGGTGGTTGCGCATCAGCTCGCGGCCCACGCTGCGCAGCGCCTCGTGGGCGGACGAGATCTGGGTCATGATGTCGGCGCAGTAGCGGTCTTCCTCCACC
>DASWNZ010000114.1:0-3044 GCA_036398975.1 Longimicrobium sp.
CGCAGGCGAAGTTCTCGCCCGGCGGCTCGGATGGGCGCGAGCGGCCGATCACGAGGCGGTCGGGCGCGCCGGGGGAGCGCGCGTCGTCCAGCCGCCAGTGCGTCCCGTCCGGGTCGAAAATCATGGGGATGAGCGATGGCAGCCCCTCCTCCAGCTCCAGCCGAAAGAGGTGCTGCCGGACCGGAGTGACGGGGACCTCCACCCCCGCCGCCCGCCCCACGGATGCGGCCCACGCGCCGGCCGCGTTCACCACCACGGGCGCTTCGATGCGCCGCTCGCCCGCTGCCGTCTCCAGCCGCACGCCCGAGACACGGCCCCCGCTCCGCTCCACCTCCACCACCTCGCCGTGCACGTACTCGGCGCCGGCGTGCTCCGCGAGCGCGCGCAGGCCGGCCAGCACCTCGCGCGGATCGAGGTAGCCGTCCTCCGGCCCAAAGATGCCGAGCACGACGTCGTCCGCCCGCAGCCCCGGCACCTCGGCGCGGATGCGGTCCGGCGTCCACAGCTCGCACGCGGCGCCGCTCTCGCGCTGCGCCTGGAAGCGCCGCTCCAGCCCGGCCGCACCTTCCGCATCGGCCAAAAAGAGGTAGCCGCGCTCGCGGAACCATGCGCGTGTCGGCCGCACCGTGGCGGCGGTGAGCTCGTCGATGCGCCTGTAGAAGCCGACGCTGTGCCGCGCCAGCGCGACGTTGAGCGGCGATCCGTACTGCTGCCGGATGCCTCCCGTCGCCAGGCGCGACGACGCGCGAGTGTACGCCGGATCGCGCTCGGCCACCACCACGCGCGCGCCGCCGAGCCGCTCCCGCAGGTGCAGCGCGATGCTGGAGCCCATGACGCCGCCCCCCACGACCACCACCGCCGCGGCGTCACTCATCCGCACCTCCTCGCGGGGCCGGCATCATCCCCCGGCCCCGCGGGTGGCGAGGCTCACGACGAGGAGCCCGAGCTCCGCGTGCTCTTCTTCGCGCCACCGGACGACTTCTTCGCCGCGCTGGACGTGCTCTTCCTGGCACCGGACGAGCTCTTCTTCGCGCCGTCCGAAGTGCTCTTCTTGGCCGCGCCGGACGTGTTCTTCCTGGCACCGCCGCTCTTCTTCGCGGCGCCCGTACCGCCGGAGGCGGAGCGCTTGCGGGGGGTCTTTTTCGCGCCGGCTTCCCTGCGCGCGGCAACGGTGGCGCGGGTGGAGGCGACGAGGCGCTCGACGGCTTCCAGACCCAGCGCGGCGCCGCCGTGGAGCCGCTCCATCACCTGCTCCACGCGGCCGAGGACGGTGGTGTCGCCGGCGCCGAGCTTCTCCAGCGAGTCGACGGCCCACCTGTAGTGCTTGGCCTCGTCCTCGGCGCCGCGGCGGATCACCTCGCGCACCTCGGGCGGAAAGCGGCGGCCGGCGGCGCGGGCGTACTTGTTGGCGCTCTCCCACTCGTTGGTGCGGAAGGCCAGGAGCACCGCGCGGT
Organism: Longimicrobium sp.; assembly: GCA_036398975.1. GTDB lineage: Bacteria > Gemmatimonadota > Gemmatimonadetes > Longimicrobiales > Longimicrobiaceae > Longimicrobium. The sequence goes on from DASWNZ010000114.1 coordinate 1,455, forward strand.
CGCCCCCCGCCGCGCCGAGCGCCTGCACCGCCAGCTTCAGCATCCCGGTGGAGAGGTGCGGCGCGGTCACCGGCGTTCCGCCGCGCGCCCTCACCAGCTCGCCGATCTCGGCCACGTGGCGCTGGTGGTCGCGCTTGAACTGGCGGAGCTTGCGCTTGAGCGTCTCCGTGGACACCGCGTCGATCGCCACCTGGTACGAGGCGACCGCGTCGTGGTCGAGCTGGAGCAGGTCATTGAGCGCGGCCATCAGCGCCGCATCGTTCTTCGCCATCGTCTCTCCTCGATTCGGGGTGGTGTCCACTGTGGTCACTCCCGGCACTGCAAACACGTGGCCGGAGGCGCGGGCGCCAGCGTCCGCGCCGAAACACGCAGCCGTACCCCACATCCTGTCATCCTGAGCGACGCGCTGCGCCGACCTCTCCCCATCGCCGAACTCTGGCGCGGAGCGAAGGATCTACTGCGCGCTACGAGAGCCCCGCGATGTCACGCCGCCCTCCTGCCCCGCCAGCTAGATCCTTCGTTCGCCGCCGGAGCATGGGGGCGCGGCGGGCATTCGCGAGGCGGCTCTCTCAGGATGACAGAGGGATGGGGTGCAACGGCGGCCGCGCATCCCCCGCACTAACGCACTTCCTTTCTCAGGCATTCCGCTCGCCGGACCGGGGCGGTACCTTCCTGATGCCGCACCACCGCCCCGCAGGCGGCACGTGCCACTCGCCGAACGCTTCCTGGAGCGCGCATGATCCGACTGGGTGTGACCGGCACCGACACCGGGGTGGGGAAGACGATGATCGCCACCGTGCTCCTGCGCGTCCTGCGCAGCCACGGACTGCACGTGGCCGCCATGAAGCCGGTGGAAGCAGGCGTGAAGCCCGACGATCCCGCCAGCGACGCCCGCCGCCTGCAGGCCGCGGCCGGCGGCGGCGATCCCATCTCGGACGTGCGCCCCGTGTTGATCGCCGAGCCGCTGGCTCCCTGGGTAGCCAGCACGCGCGCCGGCACCGAGGTGGACCTGGGACTCCTCGACGCCGCATTCGCCCGCCTGGTAGAAGGACGCGACGCCGTGCTGGTGGAGGGCGCCGGCGGCCTGCTCGTGCCCCTGACGCGCGACGTGGCCTTCGACGGGCTGTTCGTGCAGTGGGAGCTGGACGTGGTTGTGGTGGCGGGGAACCGCATGGGCGCCATCAACCACACCCTCCTCACCGTGCGCGCCGCCCACGACGCCGGCCTGCGCGTGCGCGGCGTCGTGCTCAACTCGCTGAGCCCCGAGACCCCCGGCATCGCCGAAGCCACCAACCTGGAGGCCCTCTCCGAGCTCCTGGCCCCGGTCCCGGTCCTCGCCTTCCCCTGGCTCCGCAAGCCGGACGACGAGGCCTACGTGCTGGACGTGGCCCAGACCGCCGGCCTCGACGCGCTGCTCGGGGACCGCACGCCGCGCCCGTAGCCGCGGGCAAAGAACAACAGAGAAAAGCCTCACACAGAGCACACAGAAGGAACTGAAAGCTACAGAGAAAACCTTTTGCGGTTCTCTCTGTGGCTCTGTGTCTCTGTGTGAGCCATGCAGTTGCCGTTCGCTCGAACCCGGGATGCAGC
>DASWNZ010000115.1:0-29906 GCA_036398975.1 Longimicrobium sp.
GAACTGCAGCGCCTTCTCCTTGCCGTCCGCGGCGACGCGGCGGACGGAGCGCTCGATGCGGCGCACCAGCGTCTCCGGGGTGAAGACGCGACCCGTGCCGGAGCAGGTGGGGCACGCCTCCGTCTGCGTCTGGTACAGCGAGGGGCGCACGCGCTGGCGCGTCATCTCGATCAGCCCCAGCTCCGACACCTGGAAAGCCTTGGTGCGGGCCCGGTCGCGAGCCAGGTGCGTGCGCAGCTCCTGCAGCACCTTTTCGCGGTTCTGCTTCGACTCCATGTCGATGAAGTCGCAGACGATGATCCCGCCCACGTCGCGCAGCCGCAGCTGCCGCGCGATCTCCTTGGCCGCGTCGACGTTGGTCTTGAGGATCGTCTTCTCGGGGTCTTTCTTCCCCGTGTAGCGTCCCGTGTTCACGTCGATGGAGACCAGCGCCTCCGTGGGCTCCACGATGATGTAGCCGCCGGAAGCGAGGTTCACGCGCCGCTGGAAGGCGTCGCGGATCTCGCTCTCCAGGCCGCGCGCGTCGAAGAGGGGCGTGGAGTCGGTGTACAGGTGCACCCGCTCCACCAGCGTGGGGTCCACCTGCTCCAGGTAGGCGCGCACCTCGTCGAAGACGATCTGCGTGTCCACCACCAGCGAGTCCACCTTTTGGGAGAAGAGGTCGCGGATGATGCCGGAAGTCAGCTTCGCCTCGCGGTGCACCGGCGCCGGAGCGCGGCCGCGGGCGGCCTTCTTCTGGATGTTCTTCCAGGTGGACATCAGCGAACGCATTTCGCGCTCGAACGTCTCGCGCGTGAGCTCCTCGCCCACCGTGCGCACGATGACGCCGCCGGACTTCTCCGGGAGGATCTCGCGGGCCAGGGCGCGGAGGCGGGCCCGCTCCTCCTTGTCCTCGATCTTGCGCGACACCCCCACGTGGTCCGACCCCGGCATGTACACCAGGAAGCGGCCCGGGAGCGAGATGTTGGCGGTGACGCGCGGGCCCTTGGTGCTGATGGGCTCCTTGGAGACCTGCACCAGGAGGTCCTGCCCCTTCTTCACCACCTCCTGGATCGCCGGGTAGCCGCGCCCGCGCTTGCCGCCGCCGTTGCCGTTGCCCTCGGGGGCGTCCTCCTCCACCGCGGCCGGAGCCGGAGCGTCGTCGTCGTCATCGCCGCCGGAGCCGTCTTCCAGCGCCACGTCCGAGACGTGCAGGAAGGCGGCCTTTTCGGTGCCGATGTTCACGAAGGCGGCCTGGATCCCCGGGAGGACCGCTTCCACCTTCCCCTTGTAGATGTCGCCCACCATGCGCGCCGCGTCCGGGCGCTCCACCATCAGCTCCACCAGGACGTCGTCTTCAAGGATGGCGACGCGCGTCTCCTTGGCGGTGGTGTTCATCAGGATCTCGCGCTTCACGCCGCCTCTCTCGCGGAGGGGTGAAGGCGACACCCGGGCGCAATGCGCGGAGCGCGGGAAGCGCAGGGGCGCTCCCCGACCGGGTTGCTTCCGACCATGTAGACCTCTGGAGCCGCCCGCACGCCGTAAAGCACGTGAGGACGGCCATTTCCGTTAGGCGCTGAGCTCGCGGAGGATGTGCCGGGCGATGACCATGCGCTGGATCTCGCTGGTGCCCTCCCCGATCTCGCAGATCTTGGCGTCGCGCATCATGCGCTCCACCGGGTATTCCTTCGTGTAGCCGTAGCCGCCGTGCACCTGCACCGCCTTCGTGGTCACGCGCATGGCGACCTCGGAGGCGAACAGCTTGGCCATGGAGGCTTCCTTGGAGTAGGGCTTCCCCTGCTCCTTGAGCCAGGCCGCGTTGTAGACCAGGTGCTTGGCCGCTTCGATCTCGGTCGCCATGTCCGCCAGCATGAACTGGAGGCCCTGGAACTCCGCGATCGACTTTCCGAACTGCTTCCTCTCGCTGGCGTACTTCACCGCCTCTTCGTACGCGCCCTCGGCGATGCCGAGCGAAAGCGCGCCGATGCCGATGCGGCCCGCATCCAGCGTCTTCATGAAGTTGATGAAGCCCATCCCGGGCTCCCCCAGCACGTTCTCGTCCGGGACGAACGCGTCCTCGAACACCAGCTCGCGGGTGTCCGAAGCGCGCCACCCCATCTTGTCCTCCTTCTTCCCCGCCCGCACCCCTTCGATGAACTGGAGCTCGTCCGAGTGCCCCACCCCCACCTCCCGCGCCCGCTCCATGTCGGTCGTGGGCTTGGTGACGATGAAGGAGGTGATACCCTTCGACCCCTTCTCACGATCCGTGACGGCGGTGGCCACGAAGACCTCGCCGACGCCCGCGTGCGTGATGAAGATCTTGCTCCCGTTCAGGATCCACCCGCCGTCCGTCTTCACGGCTGTGGTCTGCGTCCCCCCCGCGTCCGACCCCGCCCCCGGCTCGGTCAGCCCGAAGCCGCCCAGCACCTGACCGCTGGCGAGGAGCGGTACGAACCTCTCCTTCTGTTCCTGCGTGCCGAACGACATGATGGGCGAGGTGCCCAGCGTGGTGTGCGCCGACACGGTGATGCCGTGCGACGCGTCCACCCGGGCGAGCTCGTGGATGGTGATCATGTAGGCGATCCCGTCCATCCCAGCCCCGCCCAGCTCCTCCGGCCAGGGCACGCCCAGGAGGCCCAGCTCCGACATCTTCTTGACGTTCTCCCACGGAAACTCTGACTTCTGGTCCATCTCCCCCGCGACCGGCGCGATCTCGTTCCTGGCGAACTCGCGCACCATGTCGCGGATCATCAGGTGGTTGTCGTCGAAGTACCGTTCCATCTGGCTCTATGTAGAAATGGCTGCCATTCGGCTGCCGGTTGCGCGGACTTCCGGGTGTGTAAACCGGTGCAATCTACGCGGCGCGGGTGCGCTTCGGAAAGGCCCCCTCCCCCCGGCCCCCTCCCCCGCCTGCGGGGGCGCAGGGCGGGTGAGGGGGAGAACACCGCGCCTGTCTCGTAGGGGCGCGATTCATCGCGCCCGTGTCACGGGTGCTCCGTCGCCCGCCGAACGGACCGATCCACTGGTAGGGGCAGACCTGCGTGTCTGCCCGCCGCCCGCGCCACCCGGATCACCGCCACCCGCACCGTCACCTCGTAGGGGCAGCCCCACGTGGCTGCCCGTGCCATCCGCCGCGCGACGCCGGCGGTTATCGCACAGGCGCCCCGACCAAGTCCACGCGGGTGCGCGGCGGGCGACCGCATCTCGTGCTGCTGCGGATGCGCGCGAGGGTGTCCCTCCCCAGTGTGCGGATGCCGATGGACGAGAGGCTCATGATGAACAGGCGGAAGTCCTTTTCGTACTCGCCGCCCGCCCGCGTGTAGGTCGAGTCCAGCACGTGCGCGAACGACGCGGTATCCGGCGGCGGGGGGCCGATGTAGAACATGATCTTGGTGCTGTCCGGCGCGGGCTGGCCGGCGGCGGTCCGTACGGTGCCGTACACCTCCGAACAATAGGTCGGGTCGCACGCCGTGGACGCAAGGGAGATCGCGGCGAGGGTGGCGAGATGGAGAACACGCATGGTGGCTCGGAGTCGGGGTCAGGCTACTCGCCGGCGGCTTCCTGGGCGATGCGATAGGCGTCGTTGCGGGCGATCCCCAGGCGGCGGCGCAGCTCCTTTGCGATCCCGCTGGGCGATTGACCCTGCGCGAGGAGGGCGTCCGCCATGGAGCGCGCGGCGAGCTCGTCCACGGCACCCTCGGCGGGAGCATCGACGGTGCGGCCGGCGACCACGACGACGATCTCGCCCAGCACCTCGCCCGCCGAGAAGTGCGCGGCCCCCTCGGAGGCGGTGCCGCGAAAGAACTCCTCGTGCATCTTGGTCAGCTCGCGCGCGACGGCCACACGGCGGTCAGCGCCCGCTGCTTCGGCGATGTCGGCGAGGAGCTTGGCGACGCGGTTGGGCGACTCGTAGAGCACCGATGCGCGGCGCGACGACGCGACCTCCTCCAGCAGTTCCGCGCGCTCGGGACCCTTGCGCGGCGGGAAGCCGACGAAGGTGAAGGTGTCCGCGTCGACGCCGGAGGCTACCAGCGCGGCGAGCAGCGCGGACGCGCCGGGGATGGGGATCACCTCGAACCCGGCGGCGACCACTTCGCGCACGATGCGGGCGCCGGGGTCGGAAAGGAGCGGCGTGCCGGCGTCGGAGACGAGCGCCACCTTCTTCCCCTCCCCCAGCATGGCGACGACGGTGGCGGCGCGGCCGGCCTCGTTGTGCTCGTGCGCGGAGACCAGGCGCGTCTGGATCCCCAGGTGGCGGAGGAGGATGGAGGTACGGCGGGTGTCCTCGGCCAGCACCACGTCCGCGCTTCCCAGAACCTCGACGGCGCGGCGGGTGATGTCGCCGAGGTTGCCGATGGGGGTGGAGACGACGTAGAGCGCGGCCACTACAGCGACACCGCCCAGGGGAGGCGGTCGAAGAAGCCGTGCTCCTGCAGCACGAAACGGCTGTCGCGCGCCACCCGCTCCACCATCGCGGCCGGGTCCACGCCATCGTGGCGCGAGCCGGCGATGAGTGCGGCGGTCAGCCAGCCCGCGACGGCCTCGGTGAGCCCCTCGGGCGTGGCCACGGGGTCGCCCACGACGCGCCCCTCGTCGGTCAGGTGGAAGGCGCGCGCGGCGGGGAGGCGCCCGCCCACCTCGTTCTGCGCCGCGCGTACCATCGTCATCGCCGCTTCACGGCCGAGGGAGGAGGAAAGCTCGCGCAGGATGCCGCCGACCATGCGGCGGTAGAGGTCCACCAGGCCTGGGCCCGCCTGCACGGGAAGGTTGCCGAGCGCGGGATACGGGATCACCCGCGGCGCGCCACCCGCCGCCCCGAACACGGAGCGCACGAAGTCCGGCACGGGGATGGTGCCGTCGCGCTCCGTGAAGTAGCCGGAGCGGAACACGCCATCCTCGAAGACCATGTAGTGGTGCCGCCCCGCCGACGTCATCTCCAGCACACCCGTGAAGTGCCGCTGGCGCAGGTGCGGAAAGAGGAGCTCGGGGCGCGTGCAATCGACCGACGCCGCCCACTCCACCGGCTCCTGCACCAGCGTTGCGAGCATGGCCTGGAGCTGGGCCTCGGGCGCGCCGAAGTACCCGATCTGCCCCGCCTCGCCGCGCTCGCTCTCGGTAGCGGCGATGCGCAGCACTTCGGACAGCGCGGCGGCCCCGCGACCCTCGTCCGCCTGGAGCCGGGCGGAGTGGAAGGGCTCGCCGTTGCGCAGGAAGATCAGGTAGCACCGCTCCCCCAGCTGGATGCACACGAACCCCGACACGCGCGCCGCCCGGTCTCGCTTCCCGTCGCTCAAAATCCCCGGGAGGTTGACGTAGCTGAGCTTGGTGCGGGGGAGGAAGGCTGCTTCGTGTGGGAAGTGGTGGATCATCGCGCAGCGCGGAGGAAGTGGGTGACGCCCAATCGTACACTTTCCGTCGCCGCGCGCAAGGCGGAACAGCAGTGCTGTGTGCCGAGTGCCTAGTGCCAAGTGCGAACGCAGGCCGCGCTCCTTCCCTTTGTCATCCTGAGGGAGCCGCCCGCACCCGAGCCCGCGATGCACGATGCCCCGGCGGCGACCGAACGATCTCGCCGGCGAAGCGAGAGGACCGCGTAACCACGCCGGGCCTCTCGTCACGCGCCGTAGATCCTTCGCTCCGCGCCACAGGTGGAGCACGGGCGAGGATAGTGAGGCGCGTCGCTCAGGATGACAGAATGGGGGGGGCGCGGAAAAGCTGAGGGTTCGCCGTTCGCCGTTCCCCATTCCCCATCCCCAGGCACTAAAAAGCCGGGGAGAGCCCGCAGGCTCTCCCCGGCTCCAGCTACGGCGGAGCGGTTACGCCGCCGCAGCGCCCAGGTGCTGCTTGATCTTGGCCTCGAGGGCCGGGCGGGGAACCGCGCCGATCACCTGGTCCACCACCTTGCCGTCCTTGAAGAACAGGATAGTGGGGATGGAGCGCACGTTGAATTGCGCGGCGCTGCGCTGGTTGTTGTCCACGTCCAGCTTGCCGACCGTCACCTGGCCCGCGTAGTCGTCCGCGAGCTGCTCCACGATGGGGGCCACCATCCGGCACGGCCCGCACCACACGGCCCAGAAGTCGACCATGGAGAGCCCGGCCTGGCCGGTCACGTCGGTGAAGTTCGCGTCGGTGATCTCGATCACGTTGTTGCTGTCCGCCATCTTATACCATCCTGTGCCGAAGGCCGGTAGCCGTGCCCGCGAGGCGGGGCTAACTTGGCGGCTACCTGATTGTTGACTACTCCCGTCACTGCGAGGGCCGATGACCGAGCGGGCGCTGGACCACGTTGGAATCGCGGTTCATTCCCTGGACGATTCGCTCCCCCTCTTCGAATCTATCACCAGAGGGAAGGGGTACGGCCGCGAGGTCGTCGAAAGCCAGGGGGTGGAGGTGGTGTTCGTCGGCGCCGGTGAAGGCCGCCTGGAGCTCCTCGCCCCCATCCGCGAAGACTCCGCGGTGGCGAAGTACCTCGCTCGCCGCGGCCCCGGGATGCACCATCTGTGCTACCGCGTCGAAGACATCGCCGCCGAGCTCGCCCGCTACCGCGCCGAGGGCGCCCAGCTCATCGACGAAACCCCTCGCGCCGGCGCCCACGGCCACCGCGTGGCGTTCATACACCCGAAGTCCACCGGCGGCGTTCTGGTGGAGCTTCTGGAGGCGTCCCACCCTGGCTCATGACCCGCCCGAGCCTGCCAAGGATCGGGCGGCCGCGCTGTCGGGGCGCGGGCGCGGGAGGCGCTTCGTCGTGGCGAGCCACCAAGCCTCCCAATCGGCCTGGAGCGCTGCCGAGTCGCTCGGGATGCCAGGGAGGCCGGCGAGCTGCGCGCGCGGTGCCGGGTCCTGCTTCAGGCGGTTGAACAGCAGCGCGGTCGCGGCGCCCCCTCCGCGGTCGTGCAGGTAGGTCATGACCGCCAGCGCGGGCGCGTAGAACGTATCGGCTACCCCGGCATCGGAGGCGCCGTCGTCCGCGGGGTCCAGGTACGCCGTGTCCACGGACGCGCGGCCCAGGGAATCGACCCTGGTGGTAATCCGTTTCGTGCGGGTGTCGACCGGAGTGCACACGCCCCGACAGGGGCCGACACTGGTGCGGATCGTCACCGTCCGTACATAGCCCGTCATGGCCGCGCCGGCCGACGGGTGAGCCGAGCCGAGCACCGCCGCGATCTCCGGCGGCGGCCGGCCCGGCACCATCACCCGCGCCAGCCGTGCGTCCCGATGGGTCCGCGGCTCCATCCACATCGCAACGGATTCGTCGAACCAGTCGGGGAGAGACGTCGCGTAGCCGCGATGGCCCTGTTGCTGATGCGTGGAGCCCCCGGGCAGATCCGTCATCCCCATTGCCGTCACGAGGAAGAGGTGCCCTATCTCGTGTGACAGAAGCTCCCGGTTGTCGGCGAGCCAACCCTCCAGCGAATTGAACTGTCCGCGACCCGTGGACTGGAAACCGAGCTTCCTTCCCACCGCTTCCTGGGTCGCGGCCGTCGGCCATCGGATCGCCCACCACCCCTTTTCGTAGCGACCGCTGATACCGACGCGGTCGGAAAGGTAGACCCGCATCGGCGGAGCCGGCGTTCCGAACAGCTCCGTGTAGCTCGCCCGCGCCCGCTCGCACGCCGCACGAGCGGCGGCGCGATCGGCCGCGGGAGCTTCTCCCGCTACGTCGCACGACGGCGGCGCGGAGGGCGCACATCCGGCGAGAACCACCAGCAGCGCGAAGCGGGATAACCAACCGCAACTCGCCGGCTCGGCCGCGCGTGTCATCCGCGACACGGACGCGCTAGAACGCGATGCGGGTGATGCGCTCGAGGTCCACCTGCTCCACCAGCCAGGTGGTGCCGGAGCGGACCGCCGTGAAGGGGACCTGCTTCCGCTGCCGGCCGCTGGTCAGGTTCACCGTCATGCGCACGGCCTCGCCGAAGCGGCCGGGGATCTGCTCCTCGTTGGCGATGCTGAACGACTCGTGCTCGAGGATCGAGGCGATGGCGAACATCCGCTGCTCCACCTGCCGGGCCGGGTCGATCCGGTAGATGTTGCCGTCCTTGGTGCCGAAGACCAGCCCCATCTCGCGGTAGTTCTTGGTTTCCACCAGGCGGAGGAAGCGCTCCACCGCGGCGGCCGGGGCAGCGGCGCCGCTGGGCCCGGGAGGGGGCGCGGAAGGACGCGCGCCGCCGCACGCGGCTACGAGGACCAGGATGGCGAGCGGGATGATGCGCCTGAGATGCACGGGGCCTCCGGGAGAACCGCTTGACGTGGAGATGTGGGTGGGTGTGCCTCAAGTGTAGACCTGTGGCGCGGCCCTGCGCAACCCTACGGCTGCACGACCACCTCCGCCTCCCACCTGCGGTCGCTGGTCGCGCCGCCGTTCCACGGCTGGCGGTACACCAGCACCAGCCGCGTGCGCCCCGGCCGCGCCCCGCGGAACGCCAGGATCTGCGTCCCGCCGGAGCCGACCACCCCAGGCTGCGTCCTGTCCGGCTGATAGCGCGAGCTGTCCGTCGCGAGCACGGCCGTGTCGCCGCCCTCGCGCTGCCACGAGTACCCGGTCGTCGCGTTCGGCTCCAGCGCCACCTCCATCTGCCCGCCGGTGCGGAGCGTCACCGTCTTTCCCGCATTCTCCTGCGTGACGCGCACCACGCTCTGGGGCGCGGCCGTGTCGGCGTCCTCGTTTTGCGGCGCGGCACAGGCGGCGAGCAGCACACAGAGCGCAATGCGGAGGTTCATGGCGGGGCCTCGATCGGAGGAATGCGGCGGGAGGGCTGTCGCGGCGCAAGGTAATGCGCGTGTGCCCGGCTGTCACGGCGCAAAAAAGCGGAGGCGCGGAGATCTCTCTCCGCGCCTCCGCGTCTCCGCGTGAGCCCTGGCTGTTTACGCCGCAGCCTCCACGGTGACTTCAGCACCCGAGCGGAACACGAGCTGGTGCGAACCCGGCTCCCGATCCACCACCACCGTGTCGCCGTCGCCGAACTCGCCCTCGAGGACGCGCATGGCGAGCGGGTTCTGCACCAGGCGCTGGATGGCACGCTTCAGCGGGCGCGCGCCGTACGCCGGGTCGTGGCCCTCCTCGGCGATGAGCTGCTTGGCCGCATCGGTAACCTGCAGCGTGATCTTGCGGTCGGCCAGCATCCGCTCCAGCCGGCGCAGCTGCAGGTCCACGATGACGGTGAGCTCCGCGGTGCCGAGCGGCTTGAAGACGATGATGTCGTCCACCCGGTTCAGGAACTCCGGGCGGAAGTGGCGCCGCAGCTCGCCCAGCACCGCCGTCTCCACCTCCGCGGCACCCTCGGGCGTCTCCATCAGGCGCGACCGCTCCAGGATCAGCGGGCTCCCGATGTTGGAGGTCATGATGATGACCGTGTTGCGGAAGTTCACCGTCCGCCCCTGCGAGTCGGTCACCCGCCCGTCGTCCAGGATCTGGAGGAGGACGTTGAAGACGTCGGCGTGCGCCTTTTCGATCTCGTCGAAGAGCACCACCGAGTACGGGCGCCGCCGTACGGCCTCGGTGAGCTGGCCGCCCTCCTCGTAGCCCACGTATCCCGGCGGCGCGCCGATCAGGCGGCTCACGGCGTGCTTCTCCATGTACTCGCTCATGTCGATGCGCACCATCGCCTCCTCGCTGTCGAAGAGGAACTCGGCGAGGGCGCGCGCCGTCTCCGTCTTCCCGACGCCGGTGGGGCCCAGGAAGATGAAGGAGCCGATCGGGCGGTTGGGGTCCTGCATCCCCGCGCGCGAGCGGCGCACGGCGTTCGCCACCGCCTCCGTCGCCTCCGTCTGGCCGATGACGCGCTTGTCCAGGTGCTTGTCCAGGTGCGCCAGCCGCTCGCGGTCGCTCTGCAGCATGCGCGTGACGGGGATGCCGGTCCACTTCGCCACCACCTCGGCGATGTCGTCGCTGTCCACCTCCTCCTTGAGGAAGCGCGACGACTTCTGAAGCTCGGCCAGGCGTGCCTCGTCGTCCGCGATCTCCTTCTGGAGCGCGGGGATCTGGCCGTACTGGATCTCGGCCGCGCGGTTCAGGTCGCCGGTGCGCGCGGCGCGGTCCAGCTCCACCTTGAGCTCGTCCAGCTTCTCCTTGCGCTCGCGCATTTCGGCGATCACCGCCTTCTCGCTCTGCCACTGCGCCTTCATGCCGGACGAGCGCTCCACCAGGCCCGCGATCTCCTCCTCCACGCGGTTCAGGCGGTCGCGGCTTTCGGGGTCGCTCTCGCGCTGCAGGGCGTTGCGCTCGATCTCCAGCTGCATGATCCGCCGCTGCACCTCGTCGATCTCCTGCGGTAGCGAGTCGATCTCGATGCGCAGCCGGCTCGCGGCCTCGTCGATCAGGTCGATCGCCTTGTCCGGCAGGAAGCGGTCGCCGATGTAGCGGTTGCTGAGCGTGGCCGCCGACACGATGGCCGGGTCGGTGATGCGCACGCCGTGGTGCACCTCGTAGCGCTCCTTGAGCCCGCGCAGGATGGCGATGGTCGCCTCCACCGTCGGCTCGCCCACGAACACGGGCTGGAAGCGCCGCTCCAGCGCCGCGTCCTTTTCGATGTACTGGCGGTACTCGTCGAGCGTGGTGGCGCCCACCAGGCGCAGCTCGCCGCGGGCCAGCGCGGGCTTCAGCATGTTGCCGGCGTCGGGCGACCCCTCGGTCTTCCCCGCCCCGACGATGTTGTGCAGCTCGTCGATGAAGACGATGAACTTGCCGGCCGAGTCGGTCAGCTCCTTGAGGACGGCCTTGAGGCGTTCCTCGAACTCGCCGCGGTACTTGGCGCCGGCCAGCATGGCGCCGATGTCGAGCGACACCAGCGTCTTGTCGCGCAGCCCCTCCGGCACGTCGCCGTTGATGATGCGCTGCGCCAGCCCCTCCGCGATCGCCGTCTTGCCGACGCCGGGCTCGCCGATGAGCACGGGGTTGTTCTTGGTGCGGCGGCTGAGCACCTGCACCACGCGCCGGATCTCCTCGTCGCGGCCGATCACCGGGTCCAGCTTGCCGCGCCGCGCCCTCTCCGTGAGGTCCACGGAGAAGCGCTGGAGGGCCTGGTACTTGTCCTCGGGGTTCTGGTCCGTCACGCGGTGCGAGCCGCGCACCTGCTGGAGCGCGTCGGCCAGCGTCTCGCGCCGGGCGCCCTGCGCGCGCAGCAGGTCGCGCGCAGTGAACCCCTTCTCCGCCAAGCCAAGCAGGAGGTGTTCGGTGGAGACGTACTCGTCCTTGAGGTCCCGGGCCTCCTGCTCCGCACGGTCCAGCACCTCGTTCAGCTCGCGCGACAGGTGCGGCTGCGCGCCCGACTGCTTGGGAAGGCGTGCCGCCGCCGCGTCGTTCTCGCTGCGGAGCCGCGCCACGTTCACCCCCACCTTTTGCAGGATGGGGACGACGATCCCCTCCTCCTGGTCGAGCAGCGCCGCCAGCAGGTGGGAGTCTTCTATCTGCGGATTGCCGGCCTGCCGCGCGGCGTTGGACGCCGCCTGGATGGCCTCGTCGGCCTTCACCGTCAAACGTTCGAAATTGGGCATCCTGATCTCACTCCTTTTTCGCGTCCGGGCTACGGGGCGCTCCGGCGGGGGACCGACGGGCCTTTCCGCTCGGTTTTATGTGCGGCTCGCCCCGGATCGGCGCGGCGGGGAAAAGGAAGTTCTGTGCCGAGGTAGTGTGCCGGAATGGCAGATGCAGGTCCTCGCGTGAGAGGGCGCCGTGGAAACCCCTCGCGCTTCTTGATCAAATATCATCAACAAAAGTCTTGATCTGTAATTCTAATCCGCTCACTATCTCCTGACGGGCGTTATCCTGGCAACAGTTGGCATCTGATAATCTACTGGAGGACACTTCAATGAATGCAAAGCTGTTGCTATTCGGGCTCGCTGCGCTGCCGGGATGTGCGACGGTGCAGTCGGTGGTTTCAACGGAAACTTACGGCGGTATGCAGGTGTCGGGATCGTACTGTCCGGAGAAGGTCGCTTTCGTATTAGACCTCTCGGGGAGTATGGAGGGACGTGAGGAGATCGGTATCAGCCGGACGGTTACGGGCGCGGCGCAGCGGACTGGCAACCGGGTTAGCCAGCAGGCGGGCCAGGAACTCGGTGGAGTCGTCCGACGCACGCTCGGCGTGAACGTCAGCAAGCTAACCGCAGCGAAAGCGAACCTGATACGCGTGCTGAACGGACTGTACATCTCCCCAAATCGCTCTACCGCGCCACCGGAGCGCACGCGCCGGCCGCGGTACGATACGCGCCCACGGGCTCAGTTCCACCTGATCGGCTTCGGCGCACAGACTGAGGCTTGGCGGGAGGGATTCGCGCGCGCGGACGACCGGGCGCGCGCGCAGCTCTGGGTGGGGACCCGGTCAGCCGGCGGGCACACCCCGGCCCACGCGGCGCTACGCACGGCGCTCGCGCTCCCAGGCGTAAACACGATCTTTCTCCTTTCCGACGGACACCCCACCGACTCCAGCCCGCAAACGATTCTGGCCGACGTTCGCCGGATGAACGGCGGACGGCGCGTCCGCATCAACACGATCGGCGTGGGGACCGATCAGGATGTCGACTTCCTCTGTCGCCTCGCGGAGGAGAACAACGGTACCTACACCCGTGACGGAAACCTCCGGTGCGGCAAGAGGCCGCTCGTGATCTTCGTTGGCGGCGCGGCGGACGAGAGCCACCGCAGCATGCTGGAAACCTTCTGCATCTTCGACTGGGACGGCTTCGACAAGGAGTACTATGACTGGACCCGGACGGATGACGTGCGGCGGAGCATCCGCGAGCGCCGCGCCGCATTTCCTGGCGTTCCCATCGCAGTGGTGGGCCATAGTTACGGAGGCGACACGGGGTACAATGCCGTCAACAGCCTTTCCGGAACCAGCGTGAACCTGCTTGTGACACTGGACCCCGTGTCGAATCCGGGGCGCTTCGATAGGCAAATGCCACTACCCGCAAACGTGAGCCGCTGGATCAACATCTGGGTAGGGACCGAGGCCATCTCTTTAGCCGGCGGGCATTGGGAACAGCAGCGGCACGCCACCATCGACCGGCGCGCGAGCGCTTCTCAGGCCGGGGGCCACGGGGACGCAGGAGGGATGTTCGCGCATCCTCTAGTCAGGTCTGCGCTCTGCGCCCTGACACCCGCGGGAAGATGCGCGGGCAGAGCGCCCTGACTCCTGCGCTGGGACGCCGAGCCCGGGTGCCGCGGTGGCGTCGCTTCTTCAGAGCTTACGCGTCTTCCACCTGCCGCGCCGAAACAGGATGGCGCTGACGATGGCGAGGGTGGAGAAGGCGATGGTGATGGACCAGAAGACGCCGCGTGGGCCCAGGCCGAGGTGGATCGCGAGCACGTAGGCCAGCGGGATCTCCCAGAGCCAGAAGACCACCAGGTTGATGACCGTCGGGGTGAAGGTGTCGCCCGCGCCGTTGAACGACTGCGTGAACACCATGCCGTACGCGTAGAAGAGGAAGCCGCTCGCGATGATGCGCAGGCACGAGATCGCGTGGATCGCGACCGCCGGGTCGGTGGTGAAGAGCGAGACGATGGCGGGGGCGAAGAGGACGAAGATCGCGCCGATGCCGCCGAGGAAGCACAGGTTGTAGAAGCCGGCCTTCCACACGGACTCTTCGGCCCGCTCCGGCTTGCCGGCGCCGAGCGCCTGGCCGACCATGGTGGCGGCGGCGTTGCTCATCCCGAAGCTCGGGAGGAGGGCAAAGATCACCACGCGGATGCCGATGGTGTAGCCCGCCAGCGCGGCGCTTCCAAAGGTCGAGATGATCCGCACCAGCCCGATCCAGCTCGCCGTACCCACAAGCGACTGAACCGCCGCGGAGCCGGAGAGCCGCGCGATCTGCGCCATCAGCGCCGGCTCCGGGCGCAGGTGGCGGCGGCCCACGGGGATGCGCCCGCCGGGACGCGTGAGCCGCCAGATGGCGTACGCCGCGCCGGTGCTGCGTCCAAAGGTGGTGGCCACCGCCGCGCCCGTGACGCCCAGCTTCGGGAACGGTCCCAGCCCGAAGATCAGGCAGGGAGCGAGCGCCATGTTCAGCGCGTTCGCCATCCAGAGCACGCGCATGGCGATGGCCGCGTCGCCCGCGCCGCGAAAGATGGCGTTGACGACGAAGAGGAGGATGATGGCCGCCTCGCCGCCCAGCATGATGCGGGCAAAGGTGGCGCCGATCTCGATCACGCCCGGGGACGCGCCCATAAGCACCAGTAGCTGCGGCGCGAACACTACGCCCAGCGCACCCAGCACCACCGACACCGCCAGCGCCAGGAGAAGCGACTGCACGGCCGCGCGGGCCGCCCCCTCCGCGTCGCGCTCGCCGATGCGGCGGGCCACCAGCGCGGAGGCGCCGATGGCGAGCCCCATCGCCAGCGCGTACACCGGCATCAGGAGCGACTCGGTGAGCCCCACCGCCGCCACCGCGTCCGCGCCCAGCCGCGAGACGAAGAAGATGTCGACGACCGCGAAGATGCTCTCCATCGACATCTCCAGCACCATCGGGATGGCGAGGAGAAGGATGGAGCGCCCCACGGGGCCCGTGGTGTAGTCCTGCTCCGACCCGCGCAGCGCCTCCTTGATGGAAGAGCCGAGCGTGTGTTCGGGGATGGCGTCCTGCATTCGGATGGCGTGGTGGAAAAGGCGGAGGCACAGAGACGGTGTAATCTCCGTGCCTCCGCCCTTCTGCGCGAGAGTGCTGCTTTACGGCGTGGTTTCGGGAACCAGCACCACCTGCACGTAGTTCTGCGCGTCGAGGAAGCGGCGCGCGGCGGCCTGGATGGAAGCGGACGTCACCCGGCCGGCCAGCGCGGCCTCGGTGGGGATCGTGCGCGGATTCCAGCCGCGGGTGTCGTACGTCACCAGGTTGTTCAGCCAGAACTGGTTGAGGCGCAGGTTGGTCTCCGCGTTGCGCCGCTGCGCCTCGCGCACCTTGTTGAGGTCGGCCTCGGGAGCGCCCTCGTTCTTGATCTTTTCGATCTCGGCAAAGGTGGCGCGCACCAGCTCGTCCGCGCGGTCGGGGGCGGAGGTGAACTGCACGTTGAGCGTGTACGCCTCCACCGGGAGGCGCGACACCGCCCAGTTGACGCTCGGCGAGTAGGTGCCGCCCAGCCGCTCGCGGAGCGCCTCGGTGAGGCGGATCTGGAGCAGCTCGCTCAGGGAGCGGAGGCCGTGCACCTCGTCCGGCCGCACCCCGATGGCGCCCGTGAAGGCGAGGCGCGTCATGCTCTTGGGCTCCGTGCCGCGCCGCACCGTCTTGCGCACCACCCCGCGCGGCGGTCGGATCCCCGTGTCGCGCGAGCTCTCGCGCCGCCCGGCGGAGGGAAGGCTCGCCAGGTACTTCTCCACCAGCGGCCTGAGCGAGTCCGGCCGCACGCTCCCCACGAAGACGAAGGTGAAGTCGCCCGCGTCTGCGAAGCGGTCGCGGTAGAAGGCGAGCGAGCGGGCGAGGTCCTGCGCCTCGACGGTGGCGGCGTTGAACGGGCGGGCGCGCGGATGTCCCTGCGCCATCGTCACCTGCACCGTGTCCTGGAAGGCGGACTCGGGGTTCGCGTCGCGGTTGCGCACGAAGCCGATCATCTGGTTCTTGAACGCCGCCGCGGCCTCCGCATCCGCTCGCGGAGCGGTGAAGTGCAGGTGGATCAGCTGGAAGAGCGTCTCCAGGTCCTTGGGCGAGCCGCCGCCGCCGAGCCCTTCCTCGGCGTTGGTGATGAAGGGACCGACCTGCGCCGCCTTCCCCGCGAGCGCCTTCTGCAGCTGCACGCGGCTCATGGAGCCCACGCCGCCCGCCGCGATCGTGCTCGCAGCCATGGAGACCGCCGGGAAGTCCGCGTCGGAGGCCAGCGAGGTGCCGCCGGGGCTGTAGGCGCGAAAGAGCACCTCGTCCGCCTTGAACTCGGTGGGCTTCACGACGACCCTCGCGCCGTTGGAGAGGCGCCACTCGATCGTGCCGATCTCGTCCATGCGCCGCTCGCTGACGACGCGGCCGGCGCGAGGAGCGCGGGCCATGATCGGCGTGGTGGAGACGTTGTCCACGTACGCGGCGACCGGCTTGCCACGCACCTGCGCGAACGTCGCGGCGAGCGCCTGCTCGGTGGGGAGCGGGGCGCCCGCCTTCTCGGGCCCGTTGGCCAGGATGACGCGGTTCTGGTCCGTGATCAGCTCGCGCGCCAGCCGGTTCACCTCTTCCAGCGTCACGCCGGGGACGAGCGCGCGGTGCATCTCGTACGACGCGGCGGGTCCGGGAGCGGGCTCGCCCTGGAGGAAGTGGGCGACGTAGCGGTCCACGATCTGGCCGGAGCGCATCCTCTCGCGCTCGGCGTACGCCCGCTCCACGTTGCGCAGCAGCTCGGCCTTGGCGCGCTCCAGCTCGCCGGCGGTGAAGCCGTGCTGGCTCACCCGCTCCGCCTCCGTGAGCAGCGAGGTGAGCGCCGGCTCAACGCCGTTCTCCTTGGCGATGGCGTACAGCGTGTAGCTCTCCAGCGTGCGCACGCTGCGCCCCTGGTTGGCGAAGGCGGCCACGAACGGCGCGTTCGGCGAGCGGACGATCTCGTCGAATCGGGCGTTGAGCATGGCGTCGTGGAGCCCCTCCACCACACCGCGCCGGAAGTCCGCCACGGTGCGGGTGGGGCGCGCCGGGTGCTGGAAGCTCACCTGCACGCTCGTGGTGGTCGCCTCCGGGTCGCTGACGACCGAGAAGCGCGGCTGGGCGTGCGACGGCACCTGCATCACCGGGCGCGGCGGGGCCGAGCGCGGTGCGGCGAGGGAGCCGAACTTCTCGCGGATCAGCGCCTCGGCGCGGGCGGGCTCAATGTCGCCCACCACCACCACCGCCATCAGGTCGGGGCGGTACCAGTCGGTGTAGAAGCGGCGCAGGTCGGCCGCGGAGAAGCCCTGCAGCGACTCGCGCGTGCCGATGGGGAGCCGCTCGGCGTACGCGGAGCCGGCGAACTCCACCGGGAACTGCTTGAGCGCCATCCGCATCCCCGCCCCGCGGCCGCGGCGCCACTCCTCGATCACCACGCCGCGCTCGCGCTCGATCTCCTCGTCGGTCAGCATCTGCCCGCCGGCCCAGTCCGCCAGGATCTGGAAGCCGCGCTCCACCACCCGCGCGCTGTCGCTGGGGATGGGGAGGATGTAGACGGTCTCGTCGAACGAAGTGTAGGCGTTGAGGTGCGCACCGAACTGCACGCCTACGCCCTGCAGGTAGTTCACCAGCTCGTTCTTGGCGAAGTTGCGCGTGCCGTTGAACGCCATGTGCTCCAGGAAGTGCGCCAGCCCCAGCTGCTTGGGGTCCTCCAGCACGCTCCCGGCATTGACTGCCAGCCGCAGCTCCACCCGGTTGGGAGGCTCGCGGTTCGGCTGGATGTAGTAGCGCAGCCCATTGGGCAGCGTCCCCATCCGCACCGCCGGGTCCAGCGGGATCTCCTGCGTGAGGGCGGGCTGCTGCTGCGCAAGCAGCGCCGGCGCGGGCGCAAACGCGAGCGCCGCGGCGGCGACCGCCAGGGGCAACCTGATCGTGTGTCGCATAGGGAGCGGTGGGGGAGGTGGTGGGACGGTCCGAGAAAGGGATAGTGGAAAGGTTGCGCTCCACATGGCCGGCGTCAATGCGCGCCGGCCGGAACGGCGGTCTCACACAGAGACACAGAGGGTAAGGAGAGAACAGATAAGAGCGGTTCTCCCTGGCTTGTAGTTCCCTCTGTGGCCTCTGTGTGATGCTTTTCTTAACGTACCTCCTTCACGGCCCCATCAGCAGCGCATTCACGTACAGCGGCTGCATCGAGCGCCAGAAGAGGCGGAACAGCGGGTCGTCGGCGAAGAGGACGACGCTGCCCTGGCCCATGCGGCGGGTGGCGACGACGGAGCCCTCGCCGAGGCGGCGCAGGTTCTCGGGCGAGATGACGCCGGAGATGCGTGCGGGGTTGCGTGGGAGGTAGGCGACCGTCTCCAGGTTCTCGGCGGGCTCGAAGACGGTGGTGCCCTGGTGCAGCGTAAAGGTCTCGCCCGGACGGCCGTCGAGGCCCGCGCCGAAGGCCAGCGGGTGCGCCGGGTCCAGCCGCAGCGGGAGGATGGTGCCGGGGACCTCCTGCCGCCACTCCTGCCGCTCCCGCTCCTCGCGCCCCGCCAGGAAACGAGTGCGCGCGTTCCCCGTGTCGCGCCCGGCCTCGCGCAGCTTGACCTCGGCCATCCCCGCGATCGCCTCCGCGCCGCCCGCGATGGCGACGAGGCGGCCGCCGCGCTGCACCCATGCCTTGAGCGCGTCGGTGGCATCCTTGACCGCGCGCGGCGATGCGTCGGGGAGGACGATCACCTGGTAGTCCGAGAGGTCCGCCGACGCGAGATCGGTGGCCTGGACGGCATCGAAGGGAACGCCGAGCTGCTGGTCGAGGAAGAACCAGTGCGCGCCGAACGACGTCGGGCTCACCCCCTCGCCCGAGACGACGGCGACGCGCGGCAGCTTGATGTTGGCGACGTTCTCGCTCCCCAGGTCGATACCGCCCTCGCTGAGGCCGCTGGAAATGGGGATCGCGACGCTTCCCAGGCCGACGCGGGTCAGGCGCGCCTGGAGCGAGTCGTTGCCGCGCGCGGGGATGAACCACGTCCCCGCCGGGTAGCGGCGGCCCGCGAACGTCGACGGCTTGCCGAGCACCCGCGCCCGTCCACCGGCCCGCAGGAGGCTGACGATGCCGCGCGACGCCTGCTCGCCCGGCGCCACCAGGTAGCCGAACGCGCTGGGCTGGGGCGCCGCGCCGGCCGTCAGCGTCTCGGTGCCGGTGGTGCGCACCGGGGTCCAGCCGGTGCCGCCGCCCGTCGCGCGGTAGGCGGCCACACCGTAGGCGTACGGCAGCGACCAGGCGCTGACGTCGTACGAGTACTCGGCCTTGAGCACCGTCTCCGGCTGCAGCAGGGTGATGGCGAGGCGGCCCAGTGGCTGGCGCGCCCGCACGCGGTAGGTGCCGGCGGGGAAGTCGCTGCGCGCCGGGAAGCCCGGGTACGCCGTGGTGCCCGCGCGGAAGCCGGCGGAGGCGCGCTCCACCTCGATTCCCTGGCGGCGGAGGTGCGCTACCAGAGACTCGATGCGGCTGGGATCGGTGCCGGGGACGAGGAGGAAGTCGCGCTCGCCCTGGCCCACGGTGCGCTGGCCGGCGGCGTAGTCCATCAGCAGCTGTGCCTTGCCGGAGGCGGCGGTGCGCAGGGTGGCCTGGCCGCTGGCGTGGTGGTGGAGCGCGCGGTCACGCAGCGTCAGCGTGTCGCCCGTCTCCTGGATCACCGCCTGCCCCGCCGCGCCGTGCCCCGCCTGCTCGTACGTCATCCCCACCGCGCCCGTGAGCGACGGCCAGGAGTCGCCGTAGCCGGGGTAGAAGAGGTCGAACGCCTCGCCCGTGTAATAGGCCCAGCCCTGCGCGTCGAAGGTGCGCGCGTTCTCCTGCCCGAAGCGCTTCCCCCACGCCAGGATGTGCTGCGGGTAGATCGGGTTGATGGGCGCCGACGCCGGGAAGAAGAAGTACGACGAATTGTAGTACATCTCGTGGAAATCGACGTGCACCTGCGGGTTGTAGCGGAACCAGGTGGCCAGCCGCGCCCGCGTCTCCACCTGCGTGGCCCACGACCAGTCGCGGTTCAGGTCGAAGAGGTAGTGATTGAAGCGCCCTCCCGGCCACGGCTCGCGGTGCTCGCGCGAGGCGGCGTTGAGGTTGGGCTCCGCGCCGCGCACGGAGCGGTACCACTGCACGTAGCGGTCGCGCCCGTCCGGATTGGCGACGGGGTCGATGATGACGACCAGCGACTGGAGGACGCCGCGCACCTCGGGGGCATCGCGGGCCAGGTCGTACGCCGTGTACAGAGCCGCCTCGCTGGACGAGCTCTCGTTGCCGTGCACGCCGTAGCTGAAGTACACCACCGCCGGGTTGGAAGCCGCGATCTGCCGCGCGCGCTCCGCCGTCGTCTCGGGGCGGGTCAGCTCCGTGTTGGCGGCGAGGATGGCGTCCAGCCGCGCCAGGTTCTCGGGCGTGGCGATGACCATCTGGAAGAGCTCGCGCCCCTCGTACGTCTGGCCGTAGGGGCGGTACTCCACCCGCGGGGAGGCGGCGTCCAGCGCGCGGGCGTACTGCTGCACCCCCGCATACGGGGTGAAGCGCTCACCGAGCTGGTATCCCAGCACCTGCGCCGGGGAGGGTGGATCCGCCTGCGCCCGGAGCCCGGACGCGGTGCCGAGGAGCGCGGTCGCCAGGAGAAGCGTGCGAAGTGCCATGCGTGTGGTCGTGTGGGTGCGTGGGGCGCGGTCGGGAGGGTGCCCGCGCGCAAGCTATGCGGCCCCGCGTGGGCGCGCAACGCGGCTTGACACCATCCGCCGCGGCGGGTACGCTCCACCCGACCATCGCCTTGCTCCCGTCCACCCCACGCGCCCGTGAAGCTCCACCGATCCGCCGTGCTCGCCTTGCTGCTCGCCGCCTGCGGTACCGAAGGCGCGAGCGGAGGCATCTCGCGGGAGCAGTTCATCCGCGCCAACGTGGCCCTGCGCGCGGTGAGCGACACGGCGCGGCAGGTGGACACGCTCCGTGCGCGCGCGCTGCGCAAGGAGAAGGTGACGCCCGCACAGCTGACCGCGTGGCTGCAGGCGCACAAGGAAAACCCGGAGCTCCTGGCCGAGACGTGGACCGAGATCTCGCGCCGCGCGGACGCCGCGGATTCGGTGAACCGCCCGAAGCCGCCGCACCGCCCATACGTCGCGCCCCCTCCTCCCCCGCCGCCCGCGACCAACCCCGCGCCGCCGATGCCGCCACCACCGCAGCCGACACCCACCCCAGTGCCCCCGCCGCCGCCGGCCGGCCGCCCTGTGCCGCCATCCGGGCCGCCGGGCGGGTACCAGATGCCCGAGCCGCGCCCGCAGATCAAGACTCCGCCCCCGCCCGACAGCGCCGGCGCGGCGCCGACGCCGTAACACCGTCACACAGAGGACGCAGAGGGAACTACAAGGCGCAGAGAACCTCTTTCGGTTTCATCTTGTCGTTTCCTCTGTGGCTCTGTGTGACGCCGCCGTTGCAGTTCCTGCCTTGACCGTCCTTGCAGCTTCAAGCATCTTCAACTTGCGGGAACCAGGCTCGGTCACAGTCATCCAGCCGCCAAGAGAGCTCACCGTATGGGGTGTTTGGCACTCAACGCATCCTTTGAACCTCTCACCATCCTCCCGGTGGAACGCGCCCTGCGGCTCGTGCTGGAGAGGAAGGCGGAGGTGCTGGAGGCGGACGACGCACGGATCTTTCGCTCGGAACGCTCGCGGATCGCCTGTCCCCTGGTGATCCGCCTGAAGCGCTACGTGCACGTCCCCCGCAGGTTCCGCCGGCAGGTCACCAACACCTTTCTATTCGCGCGCGACGGCTACCGCTGCCAGTACTGCCTGCGGCACCGCGGCACGCTGCGCGGGCGCGAGTTCCTTACGCGCGACCACGTGCACCCGCTCTCGCGCGGCGGCGAGAACGTGTGGGAGAACGTCGCCACGGCGTGCTCGCACTGCAACAACCGCAAGGGGAACCACCTTCCCGACGAGTGCGGGATGGTCCTCCACTCGGTGCCGCGCGAGCCCAACTACGTGGAGCTGGTGTGGGCCGTGCGCCGCGTGACCGACGTGCAGGCGAAGTACATCGCCATGTTCTACGGCGAGGAGGTGCTGGAGGCGCTGCGCCGCCACGACCGCGAGGCCGAGACGCGCGTCGCGGAGCACTCTCAAGACGGGGAACGCCACCTCGCGCTGCTGTCCTGAAAGGGCGGGTCGCCACCACGGCGGTCCGCCCTCTTCGCGCCCGCCCCTGTCCCGCCGCGTGCGCCTCGCGCTACCTTGGGGCCGCTCACACGCCATCCCCCTGCACCTGATCGACATGCGTCCGAAGCTCCACGCCGCCCTCGCCGCCGCCATCCTCGCCGGCCCGCTCGCCGCCCAGCAGCCCGCTTCCGTGCCCGACGGGCCGCGGGTGCGGCAGGCGCTCGCCTTCGTGGCGCGAACGGAGCCACAGACCATCGAGGAGCAGATCGCCATCTGCGAGATCGAGGCGCCGCCCTTCAAGGAAGCCCGCCGCGCCGCCGATTACCGGCAGCGGATGCAGGCGCTGGGACTCCAGAACATCCGCATCGACTCCGTGGGCAACGTCATCGGCGAGCGCCCCGGCGAGCCCGGCCAGCCCGTGATCGTCATCTCCGGCCACCTGGACACCGTCTTCCCTGAGGGTACGGACGTGCGGGTGAAGCGCGAGGGCACCCTCCTGCGCGGCCCCGGCATCGGCGACGACTGCCGCGGGCTGGCGGTGATCCTGGCCGTTGCCCGCGCCATGAACGACGCGCAGATCCGCACGCGCGGAACCGTCCTCTTCGTGGGGACGGTGGGCGAGGAGGGCGCGGGGAACCTGCGCGGCGTGCGCCACCTCTTCGAAAAGGAGCTCCGCGGCCGCGTCACGCACTTCATCTCCGTGGACGGCACCGGCTACACGATGACCAAGGACGCGGTGGGGAGCCATCGCTACCGCGTCGCGTACAAGGGCCCCGGCGGCCACAGCCACGGCGACTTCGGGATGCCGAACCCGACGCACGCCCTCGGCCGCGCCATCGCCAGGATCGCCGACTTCCGGGTCCCCACCGATCCCAAAGTCACCTTCAGCGTGGGCGTGGTGCAGGGCGGCACCTCGGTGAACGCCATCGCGGCGGAGGCGAGCATGCTGGTGGACATGCGCTCGGTGGACCCAGCCGCATTGGACTCGCTGGACGCCCGCTTCCAGGCCGCCGTGCGCCAGGCGGTGGAGGATGAGAACGCCCGCTGGGCGGACACCGTGCGCCTGACCGTGGACGTGCAGAGCATCGGCATCCGCCCCGCCGGCACCCAGCGCGACGACGCCCCCATCGTCCGCGCCGCGCGCGCCGCCGGCCAGCGCCTGGGCTTCACCCCGGAGTCCAACCCCTCCAGCACCGACGCCAACATCCCCATCTCCCTCGGCATCTCGTCGCTGACCATCGACGCGGGCGGCACCGGCCAGGGCGCGCACTCGCTGGCGGAGAGCTGGGACTCGAAGGGGAGCGAGAAGGGAACGCAGTGGGCGCTGCTGCTGGTGCTGGCGCTGGCGGGGGTGCGGTAGGCCCTCACCCCCAGCGTCGCTCCGCGACGCATCCCCCTCCCCCAAAACTGCCGGGGGGAGGGGGTTTGCGTAGATCCATGTGCGGCGCAGGACGCGGCGCAGCGGAAGGCACGGGCAGCCACGTGGGGCTGCCCCTACCGGGATTCGTGTGCGGGGGCGGGGATCGTGCGGGGCGAGGGAGGGCAGACACGCAGGTCTGCCCCTACGGAATCCCGTTGCGTCGGGCCGGGGGCGAGGAACGCAGAGGACGGGCGCGATGAATCGCGCCGCAGCCGGAAAAGCTCCCCCCTCTCTCGATAACAGAGGCGCCAGCCTCTCCTGTTATCGGGAGAGGGGGGTTGGGGGGGTGAGGGCCCTCTACAACAACGCCACCGGATCCCGGTCCAGCGCCAGCCTTAAATCGGCCTTGTTCTTGGGGATGTCGAAGCGCTCGTGGAAGTAGCGCGCGACTTCGCCCAGGAGCTTGGAGCTGCCGGAGCGCAGGAGGAAGTGCCAGCGCCAGCGGTTGCGAATGCGGTCGATGGGGCACGGGGCGGGGCCCACCAGCGCCACCTCGGTCAGCTTGCGCGTGGCGAGGAGGCCCTGCACCCACTCTGCGGCGGCGACGGCGAGTTCCTGGGTGGGAGCCTCCTCCAGGCCGCTGATGACGACGTTCACCAGGCGCGAGTGCGGCGGATAGCTGGGCTCGCGGCGCGCCTCCAGCTCGCGGCCGGCGAAGCCGATGAAGTCGTGGTCGGTGGCGCTCTCGATGGCGTAGTGGCTGGGGAGCGCCGTCTGGATGAACACCTCGCCGCCCTTGGGGCCCCGCCCCGCGCGACCCGCCACCTGCGTCAGGAGCTGGAAGGTGCGCTCCGTGGCGCGGAAGTCAGGGAGGTTGATCCCAACGTCCGCGTTGATGACGCCGACCAGCGTGACGTTGGGGAAGTCCAGGCCCTTGGCGATCATCTGCGTGCCGAGGAGGATGTCCACCTCGCGGCGCTCCACGCGGCCCAGGATGTCGTGGTGCGCCCACTTGCCGCCCGTGGTGTCCACGTCCATCCGCGCGATGCGGGCGGAAGGGAACGCCTCGCCCACCGAGCGCTCCACCTGCTCCGTGCCGACGCCGCGGAAGCTCAGGTCCGTGGAGCCGCACGCGGTGCACGTCCTGGGCGACTGCTCCTCGTGAAGGCAGTAGTGGCAGGTCAGCAGGCCGCGCCGCCGGTGGAAGGTGAGCGAGACGTTGCAGTTGGGGCAGTGCCACACCAGCCCGCAGTCGCGGCACTGCACGAAGCTGGCGTAGCCGCGGCGGTTGAGGAGGAGGATCGTCTGCTCCTCGCGGCGAATCCGCTCGTGGACGGCGTTCACCAGCACGTCCGCGAGGATGATGGGGCCCATGTCCGCCTTCTGCAGCGGGCCGGCGGTCTCCTTTTGGCGCTTGCGCTCCTGGCGCAGGTCGATGATGCGGATGGGGGGGAGCGGCTGCCCGCCGACGCGCTCGGGGAGCTCGACCAGGGTGTACTTGCCCGTCTGCGCGTTGGTCCAGCTCTCCAGCGCCGGCGTGGCGGAGCCCAGGAGGCAGACGGCGCCCTCGATGTGCGCGCGCACTACGGCGACTTCACGGGCGTGGTAGCGCGGCGCGTCCGCCTGCTTGTACGAGGACTCGTGCTCCTCGTCCACCACGATGGCGCCCAGGTTGGCCAGCGGCGCGAAGACGGCCGAGCGGGCGCCCACCACGATCTGCTTCTCGCCGGCGCGCAGGGAGCGCCACTCGTCGTAGCGCTCGCCGTCCGAGAGGGCGGAGTGCAGCACGGCCACTCGGTCGCCGAAGACGGCCTTGAAGCGCCCCACCGTCTGCGGCGTGAGCGCGATCTCGGGGACGAGGACGATGGCCGTCTTCCCCTGCCGCTCCACCACTTCGCGCAGCAGCTCGATGTAGACCAGCGTCTTGCCGGAGCCGGTGACGCCGCGCAGCAGAAAGGTGCCGGGATCGGCGGTGCGCGTGGCGGCGGTGAGCTGGCGGATGATGCCGGCCTGCGCGGGTGTCGGCCGCAGCTTGGGCGCGGCGCCGACCTCGATGTCCGCGTACGGATCGCGCGACACCTCCTCGTCGGCCACCGCTGCGAGGCCCTTTTCGACCAGCCCCTTCACCACCGTGCTGGAGAAGCCGAGGGTGCCGGTGAGGTGGCTCAGCTCCGACTGCCCGCCGAGCGCCTCCAGCATCTCGTAGGCCTCGCGCTGGCGGGGGGCGCGCGCGAATATCCCCTCGCGCTCCAGGAGCGAGGGTACGTGGCGGACGATGCGCACCACGCGCCGGGTGCGGACCGGGGGCGCGGTGCGCGGGCCCTCGCTGTCCACGCGTACCAGCCCGGCATCGGTGAGGCGGCGGATGACGGGCCACCACGCGCGGTCGCCCATGTCGCGCCGCAGCCGGGCGACGGGCTGCGGACCCTCGCGGCTCTGCAGCCAGCGGACGAGCTTGGCTTCCTGCGGCGAGAGGGTCTCCTCGTACACCGTCGCGCCGTCCTCGAGCGCGACGTAGTCCGTGGTCGACTCGGTGAGCCCGGCGGGGAGCGCCGTGCGCAGCACCTGGCCGAGCGGCGCCAGGTAGTAGTCCGCGATCCACCTCGACAGGTTCAGGATGGCGGGGGTGGCGCTGGGCACCGCATCGAGCACCCCCGCGATCGGCTTGATGCGCTCTACGTTGCCGTCGGGCTCGCCTTCGACGATTCGGTCGATCCACCCGATCTTCTCCTTGCTCCCGAACGGCACGAGAACACGCGCGCCCGGCTGTGCGGCCGGGCGCATCTCGTCCGGCACCCGGTAGGTAAAGGTGCGCGGAAGGGGGAGCGGAAGGGCGACTTCGACGAACAACTTCAGGGACTAGGGACTAGGGACTAGGGAACAGGGGATTCGGCTCGGAGATGGCCCGCTATCGCACTGCACCCGGACGCCAGGCTGAGACGCCCAGGCCGGGCGCGTCGTTGAACCGCAGGCTTCCGTCGGCCTCGATACCAGGGCCCTCGAACGGGTCATTGGCCAGGAGGGCGGCGCCGTCCAGGTCCACGTAGTCCACCAGCGGCGTGAGCTGCACGGCGGCGGCGATGCCCAGCGTCGACTCGATCATGCAGCCGAGCATCACGCCCATCCCGTGCGCGCGCGCGGCGTGCACGATCCGGAGCGCCTCGCGCAGGGAGGCGCACTTGGCGAGCTTGATGTTCACCACGTCCACCGCGCCCGCCAGCTTCGCCACGTCCGCCGAGACTTCGCAGCTCTCGTCCGCGACGATGGGAAGGCGCGAGTTTTGGCGGACGAGGCGGAGGCCTTCAAGGTCGCCCTTGGGGACGGGCTGCTCCACGATGCTGACGCCGAACTCCTCCAGCATGGGGATCAGGCGGATGGCTTCCTTGGCCGTCCACCCCGTGTTGGCGTCCACGTACAGCATCTTCTCCGGCGCCTCGTCGCGGATCATGCGCAGGATCTCCGCGTCGCGCGGCGTGCCGACTTTGATCTTGAGGATGGGGTACGACGCGGCCTCGCGCACCTTCTGGCGCATCACCTCCAGCTCGTCGATGCCGATGGTGAACGAGGAGCGCGGCGCCGCGGCGGGGTCCAGCCCCCACAGCTTCCAGAGCGGCACGCCCAACTTCTTCCCCACCAGGTCGTGCAGCGCCGCCGAGATCGCCACCCGCGCCGCCGGGTTGCGCCCGATGTGCATCGCCAGCGCCCCCTCGATGCGCTCCAGCGCGAACGGGTCCCCGGCCGCCGCGTCCGCCAGCACCCCCGCCAGCCCCGGCAGCACCGCGGACACCGTGTCCGCCGTCTCGCCGTAAAAGGGCGTCGCCGGAGCCTCGCCCCACCCCTCCACCCCGTCCGCGTCCGTGATGCGCACCCACACCGTGCGGCGCGCGGGCGGCTCCTTCAGCCGCGCGATGTTGAACGCGTGCTTCGTGCGCAGGTCGAGGATCTGGAAGTCGAGCTTCATCGCGTTAGGCGTTGTTCGGTCCCGTGGAAAGCACGGGCGGCCACATGGGGCCGCCCCTACAAGGCCTTGATCTCTATCCGTGCATCTGCACGAAATCGTACGCCGGCCAGGGGCCCGTCAGGTCCAGCTCCAGCGCGGAGTTGAGCTGCGACAGGTGCTCCACGTGGTCGCGGAACGCGGCGGAGGCGGAGCGCTGCACCAGGAAGGCGGCGCTCAAGATGCGCGTCTCCTCCGATGGAGTTGGGATGGCGGCGCCCGCCAGATGGCGCAGGTCGGCGTAGATGTGCGTCGCCAGGTCCAGCGCCTTGACGTGCGGAAAGGCCGCGTCCACCAGGTCCACGTGCAGGCGGAACTCCCAGCGCCCCGCCACCCGCGCCAGCGCGCCGCGCAGCGTGGCGTACGACTCGGTGAGGAAGCCGATCACCTCGTCGTCGCCCGTGAACACGACGCCCGGGGGCGCGGGGACGACGTCGCCGTGCAGAAGCGCGCGGTGCACCTCGTGGTGCCGCGCCGTCACGTGGAGCGGGTCCGCGTCGCCGCCGGCGGGCGGGGCCGCGCACACGATGGCCGCCACATCCTGGTAGCCGACGAGCCGCACGCCCAGCCGCGGCTCCGCGGGCTCCCACTCTGGCAGCGCGCCGCCGTCCAGCGGGATCACGCCGAGCAGCGAGATCCCGCGCGCGGCGCGCGACGCGTCGATCGGCACCACCGCCGCGTCGCTCATCCCGCGAACGGATCGTCGGTGAG
Organism: Longimicrobium sp.; assembly: GCA_036398975.1. Taxonomy (GTDB): domain Bacteria; phylum Gemmatimonadota; class Gemmatimonadetes; order Longimicrobiales; family Longimicrobiaceae; genus Longimicrobium. Next base: position 27,762 of record DASWNZ010000115.1, read on the forward strand.
GAGCGCGTACAGCCTGCGCTGCGGCCGGTCAGTGGTGACTTCGGGGCCCGCCGCGCCGATGAACATGTTCACCTCCGAGCGGAAGCCCACGTCCCCCGGGAAGTAGATCCCCGGCTCCACCGAGAAGCCGACGCCCGGGATGAGCGTGCGGGTGTCGCGCGTCTCCATGTTGTCGATGTTGGGGCCGGAGCCGTGCAGCTCTCGGTCGATGGAGTGCCCGGTGCGGTGGATGATCTGCTCGCCGTAGCCGCGCGCCTCGATGATGCCGCGCGCCACGTCGTCCACCTCGTAGCCCGACACCGGGTTGCCCGCGGCGAAGCGGTCGATCACCATCTGGCACGCCGCCTCGCGCGCATCCACCAGCGTCCCGAACATCCGCTCCAATCGCTCCGGGATGGTGTCGCCGACGAACGCCATCCACGTCTGATCCGCGTAGATGGCGGCGTCGTTCTCCTTCCCCCAGAGGTCGATCAGCACCAGGTCGCCCGCGCGGATCTCGGCGTGCTGCTCCGCGGAGGGGGCATAGTGCGCGTTGGCGGCGTTGGCGTTCACGGCTACGATCGAGTCGCCGCCGACGGTGATCCCGCGGCGCACGAACTCCCCCTGGATCCACTGGCGGACCTCCCACTCCGTGGTCCGCTCCCCCGCCCGGACCGCCGCGGCGATGCGCGCGAATGCGGCGTGCGCCGTGTCGCGGACGGCGGCGGAGGCGCGGCGGTGGCTCGCCTCGCCCTCGTCGCCCCAGCGCGCGGTGAAGAAGGAGATCAGGTCGCCCGACCCCTCCGGCTCCGCCCCTGCGGCGCGCACCAGCTCCACGACCCCCGCCGGCACTCGGTCGACGACCGGGACGGCGTCGCCGGGGGTGTACTCCATGGCCAGCCGGCGGATGCCGCCCAGGATCGAGGCCAGCTCCGCCTCCAGCTCGCGCCACGACGAGTATACGCGCTTCTCGCCGTGCCACGTCGTCCACGGCTGCTGCTCGATGCGGTGCGTGAGCGCGACCGGCGCCCCCTCCGCGCGCACCAGGACGAAGTAGCGCCGCGTCAGCGCCGGCAGCCCCAGCAGGGTGCCCGCGACGGGGTTCATCCCGCGGAAGTCGTACAGGAGCCAGCCGTCCAGGCCGCGCGCGCGGAGCTCCTGCTGGATGCGCGCGACGGTCTCGGCGGTGAGGGCGACGGTCTGTTCGGTGACGGCCATGGTTGCGATTCGTTGTGCGTCAGGAGTGCCCGATCGCCTCGGGCGACCAGCGCGTCCCCTTGATCATGGTGAGCCCCAGCACCCGCTCGCGGGTGAGGAGCTGGTGGATCTCCCGCTCGCGCACCACCGCGCCGCGCACCCCGCGCCATCCCCACCTGCGCAGCGCGCGCATGAAGATCCCGATCTTCTCGCGGAAGGTGAAGATCTCGGTGAAGTCCGGGAACGGCCCCCCCGCCGACGGCCGAAAGGGCGAGGGCGCGTCGGACCAGTCCTCCACCACCAGGTCCACCACGCCCGCGTCGCGCAGCAGCTGCTTCCACTCCACCAGGATGAGCGGACGGGCGCCCAGGTGCCGCACCAGGATCTCGCGCCGGCCGGGGTCCACGTTCCCCGTCCAGATGAGCTGCACCAGCACGACGTGCCCGAACGGCTTGGTGACGCGGGCCAGCTCGGCCACGGCGCGGCGCGGGTCGGCCAGCGCCGCCAGCCCCAGCTCGCCGATGGCGACGTCGAAGATCCCGTCCTTGTACGGCAGGTCGTCCAGCGCCCCCGCCTCGTACGCGAGCCCCGCCGCCGCGCCCTCGCGCGCCCGCCGTTCGGCCTCGGCCACCAGCTCGGGGTCGCTGTCCACCCCCACCCCGTGCACCCCGAACGACTCCGCCAGGAAGCGGGTGGAGACGCCGCGCCCGCAGGCGGCGTCCAGCACCTCCATCCCGGCGTGCATCTCGGTGAGGCTCGCGATCTTGCGGTACAGCGCTTCGCCGCCCGGCGGGAACACCACCTCGCGGCTCAGGCGCACCAGGTCCAGCATGGAGGGTACGCGGTCGCGGCGCGGGCCGGGCGCGTTCGGAGACGGCGACGACATGGGGGTGGAGTATAGGGGCGCGGACGGCGGGTCGCCAGCGGGCCCCCTCCCCGCTCGTTCCTCGCTGCCCCTCCCCCAAAACA
>DASWNZ010000116.1:0-3705 GCA_036398975.1 Longimicrobium sp.
CAAGCCAGATAATCTCACGCATAGGGCTGGTCTCCTGTCCGAATGCGGCCTCGGCCGCATGTGGCTCTGATGCTCCTGCGTTCGCACGGGGATCATTAATCCACGCTGAACCAGGGGGCCAGCCCTTCCATTTATTCTACGGGTTTCGGGGTGCGATGCGGTGGTGGAGGCGCGGCGAGGGAGGGCAGACACGCAGGTCTGCCCCTACGGGTTTCGGTGCGCGGGCGCGCGATGAATCGCGCCCCCGCGATGGATGTGGACCGGGAGTCCGCGAAGGCGGACTTTGTGCTGTTGTTGCCGCGAGTTCACTCGCCCGGGTGTGAGGGGGCCTCAATCCCCTGCCCCCACCTCCTCCAGATCCGCCGCCAAGCGCGCGAGCTCGGGGGCGAAGCCGAGGGCGCGGTAGATCTCGCCGGCGGCGTCCAGGTAGGCGCGGGCTTCGGAGGGGCGGTTGCAGCGCGCGTGCAGGACGCCGTAGTCGTGCAGGATCGCCGCCTCCGTCTTGCGCGGCAGCCCACGCTCGCGGCACACCCGCAACGCCTGCTCGTAGAAGACGAAGCCCTCCTCGTCCCGCTGCGCGCGCGCAACGGAGCCGAGCAGCAGGTACACGTCCACCAGGTCCGGCACGAAGCGGTTGAGGATGGCGATCTCCTCGGCGCGGCGGGCCTCGTCCTGCGCCTCCAGCAGGCGGTCCTGCGGGACGAGGGCGCCACCCAGGTTCACGCGCAGCGTCACTTCCCAGTCCGGCCCGGGCCCGCGCGCCAGCGCCTCGCGGAAGACCTCCTCCGCGGCCAGCGCCTCGCCGCACTCCACCAGCAGGAGGCCGCGGTTGTTGAGCCAGTACAGGAGCGGGTCCTCGGCACCGGAGGCCTCGATCCGCTCGCGGGCGCGGTCCAGCAGGCGCTCGGCCAGGGGGAGCTTCCCCTCCAGCATCGCGAGGACGGACAGGTTGGTGTAGAACGGCCACTCCACCGAGGGGTCATCCAGCCGCCGGGCGATCTCCAGCCCGCGCTCGAACCAGGCGCGGGCTTCGGGACGCTCGCCGCGGTCGTCGCACACGTTGCCCAGGCCCTGGCAGGCGACGGCCTGGCCCGTGTCGTCGCCCTGGGCCACGCTCAGGCGGTGGCTGCGCTGGTACCACTCCCACGCCTCGTCCAGCCGCCCCGCCGCGCGCGAGCTGCGGCCCAGGCGGCGCAGCGCCAGGATCTCGGGATCCTTGTCCCGCAGGTCGCGCGAAACCTCCAGGGCGAGCGTGTAGATCTGCTGCGCCTGCTCCAGCCTGCGCTCCCCCTCCTCCACCTCGCCGGCGCGCACCAGCGCGCGCGCCGCCCCCGCCGCGTCACCCTCTCCCTGGAGACGTACCGCGTCGATCACTAGGGCGAAGAGGCGCTCCATGCGCTCCTGCGCGCGCGTCACCACCGCGGGCACCAGCGCGGACAGCCGATCCGCGTCCAGCACCCGCTTCCCTACCGTGGAATACGTCCCGGAGCGCGCCCAGAGCTTCTCCCGGTCCGTGTGCGACGCGCCGATGAGGGCGTCGCTCAGGGGGAGAAACTCATCGCCGAGTGGAACGAGCGCGAGCGCGCGCTCCACCAGCAATTGCGAGGCGGGCCGGGACACTATGACCTGTGGAGTGGAAGAGGCCGGCGGTCAGCCGCCGGCCAGTACGTACTTGCCGCCGTACGCCGAGAAGCGCGGCGTCTGGCCGGAGAGCACGGTGCCCAGCACGTTGACGCTGCCGCCAAGAGAGGTCCACCCGCCGTTCTCCCAGCGCGCCACCTCGATGGGGCTGCCGTTCAGCGAGACGCCGGTGAGCGGAAAGCGGAGCGTGACCGGGGTGTTGAACTGGATGCCGTGCGGCCCGAACTCCGCCACGACGCGCTTGGCCAGCGCCGGGTCGGTGGGGAGGTCGATGGTCACCACTGTGTCGGCCGGGAGCGCGCCGGCGGGGATGTCCACGCGGAAGCCGTTCAGCTCCACGAAGCCGCCCTGGGCGGCGCTGATCCGCTTCTCCGCGTGGCGCGCGCCGGAGAGGTTCGGGAGCGAGGAGAAGTGGAGCAGCGTGGTGACGTCCGAGGCACCCAGGAGGCGGCCGGCGTCCGGCGCGGGGGCGAGCGGGGAGTTCTCGGTGCAGCCGGCGAGCAGGAGCAACGAAGCGAGCGCGGCGCTGAGGGAGCGTCGAAGGGTCACGGACGGTTCCTTTCCGGAGTGAGCGAGAGTTCCGGCTGCCACAGATAGCACGTGCCATGCCGCGCCGAACAACGCCGAAATCGCGGAAATCTCCAGTGTTCACGCGGAGAATCCGCCTGGAGGCGCCGTGCGGTAGGAACAGGCGCTGCACCAAAACGGGGCAGCTTCACTAATCCAGGGAAGCGGATCCCTCCAGCCCGTACTCCCGCACCTTGCGCGTGAGCGTGTTGCGGTGCACCCCCAGCACCTCCGACGCGCGCCCCATGTGACCGCCCACGCGCCGCAGCACCTCGCGGATGTGCAGGCGCTCCACTGACGCGAGGTCCAGGTCCGGGGAGTAGCCGGCCAGCGGGGAGCCGTCCGCCTCGGCGGGGGCGGCGGCGTTGAGCTGGTCGGTGGGGAGGTGGTCCGGCAGCAGCACCGCGCCGTGCGACATCAGCACCGCGCGCTCGGTGACGTTGCGCAGCTCGCGGATGTTCCCCGGCCAGTCGTGTTGGTGGAAGCGCTCGAACACGGAGCGGGCGATGGCGCGGATAGGCCGCCCGTAGTGCGCCGCGTGCCGCGCGACGAAGTGCTGCGTGAGGAGGTCCAGGTCCGGCCCGCGGTCGCGCAGGCGCGGCAGCTCCAGCGTCACCACCGCCAGGCGGAAGTAGAGGTCCTCGCGAAAGGTCCCTTCGGCGATGGCGTTGCGCAGGTTGCGGTGCGTGGCGGCCACCACGCGCACGTCCACCGGGATGCGCTCCTCGCCGCCCACGCGCTCGATCTCGCGCTCCTGCACCGCGCGCAGGATCTTGGCCTGCAGCGCCAGGCTCATGTCGCCGATCTCGTCCAGCAGCAGCGTCCCCCGCTGTGCGCGCTCCCAGCGGCCGATCTTGCGCGCGATGGCGCCGGTGAAGGCGCCCTTCTCGTGGCCGAAGAGCTCCGATTCCAGCAGGTTCTCGGGAATGGCGGCGCAGTTGATGGCCACGAACGGCCCCGCGGCGCGCGCGCTGTTGCGGTGGATGGCGCGCGCCACCAGCTCCTTTCCCGTGCCGCTCTCGCCCAGGATGAGTACGGTGGCGGAGCTCGGCGCCACGCGCCCCACCATGCGGAACACCTCCAGCATCGACGGGCTCCCGCCGATCGCGGAGTCGCCGTCGCCCTCTTCGCCCGCGGCGTCCAGGGGGACCACTTCCTCCGCGTCGGAGACTTCGCGCAGGAGAGCGGCCAGCTCGCGCACGTCGGGCGGGGCGGCCAGCACCCCCAGCACGCCCAGCCGCGACGCCTCCACCATGAGCTGCATGGTGGGGCGCGACGCGGTCAGCACCAGGGCACCCGGCTCCACGCCGCTGGACACCATCCGCTCCACCAGCGCCAGGTCGGCCGCGGGGAAGTCGAGCGAGAGGACGACGGCGCCCCACCCGCCGGCGCGGAGCCGCTCCAGCCCCTCGGAGAGGGTGGCGCAGGGGTGCACGCGCGCGCCCACGCCCAGCGCCTCGCGGGTGGCCTCGCGCACGGCGTCGCCACTGGCGGCGA
>DASWNZ010000117.1:0-18912 GCA_036398975.1 Longimicrobium sp.
TCTCCGGATGCACGCGGGCGGCTTCCGTGCCGCTCACCATGCGCGGGCTGGCAATCAGGAACTGGATGTACTCGTGGTCTTTGACCCTGGGTGCGTTCATAGCTGTAAGCTACCTGCTTACAACCAACTGCGTAACTCCTAACAGAGAACACAGAGGGAACTGCAAACCACAGAGTAATACCATCTCGACAGAAGTCCTGTGCAAACCAGAAGGATCAAGGTCTCACGCTAAGGCGCGAAAACGCGAAGGAAAGACACGGAAGTAACTTGTTTTGCGCCTTCGCGCCTTCGCGTGAGACGATTTGTTTCGATGCACACGGCTTCGCGTCGGGTGCACGTCGGCGCTCCGCGGAAGTTGACGGTTTTTCCTCCGCGCCTCCGCGTCTCCGCGTGAGCCATGCTGTTGCAGTCAGGCGATGACGGTCTGCCCCGCGAGGTAGTTGCGGAGCATGACATCGGTGCCGAGCGCCATGTGCTGGAACGGGATCTCGGCGGGCGCGAACGCGTGGATCTCGCTGACCTCCAGCGGGTCGCTGATGCTCGGCTTCCCGCGCACCTCCGCAGCCACGAGAATCGTCACCGAGTGCCCCCGCGGATCGCGCCCCGGTGCCGAGTAGACGCCGACGAGCCGACCCATCCGCGCCACCTTCATCCCGGTCTCCTCGTCCAGCTCGCGGCGCGCGGCCTCCTCCAACGTCTCTCCCCAGTCGACCAGCCCCCCCGGCAGCACCCAGCGGTCCGAGTCCACCCTGCGCGCCAGCACGATGCGCCCGTCGTCGCGCACGGGCACCACCGTCACGCTCACGAGCGGGTGACGCAGCACGAGCCGCATCGCCGTCCGCAGATGCCGCCAGAGCTGCCCGCCCTTTCGCGAGCGAGCCCGCCGGTCTTTCAGTCGCACGCCCATGGATTCTCGCTGGTAGCGCCGCGGCGCGTTTCCTTATGCAGCTACGGGTGTCTTGCGCGGCCTCGTACATTGTGAGCCATGAACACGCGCCCACCGAGCAAGGAATAGGTCGTCGAGCAACTCGACAAGGCCCGCGAGCAGATCCAGGCTCTCGGGGTGCGGCGCATCGCTCTCTTCGGCTCAGTGGTCCGCGGCGAAGCCCGCCCCGACAGCGACGTCGATCTGCTCGTAGAGTTCATCCCGGAGCAAAAAACGTTCAGGAGCTTCATGGCGCTCTCGTTCCTCCTTGAGGAGCTCCTTGGGCACCACGTGGAGCTCGTCACCACGGAGTCGCTGAGCCCCTTCATCGGCCCCCACATCCTACGCGCGGCGGAGGATGTCCTTCACGCCGCATGAGTACCTTCGGCACGGCGAAGAGCGCAACGTAGCGAACCTAGTGCACGGATAAAAAAACGAGGAGCCCGACACCGCGGGTGGTGTAGGGCTCATTTCATTCCGGCGTCGGTGCCGAGCGCCCTTTGGCTGAAACCGGACATCTCCAGCTCGTGCCGGGCGGGCTCGTCCGCGGTCGCGCCCGTCCGGCGGCACCTACCCTCGCCGGCCCAGCTTCTTCGCTGACACGCTTCGGAGAGCGTCGATCTCACGTTCGCCTGATTTCCGGAGCGCAGCTTCATGGCGCGTGTGAGGCTCGGAGCGATCCACATCGCCGTCCCTGCTCGCATCTCGCGGTTCACCCGCCTTAGCCGCGACGACCAGCGCAACCCCAAGGAAGCCCAAGCCAAGCGGGACCCAGCGCAACCATGTCGTTTCCACGTTGAGCCGGTCGAGGTGCGTCTGAACCCCCAGGACAATCAGCATGGCGCCCATCAACCCCTCGCCGCGGTTCCGCAGGTTCGCAAAAACTCCTCGCGCCCCTCGGCTGGCCGTGTAGAGGCAGATTCCTGCACCAGCCAATATTTCCATCCAGCCACGCATCTCGTCGTTGATCATCTGCCCACTCCTGGTGTGTACTCGACGGTCCATGTAAGCAGGCGAAACTCACTCGTGCACACCTCACGCCGCGCACTCCTCCAATGCATCGAGGGCGTTATAGAACGCGATCAGCGCACCCGCGCACGCGAGCACGGCGCCCGACCCGCAAGCAACCACGGAAAGCCCTCCGTAGAGCACTACGCTCCGCTCCTCGTCTGAGCAGTCCTGCGCGTAGGCCGTGGTGGGGAGCAGAATTGCCGCAAGATGGGAGGCGACCGCTGAGAATGTCGCGCGTTGCGCTACCTGGATGTTCTCAGCGTCCAGGTTCAGACGGGCTCGGACTCTTTCACCCTCGTACGACGTAATTTCAGCCCCCTCCAGGAGCCATCCTCCGTCTCCCCGCCGCCACCGCTTGACCACCGAAGCCGTCCGCTCGCCATTCACGCGGTAGGTGATCCCGATATTCCGCCGTCCCAGGTAATGGAACGAAACCTCGACCATCTGCGCTTCGGCGTTAAGGAACTGCTTCGTCCGCGTGCTGGGCGCCTCTCCCGAAGAGGCATCCGAGACGGACACAACACGGCCGAGGCTCACCCTCCCTGGCACCGTCGCTGGATCCTGCCGAGCGACACCGCGGTCCACTGTGGCGCGGTAATCCGTCGTCGTCCCGATGGGCCGCGTGGGAGCACCCTCCAAGGTAAACGACGCAGAAACCGTCCCGGAGATCGTCGTAGCCTCGCGGAGGGATCGCGTCGACCCGGCAGGATGATCAGAACATGCGGCGAGGAGCACCAGCACAGCGCAGGAGGAGACGACGCGGTGTTGCATAGGAACCTCACATTTTGTGTCGAAAGGAACTGCGGTTATACAGCGGAAGACCTGACCAGATGAAAATTACGTGCACCCTCTTTTAACGTCAAGCATATTATGGCTGGTTCGCTTCGACGGCACCGCCGCGCAGGCACGCTGCCTTGCGTGTGCTCTGGACAACACCGAGTTGCGCCTTACCGGCCGCCCTAACATCGAACGCTCCGAGATTTCTGGCCGCTGCCGATCGCGTGATCCGCATCTCTGACTTTGAAAGCAGTGCCAAAAGACGACGAGCCCGACACCGAAGCCGGTGTCGGGCTCTTCTGTTTCCTGCCGCGGGGCGTCAGGGAGGCGTCGGCGCGGGCGGCTGGCTTCCCGGTGCGGCGCCGCCACCGGCGGGGCTCCCCGTTACCGTGTCGGGGTTGTGGTTGAACAGCTCGGTATCCGCGGTGCCTTCGGCGTTCACCGCCCCGCCCTCACCCGTCGAAGGCGGCCGGCTCCCCGCCGCGGCGCCGCCGCCGGCCGGGCTGCCGGTCGCCGGATCGGGGTTGTGCTGGAGGGTCTCGGTATCCGCCGTCCCCTTCTCATCCACCCCGCCCCCATCGCCGCACGCCAGCGCACCCGTCACCGCGACGAGCGCCGCAAAGCGGACCATCGATCTCCTCCACATAGCCAACCCCCTGTCTCGAGAAATCGCGGCACACCGCCCTCCCACGGGCGCGGAACGCAACCCATTCCGCCGCTCGCAAGCAGCCCGACGCAACCACCCTGCCACCGTCGGAGCAGCATCGGCGACCGTACACCGTCGAGTTCAACGAGGATGATGAGCATGGCTTCGCGACGAGCTAACGACCCGCAGAGGAGCGCTCTCGCTCGCATCGCGCCACGGCCATAACCAGTTGAACCCCAAACACTTCTACCCGGTTGACGAACGTCAGGCCGTTGGTCAGGTTGGCGTAGACTCGACCTGGAAACGTTTCTCTACAGCGAACGGGCAGCCTTGCTCGTATGTCCGAAATGACATAATATAGGAGTGGCCATGGACAAGCCACTGGTCTGGTTGCACGGGGAGGTACGGAGCCCTCCCTTCTCGAAAGCCGCGCGTGTGGAAACCGGGGACCTCCTACGGCGGATCCAGAGCGGGGAGATGCTTACCTTCCCTCACTCGCGCCCGATGCCTGGCATCGGCGCACGGTGCCACGAGTTGCGAGTAATGGACGAGGACGCGAGCTGGCGGATCGTGTACCGCATTGATACGGACGCGATCGTTATCGCTGAAGTCTTCCGGAAGAGTACCCGCGAAACGCCGCGGCACGTCGTGGATGCCTGCCAGCGCAGGCTCCGCCGTTATGACCTGGGCTGAGGAGGCACAGATGGATCAGGAGAAGCGAGAACGGCTGGAGAGAGCTGGCTGGCGCGTCGGCACGGTGCAGGAGTTCCTGAACCTGTCCGACGACGAAGCGCTGTTCGTGGAGCTGAAGCTCGCCCTCCGCAACGCGCTGAAGGAGCGCCGAAACGCGCAGGGCCTCACGCAGACCGAGATGGCCAAGCGTCTGGGATCGAGCCAGTCGCGCGTCGCCAAGATGGAAGCCGGCGACCCCTCTGTCTCGCTGGATCTCCTCGTGCGCGCCCTCCTCGCAACCGGCGCCACGGCCCAGGACCTCGCTGACGTAATCGCGGCGCAGGAACAAACCCGCGCCGCCTGAAGAGTCGCGGACGCCGTTGGTAATCCCGGCGCTAGTGCAGCACCCAGAGGTCGGGCAGACACGCAGGTCTGCCCCTACGGGTATCGTGCGCGAGGAGACGGTCGAGGCAGCGGAAGGGCGGGCGCGATAAATTGCGCGGTGCGGATCGGCAGGCGACGGAGCCACCCCGGCCACGGGCGCGATAAATCGCGCCCCTACAAGGACATCCGCGCCACACGCGGAGTTCTCCCCCTCCCTCGCCCTGCGCCCCCGCAGGCGGGGGAGGGCCCCACCTACCCCTCCACCTCCCGCACGTTGTTATCCTTTGCATGGTCGATCAGCTTGTGGAGCGGGTCGATGCCGGCGCGCTCCGGCATCTCCTTCACGATCACGCGCACCGTCTGCACGCCGGCGCGGATGCGGTGCTTGGCAAGGTAGAGCGGCACCTCCCGGTCGGCGCCGAAGACGCCGATCTCGATGCGGTCATCCAGCGGCACCTCCGTTTCATTGCCGAGCGAATCGGCGCGCACCTTTCGCGCGCGGACGCGGACGTCCACCTGGTAGCGGCCGTCCTTGAGGCGGCGGGAGGTGGCGCGCTCGGCGGCGTTGTCGTACAGCGTGACGCGCTGGAAGAGGTCGTCGATCAGGTAGCCGAGCGAGTCCGGGGTGACGCTGCGCAGGTGCATCAGGAGGTCGCGCGACGTGGGGTACGGCGGGCCGCGGAACTTCCACTCGTCGAGGAAGTTCTTGAGCGCCGTGTTCACCTGCGCCTCGCCGATGTAATCGCGCAGGGCGTACATCGCCAGCGCGCCCTTGTTGTAGTGGATGTACTGCTGGTTCTCCACGAGGGCCAGCGGCATCTCGGCGCGGCCCTCGCTGCCGCGGCCGCGGAGGTACTGGTCCAGCTCGTAGCGCAGGAAGCGGCCGATGTGGGCGCGCCCGAACTCGCGCTCCATCACCATGAGCGCGCTGTACTCCGCCAGCGTCTCGCTCAGCATGGCGGCGCCCTGCACGTCCGCGCCCACCAGCTGGTGCCCCCACCACTGGTGCGCCACCTCGTGCGCGGTCACGAAGAAGGGGTAGTCGATGTCCTCCTTCCCCACCTGCGCGATGAAGCCGATCCCCTCGGAGTACGGGATGGTGTTTGCGAACGACTGCGCGAACTCGGCGTAGCGCGGAAACTCCAGGATGCGCACCTGCCGGTGCTGGTACGGCCCGAACTCCGACGTGTAGTAGTCCAGCGACTTCTTCACCGCCCCGATCATCCGCTCCACGTTCCGGCTGTGCGGCGGATGGTGGTACACCTCGATCGCCACGTTCCGCCAGCGGTCGCGGCGCACGGCGTAGCGGCCGGAGAGGAAGGCGTAAAAGTTCAGGATCGGCGCGTCCATCCGGTAGTGGAAGTGGCGCCGCCCGCGCTCGATCCAGCTCGGCCGCACAAGGTAGCCGGGCGCGATCGCCGTCTGGTCCGCGTCGGTGACGATGGTGGCCTCGAAGCTCACCCAGTCCGCGTCGCGCGAGATGAAGTTGACGTTGCGGGCGCGCAGGTCGGTGATCGGTGAGACGCGCGGGCGCGTCGCCAGCCCGTAGTGCTCGCGGTCGCCCTCGCCGGTGATCTCCCCCTCCGGGTTGTAGCCGATGCGCGGCAGCACCTCGTTGTTCACGAAGGTGCCGTTCTCCACCACCGGACCGTACTGCGGCTCGTCGGTAAAGCCGGGGGTGAGGTGCGCGACGTCGAAGCGGAACTCGGCCGAGTCGCCCGGCAGCAGCGGGCGCCCCAGGCGGTAGACGTAGTATCCGCCCGCCGAATCGCTCACCACCTTCGTGGCGGGGCGGTCGAAGGCGAACGAGTGGATCTTCATGCTGCTGGAGATGTCCACGTGCACCGAGTCGATGCGCGACCGCGTGCGGTTGTGGACGCGGTACGTGCCCCGCGCCCGCAGCTCCTGCGCGCGCGGAAAGAGCTCCACCCGCAGCTTCACTCCCGTGATTTTGGGCTGCGGCGCCCACTCGAACCGCTTGTACTCGCGCTCGTAGCGAAGCTGCACCTGCTCCGAGTCGTTCTCGCTCGTCCAGGGGTTGAGGATGGCGGTGTTGTAGACGATGAAGCCGCCCGTCCCCAGCACCAGCAGCCCCGCGAGAGCTGCGGCGACCAGCACCGGGCTCGTGGCCCTGGCGCGGGCGAGGCGCGTGCGCCACCCGCCGCCCTGCTCCTCGCCGCGGCGCCAGAAGAGGTTGGAGACGATCGCCAGCAGCACCGCCACCCCGCCCCAGAAGAGCGCGTACCACGTCCACGCCCCCTCGGCACCGTTCCAGCCGTTCATGTCCGAGTACTGGAGCGACGGCGTGGATGCGTACACGAGCAGGTTGCGGCTCACCCCGAGCGCGTAGATCGTGGGACCGCCCACGTAGTAGACCAGCATGATGAAGTGGCCCACGTACTTGTGGTTCACCAGCGTCTGCACGGCGAACGCAAGCACGATCAGCGGCAGGTACATCCCCAGCAGCTGGTGGACGAAGAGCTCGCGGAGGTACTGCCCCACTTCGAAGCGGAAGTAGCCGCGCGCCGCCTGGATCAGCATCCCGCACACCATGCTCGCCGCCAGCAGCAGCGCCACCGTGACGGTCAGCGCCGCCAGCTTCGCGACGAGCGGCACCCAGGTGGGTACCGGCGTGGCGTCGTGGAGCTGGTGCGTGCGCTGGTCGCGCTCCATCCACACCAGCTCGCCGGCGTAGAAGGTGATGATGATGATCACGAACAGGAAGAAGCTGCCGGTAAGCGTCTCCAGCACCTTGTAGGTGACCGGGAAGGTGCGCGTCCCGTAGATCTCGCCGATGTCGCCGCCCACCAGGAGGACGAAGAGGAGGCAGAGCCCCACCAGGATGGGGAAGTACACGCTCCCCACCACCTCGCGCAGCGAGCGGCGCAGCGTGGCGGCGAGCTGAAGGGCACGCGCCCGCGCGTCAAAGGTGCGGTGCGCACGCGGCACCACCACCGGAGCGGCCTCGTCCGCCGCGCGGCGGCTACCCGATGGCCGGTTCAGGTCGCGCTCGTCCGCCGCGTGCGCGAAGCGGAACTGATGCGCGCCCCACGCCAGCACCCCCGCCCCCACTGCAAGCCATAGCGCGCGGTTCAGCAGCAGCAGCGCGGGAATCGGCACGAGCGACCGGTTCTGCTCCACCACCGTCCAGTAGCGCGTGGAGCGCAGCGTCGGCGCCACGCCAAAGGGATCGACCAGGTAGATCAGCCACTCCTCGTTCACCGCGCCCGCGGAGATCACCGCGATCGCCCATCCCACCAGCAGCGCGAATCCGCCCACGTACACCGGCATCATCCGCCGCGTGGTGGCCGCCAGCATCAGAAAGATGGCGGAGGTGAAGAGCACGTTGGGAAGGGTGATGAGCACGATGGCGTGCAGGTACGCGAGCGGGAGGAAAGGCCCCACGCGGTCCGCGTCCACGATCGGCGAGACGCTCGCGGCGATGATCCCCAGCGGAATCGACAGGAGGATGAAGAGGTTCGCGAGCACCGCGCCCAGGTAGCGCCCGCCCAGGTACGCCCACTTCGGCACCGCGGTGGTGAAGAAGAGCGGGTACGCGCGCGTCTCGAAGTCGCGGTACACCGCCGTCCCCGCGATCGCCGAGGTGATGGGTACGGCCAGCATCCCCAGCGTCAGCATCATCGTGGAGATGCGGATCGGCGAGTTGGCCACGAGGAGCTCGCTCCCCATGTCGAAGTCGCGCCACGCCCCAGCCTGCGACGCCGTGAACACCCAGGAGATCAGGAAGAGGACGCCGAAGTACACCCAGGTGGAGATCCGCCGCAGGTGGTGGCGCAGCTCGAAGGCGACGAGCCCCCGCAGCGCGCTCATCCTTCTCTCCCCCGGAACGGCGGCTCCGCGAATGGCGGCGGATCATCACCCCGCGGCTGTGGCACCTCGGCGCGAGTGGACGGCAGCGGCGGCGGCTCCTCGGCGACCGATGGGAGCGGCGGCGGCTCGTCGGCGCTCGGCGGGAAGGGCGGCGGAGTCTCCGCGGGTCGCGGTGGAACCGGCGGCGCCTCGAACGGTGGTGGAAGCGGCGGCACAGCCTCGGCGCGCGGCGGAAGCGGCGGCGGCTCCACGGGGCGCGGGGCGAACCAGTCGGTCGGCCCCAGGTCGTCGGCGGTACGCGGCTCAGGCTCGCGCACCATCGGCGGGGGGAGGACGAGCGGCGGCAGGGGCTCGTGCGACACCGGCGGGGCCGCCTCCGGGTGCACCTCGATCCCCTTCATCACCGTGAAGTACACGTCCTTGAGGTCCGGCTCCACCGCCTCCCATGACGAATCGGGCGGCGAGTCGCCGTACACGTGCACCAGCGTGCGCCCGCCGATCAGCGTGGTGGAGATGACGGGGAGGGCCTCCTGCACCTTTGGCAGGAATTCGCGCTCCACGCCGCGCCGCCACACCTTGCCGCGCAGCGCCTCCACCGCCTGCATCGGCTCGGCCGCCAGGCGGATGCTGCCTCGGTCGATGATGGCCATGCGCGTGCACAGCTCGCTCACGTCCTCCACGATGTGCGTGGAGAGGATGACCACCGCGCGCTCCCCCAGCTCGCTCAGCAGGTTGAGGAAGCGGGCGCGCTCAGCCGGATCCAGCCCCGCCGTGGGCTCGTCCACGATGATCAGTTGCGGGTCGCCGATCAGCGCCACCGCGATCCCGAAGCGCTGCCGCATCCCGCCGCTGAAGCCGTCCAGCCGCCGCGCCCGCGCATCCCACAGGTTGGTCTGGCGAAGGAGCCCGGCCACCGTGTCGCGCCGCTCCCCCTTGGCCGTGATCCCCTTGAGCAGGGCGAAGTGGTCCAGCATATCCGCCGCGGTCGTGGACGGATAGACGCCGAACTCCTGCGGCAGGTAACCAAGCGTCCTGCGCACCGACTCCTTGTCGCGCAGCACGTCGATCTCGCCCAGCCGCGCCTGTCCGGAGTCGGCCTCCTGCAGCGTGGCGAGGATGCGCATCAAGGTGCTCTTCCCCGCCCCATTCGGCCCCAGCAGCCCGAACATCCCCGGCTGTATGGCGAGCGAAACCCCGCGCAGCGCGTGCACGCCGTTGGGGTACGTCTTGGAAAGCTGCGTTATGACGAGGTTCACGGTGTGGTGGCGTGGGATGAGAGGGAGGAGCGTGCGGCGATTCGCGCGTTCCCCGCGCGTCGGTGGCCCTAACGCGGCGGGGTATCTCGCGGGATCGGCCCGCGCGTGATGCCCAGGACCTCTCTCACGAAGAGCGCCACGTCCACGTCCGCGGTCACGCTGGTGGTGATCGCGCGCAGCGGGCGGCTTCGTGTAACCGGGCCGGCACTGGCGGAATCGTACGCCGTGTTCTCGTAGCTCCCCAGAGCTCCCGTGACCTGCAGCCCCACCGCGAGCGCTCCTTCGCGGCGGCGAAGCGCGAGCGTGGGTGCCCAGTAGCGGGGCCGGACCTGGCCCTCGCTTGGATCGAGGCCGAGATCCCGGTCGGTGAACTGCGTGCTGTGCACCCATGCCTGCGTGGTGTACGCCTCGTACCCCCGACCGAACGACCGCCCGAGCTGCACGTAGGGCATCACGAACCTCCCCGACCCCATTACGCCGCCCCCGTAGGCCCAGCGTGGATCGCGCGTGGGGAGCTGGAGGTAGGCGTCTCCATGCACCAGTGGCTCCACCTCCGGCGCCATCGACAAGGCGAGCGAGCCGGCCAGCCCGCCGGGCCGCCCCACGAAGCCGTACCGGACGTACGGGACCCACTCCGGCGTGACGACGTCCGGCGCCCTGGCCGAATCGCCCGACGCGATGATCCCGGCGGTGTATCCCACGTACAGCCCCGGCTCAACCCGGGCGCCGTGCGTCACCGTGGGCGCGCACCCGGAGAGTGCCAGCAGGAGGCCGGTGAGCGCCCGCCTCACGCGCCCCGGTCCAGCATGGGGATCGGGATGTTCTCGCGGCGCGCGGTCTCGATGGCGGTCTCGTAGCCGGCGTCGGCGTGGCGGATGACGCCCATCCCCGGGTCGTTGGTCAGCACGCGCTCCAGCCGCTCGCGCATCTCGTCCGTGCCGTCCGCCACGATCACCTGCCCGGCGTGCAGCGAGTACCCGATCCCCACCCCGCCACCGTGGTGGAACGACACCCAGCTCGCCCCGCTCGCCACGTTCACCAGCGCGTTCAGGATCGGCCAGTCGGCGATGGCGTCGCTCCCGTCCTTCATCGCCTCCGTCTCGCGGTACGGCGACGCGACCGAGCCGGTGTCCAGGTGGTCGCGGCCGATGACGATGGGCGCCTTCACCTCGCCGCGCGCCACCAGGTCGTTGAGCGCGACGCCGAACTTCGCCCGCGCCCCCTGCCCCAGCCAGCAGATGCGCGACGGCAGCCCCTGGAACGCGACTCGCTCCTGCGCGCCGCGGATCCAGCGGTGCAGCAGCTCATCGTCGGGAAAGAGCTCCAGCACCAGCTCGTCGGTGCGGCGGATGTCCTCCGGGTCTCCGGAGAGCGCCACCCAGCGGAACGGCCCCTTACCCTCGCAGAAGAGCGGCCGCACGTACGCCGGCACGAATCCTGGGAAGGCGAACGCATCCGCGAAGCCCGCCTCGTGCGCCTGCGCGCGCAGGTTGTTGCCGTAGTCGAAGGTGACGGCGCCGCGCCGCATCATCTCCACCATCGCCTCGCAGTGCACGCGCATGGAGGCGCGCGAGCGGCGCTGGTACTCCTCCGGGTCGGCGGTGCGCAGCGCGTCCCCCTCCTCCAGCGACATCCCGGCGGGGAGGTAGCCCACCAGGGCGTCGTGCGCGCTGGTCTGGTCGGTGAGCACGTCCGGCGTCACGCCGCGCCGCACCAGCTCCGGGAGCGCCTCCGCGCAGTTCCCCACCAGCCCCACGGAGAGCGCTTCGCCGCGGTCGCGCGCCTCCAGCGTCCAGCGGAGCGCCTCGTCCAGGTCGGCGGTCATGCGGTCGCAGTAGCGCATCGCGATGCGCCGCTCGATCCGCCACGGGTCCACGTCGATGCAGAGCGCGGCGCCCCCGTTCATGGTGATGGCGAGCGGCTGCGCGCCCCCCATCCCGCCAACGCCGCCGGTGAGCGTCCACGTGCCCTGCAGGCTCCCGCCGAAGTGCTGGCGCGCCACCGCCCCGAACGTCTCGTACGTCCCCTGCAGGATCCCCTGCGTGCCGATGTAGATCCACGACCCGGCCGTCATCTGGCCGTACATGGTGAGCCCCTGCCGCTCCAGCTCGCGGAACGTCTCCCAGTTGGCCCACTTCGGCACGAGGTTGCTGTTCGCGATCAGCACTCGGGGCGCGTGGCGGTGCGTCCGCATCACCCCCACGGGCTTGCCGGACTGCACCAGCATCGTCTCGTCGTCGGCCAGGCCGCGCAGCGTCTCCACCATCGCGTCGAACGCCTCCCACGATCGCGCGGCCCGCCCCGTCCCGCCGTACACCACAAGGTCCTCGGGCCGCTCCGCCACCTCAGGATCGAGGTTGTTCATCAGCATGCGCAGGGCGGCCTCCTGCTGCCACCCCCGGCACGAGATCTCTGCGCCGCGCGGCGCGCGGATGATGCGGGGCTCTATGATAGCGGTTGCCATCGGTTCTCTCGCGTGTCTCTAGTTGTGGTTATTGAGACCTGGTTCAACATCCACGCTGAAACGTGATGTGCTGCAACGTCTGAAGGACCATATCTCTGCGATATTTAGGGATTTCCAGCATCAACCGTAACGCCACTATCTCGCTCACTTTTAGGTGACCCAACGACTCCTCGTCATCTTCGAACGTGCGCTCCGCCGAGAGGAGCAAGCGCTCGTACTCATCGGGTTCAACCAAGAAGTCGTATTCTTGTACACAGTACAACAACGCTCTTGCGAGTTCTGCCGAAGCAGGAACCCTCAGGCATTTCACCCGGCCATCCCAGTAAGCCCCCGTCAGTTCCTTGACAACCTCCTGGAGCGCCCGATTGTACTCCGTATGGAGGAGTGTCCCACCAGTACTAGGGGCCCGGAACGCGTGTCGGATAATCCCCTCGGGAACAACAGGTCCGGCCGAAGGCACGAGCGCCGCAAGTCGCTGTATCTCGTCCCATTCAGAGTCAAGAGCATGAAAGCATTCCTTGACTCCAAAATTGTAGAGACATGCTGCAGATTCCGGCCAAGGCGGAACTAACCACAGCTTTCTCGCTGCAATAAACGAACTTCCGGGAACCGCTTTGATCCGAGGCACGATAGATGGATCGTACTTGAATCGTACTAAAAAGACATCGTCTTCAAGACTGATTGTCCGGGTGGCGTCAAGCTCCTGCATCCCTGTGTCCGTGGCTGTTCAAGTGGGTGGATTCTCTAGTATCTAGCCCTGTACCCAGTTCCTTGGAGCAACAATTCATCAGGTTGTCATTGATCGGGTCAACCGTCCCCATCGGCATCTACTACAAAGGGTACGGAGAGCGTGAGCGCCGGTCCGCCCGGAACCGGGTGCCAAATCAGCGTGCCGGTCACGATCTCCGGCGGCCCGGTCGGATCTTCCGCGAGTCGATACACCTCGATCTGCTGAAGCTTGATGTCCACGACCCAGTACAGCGGGACGCCAAAGAGCGCGTACCGCTCGCGCTTCACTCCCCGATCCCTGAACGCGCTCGAAGGCGAGATAATCTCGATCGCGAGGTCAGGTGCGCCTTCGAACCCGCGGTCCGACAGGATCTCCGCCCGGCGTTCGTGCTTCAGGAAGACGAGATCCGGAACCAGGTAGTCCTCGCTGGACAGAAGGACGTCGACTGGTCCGTAGATCTGCCCGATCCCATGCTCGCGGGTGAAGTTCTCGAAAATGCCGGTGATCCGCACGCTCGCGAGCTGGTGCCGGTAGTGCGGCGACGAACTCACGACCAGCTCTCCCGCGATGATCTCGTACCGCTTGCCGTCGTCGGGCAGGCGCGCGAACTCGGCATAAGTCCAGCGCTTGGGTGCGGGCTTCGTCGCCATGATTGCTCCTCTGGTTAGCGCCCACCCCCGAAGCACCCCATGTGCCGGGGATCGCCGAAATCGCGTGTCTGTCTCAACTTACTCGTGGTTCGCCTGTATCCCGCCAGGCGCCACTCAGTCAGGATTCTTGAACAGCTCCTCCAGATTGATCGTCAGTGCCGGCCCATCCGGCACTGGCTGCCAATCAAACGTTCCAGTGGTGAGCGTTGTCGGGACCTCCGCATCTTCCACCAGCCGGTACAGGTCGATCTGGCCTCGCCATGGATCGACAATCCAGTACTCCGGCACATCGTAAAGCGCGTATCGCTCCCGCTTTATCCCGCGATCCCGAAGCTCGGTGACCTGGTGCACCACTTCCACGACTAGGTCCGGTGCGTCCTCGATCGCACGCTCTCCGATGATCTCCAGTCGGCCGCGGCGAACGAATACTAGATCGGGGGCGATGAAGTCGCCGATCGCGAACAGGATGTCGATCGGACCCATGTACACGAGCCCGAGCCGGTTCCCTTCCGCGAATCCGTGCAGGAGAACGGCCAGACGCATGAGAACTTTCTGGTGCCGCGGGCTCGAGAACCGTGTGACCACCAGCTCGCCCGCGATGTACTCATAACGGTATCCGTCGTCCTCCGGGAACTCCGGCAGCTCTTCGTATGCCCAGCGCCGGGTGGCTGCGTCTAGCATGGCGTTCCTCCGTCAGGGGACGGGCCATGCAACGCGCACCCACCGTGCCGATGAGCACCACGGGCCGCAACTACGCGATCACGTGCGCCACAGGTCCGCAAAGGCGCCCTCGCGCACCATGGACGCGGCCGTTTCGATGTCCGGGGCGAGGATGCGGTCGGAGGTGAGGACGGAGACGCGGTCGCGGAAGAGGCGATAGGCGCGTTCCACGCCGCGGCCGGGGCGCAGCGGCTCGCGGTACTTGAGGCCCTGCGCCGCGCAGAGAAGCTCGATCCCCAGCACCGTCTCTACGTTGCGGAGCACCTTGCGCGCCTTGAGGGCGGAGGTCATCCCCATGGAGACGTGGTCCTCCTTGCCGGCGCCGGTGGGGATGGAGTCCACGCTGGCAGGGTGCGACAGCGTCTTGCACTCGTTGACCAGCGCCGCGGCCGTGATCTGCGCGATCATGAAGCCGCTGCACACACCCGGGTCGTCAGTCAGGAAGGCGGGAAGGTCGCCCGAGAGGTCGGGGTTCACCAGGCGCTCGATGCGGCGCTCCGATATCGAGGCCAGGTCCGCGAGCGCGATGGCGAGCAGATCCAGCACCTGCGCGATCGGCTGCCCGTGGAAGTTGCCGCCCGAGACCACCAGCCCGCCCTCGCCCTCGTCGGGGAAGACGAGCGGGTTGTCGGTGGCGCTGTTGGACTCCGTCTCCAGCACCTGGCCGATGTAGGCGAAGGCGTTGCGCGCGGCCCCGTGCACCTGCGGCATGCAGCGAAGCGAGTAGGCGTCCTGCACGCGCGGGTCGTCGTGGCGATGGCTCTCGCGGATCTCGCTCTCCGCCAGGAGGGCGCGGAGGCGCTCGGCGCTCGCGGCCTGGCCCGGGTGGGGGCGCGCGCGCTGGATGGCGGGGTGGAAGGCGTCGGGCGTGCCGCGCAGCGCTTCGAGGGTCATGGCGCCGGTCACCTCGGCCGTGTCCACCGCCCGCTCGGCGCCGCGCAGCAGGAGGGCGCCGATCCCCGTCATCACCTGTGTGCCGTTGTTGAGCGCGAGCCCCTCCTTGGCCTGCAGCCGGAGCGGCTGGAGCCCCGCGCGGCGCAGCGCCTCGTCGCCGGGCACGACCTCGCCGCCAACCTCGGCCGCGCCCTCGCCGATGAGCACCAGCGCCAGGTGCGACAGCGGCGCCAGGTCGCCCGACGCGCCCACGGAGCCCTGCTCCGGGATGACGGGGTGGATGCCGTGGTTGAGGAGCGCCATCAGGGCGTGCACCACTTCCGGGCGCACGCCGGAGAAGCCCTTGGCGAGGACGTTGGCGCGCAGCAGGGTGATGGCGCGCGTTTCGGCGCGGGGGAGCGCGGGGCCCACTCCGCAGGCGTGGCTGCGGATCAGATTGAGCTGCAGCTCCTCCACCCGGTCGATGGGGATCACCGTCTCGGCGAGGCGACCGAATCCGGTGGTGATGCCGTACACCACGCGCTCCTCACGAAGCGCCGCCTCCACCACCGCGCGCGAGCGGAGGATGCGCTCCTCCGTCCCCGGCGCGAGCGCGACCTCCACCTCGCAGTCGCACGCCACGCGCTCGATGTCCTCGAGCGTGAGGGTGTCGCCATCGATCTCGATCCGCTGCCGCACTGCGCGCTCCGGGGAAGGGTGTTCGGGGGAGGTTCAAGATAAGGCGTTTGCTGTGGGGGGGACAACCGGGGTTGGATATGGACCGCGACGCCGGACGCCCGCACTGGGGGCCCGCATTGCCGGGCGCCCGTGCCCGTGCCGGGGGCTAAAGCCCCCGGCTGGAACAACGCGAAGCCCACTGAAGTGGGCTCGGGGGCTGCGGCATCAGACCCGGAGTCCGCGGAGGCGGACTTTGTGCGGTTGTTGCCGCGAGTTTACTCGCCAACAAACGGGGGCGGCGCCACACCTGGCGCCGCCCCCGCTCTTCGTTTCGTGCATACCAACGCACTCACGCACTTCCCTTCAAACCGCCGCCCCGGACGGAACGAGAGCTTCTGTCAGCTTCCCGGCATTCGTCCGCCCCGGCCGCCCGGGGACGACGGCATCAGTTGGAGCGCCGGTCCAGGCGCGGCTCGCCCGAGATCATCTGGATAGACCAGTCGAAGATCATCAGCGAGCGGTTCTGCTGGTCGCTCCCCAGGATCTGGGCGCGGACAACGCCGTAGTGGGTGCGGCCGCCGACGGTGAAGGCCAGCACGTAGCTGCTCTCCGGGTTCAGCGCCACCGCGGTGGTGGAGTAGCCGGCGGCCGGGGCCGTGGTCACCGCGACGCACTCCGGACCCGAGCCGGGGCCGCACGCCAGCGCCGTGGTACGCCCCGCGTCGGCGATGCGGGTGCCGTTCAGGGGCACGATCCGCCAGCCGGTGCCGTCGCGCTCCAGCCTCCAGTGCGCGTCGGCGGTGGTGCCGCTCACCACGGCGGCCGTGCCGGTGGTGACGTTGTAACGGAAGCCGCTCTGCGCCGCGTTCGAGCTGTGCGCGTAGATCAGCTCCGCGGTGCGGTCGGGGCGCGGGATGGCGGTGACCTCGGCGCTAAGAGAGCTTACGCGGCCAAGCGTGTCCACGGCGGCCAGGCGGTAGCCGTAGGTGTGCCCGTTGTCCGCGTTCAGGTCCAGGTAGCCGTTCCCGTCCGACTCGCCGACGGGGTACAGGTAGTCGCTGCGGGCGTCGATGCGCGTCAGGAAGACGCGGTAGCGGCCCACGTTGGCCCCGTTGGACGGGTCGGTCCAGCGCAGGAAGACGGCGCTGTCCAGCGCCACCGGCGTCTCCAGCCGCGGCGCGGCGGGGATGTTGGTGGCGGGAACCAGGATCACCTCGCGCGTGTCGCTGGTCGTCTCCTCGTCCGTCTCTTCGTTGACGGTGGCGACGTAGTACTCGTAGGTGGTGCCCGGCGCCACGTTGCGGTCACGGTAGGTGCACCCGTTCTCGGTGCACGACGTGACGGTGGCGATCAGGAAGAAGCCGGAGCCGCCGCTGCGCTTCCCGTAGACGCGAAAGGGCTCCTGGTCCCAGTCGCTCGGCGGGAACCAGGTGAGGTCCACGGCCGGGTGGCCCACGGACTGGCCCGACGTGGTGAACCCTTCGAAGACCCACGCGTACTCCGCGAGGAGGTCTTCCGGGGCGCCGGGCCGGTCGCCCACGAAGATCGTTTCGTTGTCGCACGCGCCGGCGCCGAGCAGGAGCGCCGCGAGAGCGGTGATGCGGAAAGAGGTGCGCATGGTCGTGTGGTGCTGAAGGGTAGCCTCGGACGTGCCGCCATCCCCAAAGGCAACGCCCGTTCCGCGCGGCGCCATTTTCACAACTCATTGCGCCACAACATCTTTCCTTTTCGCCGCTCCCGACCCTGCCCCGCCGCTTGTCCGCGCCAAAGGAAAACGGGCGTCCTGCGTTCAGGACACCCATTCCGATTCAGCTTGTCGAACAACGGTTTCACGCGGGAAACGTGGAGGCCGCGGAGGAGTTCTTTCTGCGTCTCCGCGCCTCCGCGTGAGACCTGCTGTTACGGACTCGCCCGGTTCAGGTTAGCCCGCGGATTCGTGCGGGACTCCTCAGGGCGGTCGATGCCGAGGTTGCGCTCGTTGTAGTCCGCCTTCAGGTCCGGCAGGTCGATCAGGTGCACGCGCATCGCGAACGACGTGTTCCCGTTGGGCGCCCGGAAGAAGTCGAAGTTCGCCTCCCACCGGTACAGGTCGCGCTTGAAGTGCAGCGAGTGCGCGTCGAACTCGCCGGAGGTGAGCGAGTACTGCGTACCCCAGCTCACCGCCCAGTTGCGCGTGGGGTAGAAGCTGAGGTCCCCGCGCACCGTCTGGTCGCCGCGCTCGAAGCGGCCGGGCTGCACGTCGCCCGTGGCGCGGCGGGTGCGGGCCAGCGAGTAGGTCAGGTTCAGGTTCCAGGGGCCGCGGCCCGCCTGCTGGTTGTTGCCAGTAAAGGTGGCGCCGCCCGGTGGCCGTGCCGGCTGCGCGCCCGCCGTGTCCGCCGTGCGCCCGCGCTGCTCACCCGGACCGCGCTCCTGCTCCGGCCGCCCGCCGAACCCCAGCCGGCGGAAGAGCGCCGAGTTGGCCCCAAGGGAGAACGAAGTGTTCAGCGAGGTCAGGTACGGGCTGAACGCGCCGCGCGCCACCCGGTTCCCCCGCTGCTGGTCCGCGAACAGGTCGTGCGACGTGGTGAAGGTCAGCCCCCCCAGCAGGTCCGAGCGCACGCTGTTGGTGATGGCGTCCGTCTCGAAGCGCGGGATCAGCGAGTCCCGCTGCACGAACGAGTATCCGATCGCCGAGGTGTTGATGGAGAGGAGCGTGACCTTTTGCGCATCCTGCGGCGTCGCCGCGTTCCCCGCCGATCGCGCGGAATCGGCCATCGAGTCACCGCGCACCGGACGCGGCTGGCGGATCTTCCCCTCAAAGGTCTGGTTCAGCCCGATGGTGATCTGGTTGACCGTCTGCCCCACCTGCTGCCCGAAGAGCGCCCGCTGCACCGGGCTCTGCGCGCCGCTCGCCGCCGGGGAGTAGGTGTACGACACCGAGGGCGTAAGGTGGTGCCGGAACGCCGAGTACCCCGCCACGCCGGGGAAGAAGCCGTACAGGTCCGTGCTCAGCCCCGCCCCGAAGTTGAGGCGCGCGGGGCCGGCCACCAGCGACCCGTACACGTCCCTCAACGAGTCCGCCAGCTCCGCCCCACCGATCGTGTCGCCGGGCGCGAGGATGGTGTCGGCGCGGATGTAGTTGCGCTGCAGCGAGATGGTGGGCGTCACCCGCGTGGAGCCGATCAGCGAGATCTGGTACCCCGTGCTCGCGCTGATCGCCATCGTCTCTCGGGTGCGCCCGCCCAGCGGAGCCAGCCCGCCGGGGATCGGCCGGTTCACGCCGAGCCCGACCGTGTCGAGCGCCGGCTGCTGGTCC
>DASWNZ010000118.1:0-51335 GCA_036398975.1 Longimicrobium sp.
GGACCGCCGTTGCCCACGAACAGCCGCACCGTCTCACCCGTTCTCACCTTGAGCGCGTTGTCGCCCGTGAGCGAGCCCACCGCGCCGTTGAAGACCACGTAGTCCGGCCTCTCGTCCACCGCCTTCTGCTGGTCGAAGATCTGGTGACCCTTCTCTCCGTGCGCGCCCTTCGTGTAGAAGTCGCCCTGCATCACGTAGAACTCGCGGTCCACGCTGGGCATCCCCTCCTTGGGCTCCACCAGGATCAGCCCGTACATCCCGTTGGCCACGTGCAGCGCCGCGGGAGCGAAAGCGCAGTGGTAGACGTAGAGCCCCGGGTTGGCCGCGGAGAACTTGAAGGTGCTCTCGTGGCCGGGGAGCACGATGCTGGCCTCCGCGCCGCCGCCGGGGCCGGTCACCGCGTGCAGGTCGATGTTGTGCGCCACCTTGCTGCCGGGGTGGTTCTTGAGGCGGAACTCCACCTGGTCGCCCTCGCGCACGCGGATGAAGCTCCCCGGCACCGAGCCGCCAAAGGTCCAGAAGGTGTAGTCCACTCCGTCCGCGATGCGCATCGTCTTCTCCACCACCTCCAGGTCCACGATCACGGTGGTGGCGTAGTTCCGGTCGATGGGGGCGGGCACCATGGGCGGCGCGGTCAGCAGCGCGCGCTCCTCGCCGCGGACCGGCTCGGCCTTGCGCACCGGGATCGTGGCGCTGAACGCACCGGCGGGCGCCGCGTCTTCACCGTACGCCGCATAGCCGGCCGTCGCCGCTCCGGCGAGCGTCAGGACGGCCACGCCGCCCGCGATCCAGCGGGGCACGACGGGAAACTTCCGTGGGGAGACGCGCGGCTCTTCGATTCGAGTGCTCATTGCAGACTCCTTGGATGGGAAGCAGGTCGCCTCGCGGCCCGCGGTGGTCGTGGCACTTTTCCGGCGCTTCGGAGGCTCAGGAGATCGGCGGCTCGCTTGTCGCGCGTCGGTGCGATCCTTCCTGATCCGCCCTTGAATATGCGGGCTCCGGCGGTGCGCGAATGTCGGGTGTTGTTTGATCCGGCAGGGCGTTTTTCTCGCTTCCCGTGTAGGGGCGTGGCGAATGGCGGACGGGGGAGCCACCGGCTTGGTGGCTCCCCCGTCGTGCTCCGGGCGGTGAAGATGGCTACTGCACCGTGATGGTGCCCTTCATCCCCATCGCCGCGTGCGGATCGCACTGGATGTTGTACGTGCCCGGATCCAGCGTGATCTGCAGGTCGTAGCTCTGCCCGTCGGTCAGGAACTGGCCCGGGGCGGGAAGGTTCGCCTTGCCGGCGTTCTGGTCGGCCGGGAACGACACGTTGTGCGCCGCGTTCCCCTCGCTCACGAACTTGATCACGTCACCCTTCTTGACGGTGATGCTGGCCGGCTCAAAGGTGCCGGATGCGCCGCCCTGCGTGGTGGTCATCCGCACCGTGTGCACCGTGCCCTGCGCCTGCGGCGTGGTGGCAGCGGTGTTCGGCGCGTCGGTGGTGACGGCCGGGGTGGCGCTGGAGCCCTGCGGAGTGTCGCTGGTGGTCTCGGCCGGCTTGTCGCCGCCGCACGCAGCGGCGAGCACGATCATCCCGAGAACGGGGAGTCTGTAGAAATTGGGCATCAGTGAAGCTCAGTGTTGTCTGTTGATGTGTCGTCGATCAGGACGGGTGAATCGTAGAAGGAGCTCGCGCCGGTGTATGTCGGGTTTCGGTCATCTTCCGTGTAGTACATCCCTCGATTCCGCGCTCGAGCTTCACCGCGGCCGTGGCGCGATGACCGCCTGAAAGCGGAGGGGCTCGCCGCCGGCGGTGATCGCGTGCTCCTCGCCGGGCGCGTACACCGCGGACTGGCCCGCGCGGAGCACCGCCTCACCGTCCGCGCCGTGGAAGGTGCCCGCCCCCTCCAGCACCGTGACGATGACGGTGGAGCGGTTCTGGTGCGGCGGAACGCGCTGCCCGGGGCTGAGGTGGAACACGACGACGCGGGCGTTCGCCTCGTCGTGCGCGATGGCCGTGGCGGGGCGGTCTTCGCGGACCCGCATCGCCTCCAGGGAGAGGACCTTCATCGTTCCGCGCCCTCCAGCGCGCGCAGCAGCTCGTCCAGCGGCACTCCGTCGCGCTCGGCCGCCTCCGCGATGGTGGCCGCGCCGCCGCAGCAGCTGTCCAGGCCGTATTCGTTGAACACCGCCACCGAGCGCGGGTGCAGGCGGATGGCGTCGTTCAGGGTCATCGTTTCGGAAATCATCAGCGGTTCGCTCCGGTCGCTGGGACGGCGGGCCGGGCACGGAGTGGCACCGGGACGGGCGATCCGTCGCCCAGCGTCCGCCAGAGGTTGTAGATGAAGAGGTAGGCGCCCACGGCACTCGCCATTCCGCCCGCGCCGATCATGGGCGTGCCCACCTGCGGCGCGTGCACCCGGACGATCCATCCGCCGGCCAGCACGGCCAGACCGGCGTTCGCCACCCACAGGTGCACCGCCGCGAGCCGCGGGTCGTGCAGCGGGCGCCCGGCGAAGCGCGGGACGACGTGGTACGCCACCCCGAAGATCATCATGCTCACGAAGCCGAGCAGGTTGGCGTGCACGTGGGCGGGGCGGTAGGCGATCGCGCGGGGCTCCAGCGCCATCGACACCCCGATCGCCACTCCGATTCCCAGCCACACCAGGCTCGCGCGGATGAACCGTCGGACGTATGGATCCATGGTGGTAGTCTCAGTTCAGGTTGTTAGTGCTAACTCCTAAGTGCTAAGTCCTAAGTGGAATCTGAATAGATGTTTAGCACTCAGCACTTAGCACTTAGCACTAGGCACTTAGCACCAGGCACTTGGCACTTCCGTATCAGAACCGCTCCCCCTTTGCCTCGCGGAGATGGCTTCCCACCGGCCGGATGCGCGTCCACATCGTCCAGAAATAGATGAACAGCCCGGCCGCCTGCCCCGCCCCGCCGATGACCACGGTCCAGGCGAGCCACGTGGCAGACCCTCCGCTCCGCAGCGCCTCGGCCAGGAAGCGGGCGCCCGTGGAGGCCAGCAGGATCCAGTACGCCGCCTTGATGCGCTCCGGGCGGTAGCGCGTGTCTCCGCGCTCGGCGCGCGGAAAGAGCCAGAGCCCCACGCCGAGGATCAGGAACATCATGAACCCGACGAGCACCGCGTGGGCGTGCGCGGATACGAGGTACGGATTCGGCCAGATGCCCAACAGCTCCCGGCGCACGAGCATCACCATGCCCAGCGCGATCCCCGCGGCGAGGAACCCGATCCCCGTCTTGATGAAGCGGCGAACCAGCGTGTACACAAGACCTCCGGATGGCGTACGCTACACGCGCTCAGGGTGGGGAGCGCGGTTCCGCGGCGAGGCTGGAATCCGCTGAAACCGGCGCAGCGCCGCACGCATCTCTTCGGGGAGCGGCACTGGGCGAAGCGTCGCGCGGTCGACCGCCACGAGCGTGTAGCGGCTGCGGACGGAGGCCTCGCCCCCATCGACCTCACGGATCTCGAAAACCAGGGACAGGGAGGTGCGGCCCATCGCCTCGACCGCGACCCGCGCCTCCAGCTCGTCGTCGAGGCGAGCGGGGCGCAGGAAGTCGCACTCCACGCGGCGGCGGACGAGCCATACACCCGCACGCTCCTGCAGCGTGGACGGAAGCCCCGCGGCCCGGAACATCTCCGACTCGGCGAGCTCGAAGAAGCGCAGGAACGAGCCGTAGCAGACGATGCCCGCCGCGTCCACGTCGCTCCACCGCACGCGCTCGCGCACGGCGAACGAGGCATTCTCGCCGTGGATGCGTGGCTCCGCGCGGGCGATCACGAGGCCCTCCGGGTGACCGCTGGAACGCATTCGGCGAGCACCGGCCGCTCCACCGCGGCGGGAATGCGGGCGATCACGCGGGTTCCTTCCCCGGGCGTGCTCTCGATCCGCAGCGACCCGCCGGCATAGGCCGCCCGCTCGCGCATTCCGAACAGCCCCAGGCACAGCTTCTCCGATTCCGTGGGCGCCACGCTGAAGCCCCTGCCGTTGTCCTCCACCGTCGTCTCGATGGCGGCCTCCCCGCGTGTCACACGCACGCGGACGCGTGACGCGCCGGAGTGGTGCGCCGCGTTGCTGAGCGCCTCCTGCACGATCCGGTAAAGCGCCAGCTCGCCCGCGGGAGCGAGGACGCCCCTGACGTCCTCCGCTTCGATCCCGATCCGAATCCCCGAGCTCTCCGACAGGGCACGCGCATATCCCTCCAGCGCCGCCACCACGCCCAGGTCCGCGAGGGTCGGCGTGTACAGGCCGCTGGCGAACTGGCGGACCCGCTCGGTCACCGCCGCTACGTCGCGGCGCAACCCATCGATGACATCGGCGCGGCGGGCGTCGTCCGCCGTCTGCCGCACGATGCGCAGGCCGATCAGGACGGCGGAGAGCGTCTGCGCGGTCTCCTCCTGCAGCTCCTTCGCGAGGCGGGTGCGCTCCGCTTCCTGCGTGCGGAAGGCGCGCTCGGCGATCTCGCGAAGCCGGCGCCGGTCCGCCTCCATCCTCTCCAGCAGGCGGTTGAACACGCGCGTGAGCCGCTCCAGGCGCGGGTCGGCGAGCGGGGAGAGGGGGGCCCGCGCACCCGGCTCGCCGCTCTCCACCCGCTCGGCCGCGTGCTCCAGCTCGTCCACCGGGGCCAGCGCCAGCCGCAGAACCGCCGCCTGCACCGGGACGATGGTGACCAGCGACACCACCATGCTCAGCGCGAGTAGCGGATACACGGATGCCGCGGAGCCGAACAGATGGATCGCCAGCCGCGCGCTTACCGCCGACGCGACCAGTACCACGAACACCTCCGCCACGAGGATCTTGTAGAACAGCGGCAGGCGCAGGAGAAGCCGCCCCGGCCATACGCGTGCGGACGGCGTGGCGGGGTTCGTCGCGGGAAGGATGTTGGAGATCATCGGTTCGTCTCGCTTCCGGGTCGCGCGTGGGCTCCGCGGGTGCGAGCCTCGTGCTCTTCGATGGCGTGCTCCCTGAAGTTGCGGCGATCGAGCCGGTCTCGCGTCAGGCGCGGTTCGACACTCGTGTGGGAAAGACCACGACACCGGGATGGAGACCAACGGTCTCACGCAGAGGCGCAGAGACGCAGGAGAGGAAAAGTGAACAGATGGCCTCACACAGAGCCACAGAGGCAACGGAGAGAAAAGCGGAAAGGGGTTATCTGTGGCCTTTCCGTTCCCTCTGTATCTCTGTGTGATGCGTTTCTCCTGTTGTTCTCTCGTCTGCGTCTCTGCGCCTCTGCGTGAGGTTAGGGGTTACACGAAGCGGGGGCACGGAGAAGTCTTCTCCGTGCCCCACGTCACTGCTGTTTGAGAGAACCCTTCCGGCTACCTGGGCGAATGCGGCTTCAGCAGGCCGTTGTCGAGCGCGAACCTCACCAGGTCGGAGCGGTGGCCGAGGCCGAGCTTCTGCATCAGCCGGGAGCGGTAGGTGTCGACGGTCTTGGGGGAGAGGAAGAGCCGCTTCCCCGTCTCGACCGAGCTGTACCCTTCGGCGGTCAGCTGCAGCACCTCGCGCTCGCGGTCGGAGAGCTCTTCGAGCGGGCTCGCTTCGCCCCGAGCCTCCGCCTTGCGAAAACCGTTGAGGAGGAGCTTGGTGGCCGCCGGGTAGAGGAACACCTCCCCCCGGGCGACGATGCGGATCGCGGAGATCAGGTCCTCGTCCGCGCTGGTCTTCTTCACGTAGCCGCTCCCGCCCGCCTCCAGCACGGGGAGGAGATACTCCTCTTCGGCGTGCGAGGTCAGGACCAGGACTCGCGCGCCGCTCTCGGAGGCGGCGATCTGGCGAGTCGCCTCCAGCCCTCCCATCCCCGGCATTCCCAGATCCATCACCACCACGTCGGGCCGCACCGCGTTCACCCGCTCGATCGCCTCCTCGCCGGTGCTCGCCTTGCCGACGACCTCCAGGTCGGGCTCGAGGCCGAGGAGCGCTTCGAGGCCAGCGCGAAGGACGGTGTGGTCGTCCACCAGGAGGACGCGGATCTTGTCGGACATAAGCAACCTCGAAGAGTCAGGAAGGCACACACGGGCCGCCGCGGCCCGCCCGAGCCGTCACCAGCCACACCGTGCCGAACACCACCGCGACGTGGGCGAGATAAAGCACTACCTGTGCCCGCACGTCGGCGGCGGGGATCGCGAGCGGAGCCACGAACGACAGGAGGAGGACCCAAAGCGAGGCGGAGCGAAAGCGCCGCACCGGGTCGCGCGCCACGCGGCGCAGCACCGCGAACGTGGCCGCGCCCGCCACCGCCGCGGCGGCGGACACCCCCGCGATCACCCCCACCGTCATAGGCTCATCGGCGGGGGGAAGGAGCAGCTCGCGGGGGAACGCCCAGCGCGCGGTCGCCACGAACAGCAGCGAGTTCACGCCCGCCGCGAGCCCCGCGCTCGCCAGCGCCACCCCCCACAGGCAGGGGACCTCGGAATCACGCGAAATCATCGTAATCCTCCCCCGTCGACGAGGTAACCGCACTCACGCACTCACGCACTAACGCACTTCCTTACTTCTGCACCACCAGCGCCGTCACCATCCCGAACATCCCGTGCGGGCTCTCCGCGTGCGGCAGGATGTGGCAGTGGAACGCCCAGGTGCCGGGGTTGTTGCAGTTGACGATCACGTCCCAGCGCTCGCCCGGCGCCACGTTGATGGTGTCGCACTTCCACGGCTGCGGCTGCGGCCAGCCGTCCTTGTCGATGACGGTCATGTGCATGCCGTGCAGGTGCATCGGGTGGATCATCATCCCTTCGTTCATGAAGCGGATGCGCACCTTCTGGCCCAGCTTCGCCACGATCGGCTCCGTGGCGGGGAAGCCCTTGCCGTTGATGGTGTAGCCGTGGTAGCCGTCGTTGATGATCATCACGTAGTCCACGTCCACGTTCTCGATGGCCCGCTTGCGGCGCGGCTCGATGATGAACGCGCCCAGGAGCCCCTGCCCCACCTGCTCGGCCGCGTTGTGGTGCGAGTGGTACATGTGCGAGCCGGGGTTGGGCGCCGTGAACTCGTACGTGTAGCTCTCGCCGGGCTTCACCGGCGGCTGCGTGATGAAGGGGACGCCGTCCTGGTCGTTGGGGACCTCCACGCCGTGGAAGTGCACCGCGGTGGACTGCTCAAGCTTGTTGTGGACGATGACGCGCACCCGTTCGCCCTCGCGCACGCGGATCTGCGGGCCGGGGACCTGGCGGTTGTACGCCATCGCGTCCACCATGCGGCCCGGCTCCACCTCCCACTTGATCTTCTCCGCCGTCAGCTCGAAGACCTTGACGCCGTCGACGATCTTCGGCGCCATCGGCTGGTTGCCCTTGCCGGCGGTCTTCGCGGGGAAGGACTTGATCCCCTTCTCGTGCATGGCGTCCATCTCGTCCGCTTTCGCGCGGGACGTCTGGGCCGGGTGCGGCGCGGTGCTCCCGCCGCTGTGGTCGCTGTCGGACGCCATGGCGCCCGGTTTGGCGGCGTTGGCCGCGCTGCGGTTCCCGTCCGCCGAGCCGGCGCCCTGCGTGGTGCCGGTGCCGGCGCTCTGCGGCTTGCAGGCGGCCACCGCGGCTCCCGCCACCGCACCCAGCGCGGACACGCGGAGGAAGTCGCGGCGCGTCCGCGGGCTCTGGAGGACTGCCGTATCGTTCGAGTTGCTCATCGTCTGATTGCGTGCGTAGGGTGGGAACGCTGCGCGGGTCGTCGCGTCCGTGGCCGGAATATGCGCGGCGCGGAGTTGCGGGTCTGTCGGGGAGATCTGGAGGGCCGCGAGCGCGGATCTCGATCCGTCATGGCTGACTTCACCCCGCCCGCGTGGGAAAATCCCCCACGTGCCGCCGCGGAAGCAGGGGGCGCCGGGAAGCGGACTTCCCTTCCCCGCACGCTACCGTGCGTCCGGACTCCGCCCGCCCGAGCCGTCCACCCCGAACAACTCCGCACCGAACCGCTCGGTGGCGGCCCGCGCGAGCGCCTCGCGATGGTCCGGGTGCGCGACGTCGATCAGTGCCCGCGCACGCTGCCGCAGGTTCTTGCCGTACAGGTAGGCCACGCCCCACTCAGTGACCACGTAGTGCACGTGTGCGCGCGTGGTCACCACTCCCGCGCCCGGCCGCAGCAGCGCGACGATCCGCGACTCGCCCCGGCGGGTGGTGGAGGGAAGGGCGATGATGGGCTTTCCACCCGGCGAGAGCGACGCGCCCCGGATGAAGTCCATCTGTCCGCCCACGCCCGAGAACTGCCGCGTGCCGATGGAGTCGGCGACCACCTGACCGGTGAGGTCGATCTCGATGGCGCTGTTGATGGCGGTGACCCTGGGGTTGCGGCGGATCACCGCCGTGTCGTTGACGTAGTCGGCGCCCAGCATCACCACCTGGAGGTTGTCGTCCACGAAGTCGTAGAGGCGGCGGGTGCCCAGCACGAAGGCGGCGACCAGCTTGCCGGGATGGTTCCGCTTGTGGGCCCCCGTGATGACGCCCCTCTCGACCAGGTCGATCACCCCGTCCGAGAACATCTCCGTGTGCACGCCGAGGTCCCTGTGGCCCCCCAGCGCGGCCAGCACCGCGTCGGGGATGGAGCCGATCCCCATCTGGATGGTGGCGCCGTCCTCCACCAGCCCGGCCACGTGCCCGCCGATGGCGCGCTCCACCTCCGACAGCTCGGGGCGGACGCGCTCGGGGAGCGGATAGTCCACCTCGACGGCGCAGTCGATGGCGTCCACGTGCACCAGCCCGTCGCCGTGCGTGCGCGGCATGTGCGGGTTGATCTCGGCGATCACCCGGGTGGCGGCCTGCACCGCGGCCCGCGACGCATCCACCGAGACCCCCAGGCTGCAGAACCCGTGTCGGTCCGGCGGCGACACCTGCACCAGCGCCACGTCCAGCGGCAGCACGCCGCGCTGGAAAAGCGCAAAAACCTCGCTCAGGAAGACCGGGATGTAGTCGGCCGTGCCGCCGGCGACGGCATCGCGCACGTTGTGGCCGACGAAGAAGGCGTTGGTGAAGAAGCTTTCCCGCAGATCCGGCGCGGCGTAGGGAGCGGGACCCTCGGTGTGCAGGTGGACGATCTCCACCTCGCGCAGCTCGGCCGCGCGCGCCGTCAGCGCCTGGACGAGACGCTGGGGCGCCGCCGCGGCGGAGTGCACGAACACGCGGTCGTGCGAGCGCACGAGGGAAACGGCTTCGGGTGCGTCGAGTATCTTCATCGGGTGCGGAAGCGGGGCTGTCCCGTGGCGGCAGGTGAACCGATACGCCGATCAGCGCGAGCCGGCCGGCTCCACGAGGGCGCGCAGGCGGTGGGCACGCGGCTGCACCCGGTGGCGGCCGAGCGGGGGTGTGCTCGGCGCGCCGCAGGGGAACGGGCCCGCCAGCAGCTCGACGGCGTCCATCACCTCGTCGAAGGCGTTCCTCTCCCACGGGCGGCTCACGGCGCGTTCCTGCACGACGAGGTCCGCCTCCGTCTCACCCGCCCTTCGGACCGCCTCCGCCTGGCTCTTCGCCGCGAAGACTTCGCACCCCCGCTGCTCCAGGCGGGTGCGCAGCGCGCGGTGGGTGTCCTCGTCCGCTTCGATGAGCAGAATGCGTGGTGCGTACATGGTGGCCTCTATGGGTTCAGCGCGAGTAGCGGGTCCGGTCCTTGGCGGGGAGCAAGGAAGCTCCCATGGACTCGAAGTTATGCCCGCCCCGGCCTCATCCACAGAGGGGAAATCCACCCGGCTTGTAGGGAACACCTCGATTCGTGCGCAGTGTCCGCTCAGCGCGGCGGGTGCCCCGTCGAGAGCCCTGGATCGACAACCCGCCGCGCGCCGTCGAACCAGAATCCGAGCGCCACAAAGATCCACAGACCCATCGCCCCGAAGGCGAGCGCACGTTCGTTCGGCGGCGGCGCGGCGACGAGTCCGCTCAGGAAGATGGCGAGCAGCAGCCCGGCGAGGACCCACGGAGCCCAGCGCCCGGCCGCGCGCTCCGCACGGGTGGCGCGAAGGTAGACCAGGAGCCCGGCTGCGAGCAGCGACAGCTCGATGGCGACCGTCGCCGGAACGGAGCTCCACAGCCCGCCACCCACCAGGATCGATGAGCCGGGCCAGAGCGGAAGATCCGGCCGGTGCATGGGAGCATCCAGGAACCAGTGGCTCGCCACCAGCGCGGCGACCACTCCCGCACCTCGCGAGTCGCGGCGCACGGCGAAGTAGAACGATCCCGCCAGAGCGGCCCACCCCAGAGCCGCAAGCAGGCTATGCGAGATGGGATAGTGCACGAAGTCGAGCGGGCTCGCGGCCATGAGCCCGGGGACGATCCGCACCCGTTCCAGACCGGCCAGAAGGAAGATGGGCCAGACGAGGTCCAGAAGCTGGGCCGCGATGAAGAGCGCGCCGAGAGTAGCGCGGGGCGCCGCGCGCTTGGCCGCAAGCGCAACCGCGAAGTGTCCGAGGAGCATGCGTGTTTCCGTGGTCGTGGTATCGTCACTTTACCGCGTGTGGGGTGCCGGGAGATCCGGGCCAGTGCCATACTGGATCTCCGCGGGGCTCCCCCGCCAGTAGGGGAAGCGGCCCTCCGGGAGCAGCCAGGCCACCTCCGCGTGCAGGGGCACCATGATCCCGTTCCGTCGTGCGTAGTCCCAGTACCGGCCCTCGAAGCGGGTGAGCACCGCCGTCCCCTCGACGTCCCGGTAGCGGAGCGACGTCATCCGCCGGATTTCGCCGTTCGGGCCGAAGTGAAAGGTTGCGGAAGCGCTTACCGGCCCATCGGTGACTGTCGCGGTGGCCCTGCTGTCGTCCACCGCCTCCCAGACCACGCCGGCGGTGCGAAGCGCGGTTGGGAACCACACTGCTTCACCCAGCCAGCGGGCAAGTGCGCTCTGGGCGATCTCGGGCGTGCCTCCCTGGTCCACGACGGGAACCAGACCCCCGATCCGGCCCAGCATGGTCCCGCGCCCGTTTCGGTACCCGTCGCGGACGTACACGCCGATGGGCGGCATCATCCGGATCCTCGCATCCCAGACGAATCCGGGCGGGTCCGAGACAAAATACTGCACCGCCGAAAAGGGCACCCACCCCGCGCCGGGTTTCATCTGGAACTCGCCGCTCCAACGGACGCGCGCCGCCGCGATCTTTGCCTGTCGCTGCGGCAGCGCAAAGTCGAAGTAGCGCGAAACCGGGGCGGGAAGCGCGTCCCCCAACACCGGTGTTCCCGAGGTCCTCGCCAGCCGCGCAAGCTCCTCCACAGCGCGGGCGGTGGTGGCGCGCCACACGGCGGCGCCGCCCACGAGGGACCCGCCGGCCAGCGCAGATCCCCCGATCAAGATGCCGGACCACCGCGCGAGGCGGGTCATATGTGTAACGTGAGTCGGGGACGCGAGACGCTACCAGGAGTCGCCAATCTGGCGGTGCGCGAGCGCGCCCCGCATCAGGAGTTTCTGTGCGGGCGCGTCAGGAAATTCAGGATTTCATCGCAGGGGGAAGGCGGCGTGACATGGGCGCGACGAATCGCGCCCGCTAGTTGGTGAAGTGCACTTTGGCTTGCAGTTGGGCCTTGAAGCGTCTGCTGCAGGTCAGCCGGGTGCCGTCCCGCAGCACGACTACGAGGTCGCCGTGGAAGAGCGATTCCACGAACACGATCTCGGAAAGGTTGACGATGATCGAGCGGTGGATGCGCACGAACTCGTTCGGATCCAGGATGCGCTCGGCGAACTCCTTGAGGGTCTGGTTCGCGATGCGTGTGCCGCCGGCGAGGTGAAGCTTCACGTGGCCCCGGTCGCCCTCGATGAAGCGGATCTCCGCCACGTCGACGAACCGGTGCTGGTCCGCGACCCTGATCGCGAGCCGGCGCGGGAAGACGGGAGCCGCTCCCCGCCCACTCCCCGCGAGCGCCGCGCCGATCACGTCGTCCAGCCTGGCGCTGTGCTCAATGGCGATCTCCCGTGCCTTTGCTACCGCGGCCAGGGCGGCATCCCTGTCGGCAGGGTGCCGAAGAGACTCCCGGAGGAGCGATTCGCACACGTCGAGCGCCAGGTGGACGCTCGCCGTCGCGAGGCCGGAGCCGGGCCGCGCCGCCGGCTCGTTGAACGGCGACGGACCGTGCTCCGGGGCGCGCGAGATCCCGGCCGCGTCCTCCGCATGGGGGACGTGGCCGGCCGTTTCCTCCTGTTCCGGCTCGCCGCGGCCGCGTGCGCCGGCCCGGGGTCGGCGCACGATGGAGCCGAAGCGCGGGATGGTTGCCATGAGAGCAATCCTAGACGAACCGCCGCGAGATGTCCAATATTCATTATGCGGCTTTTGAGACCTTCCATGTATCAAAGATCCCATGCGCCCCGACATCGAGCTCCGGCTCTACTGGTACTTCGTCACCGTGGCGGAGGAGCTCAACTTCCGGCGCGCCGCCGAACGGGTCGGGATCGCCCAGCCGCCCCTGAGCCAGCAGATCAGGAGGCTGGAGCGCAGGCTGGGCGGCGACCTCTTCCACCGGGAGAAGCGCAGCGTCCGGCTGACCGAGGCGGGCACCGCGCTCCTTCCCCAGGCTCGCGCGCTGCTGGCCGCGGCGGCCGAGACGGGCGCGAGAATCCGCCGCATCACCGCCGGCGAAGTAGGCTCGCTGGTGATCGGCTTCACGCCCTCCGCCCTGTTCTCGCCCCTGCCGGCGGCCGTACGGGAATACAGGGAACGCTTCCCCGAGGTCGGTGTCGAGCTCCGGCAGTACTTTCCCTACGACTTCGATGAGGTCCTGCGCAGAGGGGCGCTGGACGTGGCGATCGTAAGGGAGCCGGACCGCGCGAGCGGCCACAGCGGCGCGGGCGACGGTATCATGACGCTGCCCATCCTGAGGGAGCGTTTCGTAGCCGCCCTTCCCGCCGCGCACCGCCTGGCCGGCCGGGAGAGCCTCGCCCTGGCCGAGCTGGCTGGCGAGCCGTTCGTCCTGTTCCCCGAGGAGATCACGCCCGGGCTGTACTGGCGCGTCCGTGAGATCTGCGCCGAGGCCGGCTTCCAGCCACGCGTCGTACAGATCGCATCGGAATGGCAGACGATCCTGAGCCTGGTGGAGGCGGGGCTGGGCGTTTCGCTGGTGCCGGAGTCGCTCGCCCTTCGGGTCGGCGAATCCGTCTCCATCACCGCGCTCGAGGGAGCGGAAGTCTGGACCGAGGTCGCAGCCTGCGCCCGCGCCGAGGGCCGGACGCCCGCGACCGAGAACTTCATGCGCATCCTGCGCGGCGTCGCTCGTCCCGGCGATCGCGAGCGGTGAGGCGGGGACGCCGCCCGGCGCCCCCTCACTCCCGCTGAAGCCGCCTTCAGAGCCGCTCCGCGCGCGGCACGTGACAGCGCGCGGCCGGAAGGCCATCGTGTGCACGGGCCGGCGGCCCGACGACGCCGCCCCGCTCATCTTCCCTACCCCGAGGAGCCGTGCATGGAGATCAGGAGAGCGACCGGCGAGGACGCGGCGACGATCCACGCGATCATCAACGATGCCGCCGAGGCCTACCGCGGCGTCATTCCCGCCGAGCACTGGCACGAGCCCTACATGCCGCTGGATGAGCTGGCCGAGGAGATCCGCCGGGGAGTCGAGCTCTGGGTAGCCGAGGAGGGCGGAGAGGTGGTGGGGGTGATGGGGATGGAGGACAGGGGCGACGTGGCCCTCGTGCGGCACGCGTACGTCCCTACCCGCATGCAGCACCGCGGCATCGGAAAGCGCCTGCTGAAGCACCTGGAGGGCCTGACGTCGAAGCCGGTCCTGATCGGAACGTGGGAGGACGCCACCTGGGCGATCGACTTCTACCGCGGGAACGGCTACTCGCTCATCCCGGACCCCGAAAGGGAACGGCTCCTCCGCGCCTACTGGGCGATCCCGGAGGCGCAGGTGCACTGTTCGGTGGTCCTGGCCAGGGCGCCTTCCAGCGGTGCGTAACGGCGCGGCGTCCGGTCTACGAGAAGACTAGGACCCTCGCGTCATGGGGCGCAGGAAGAAGCGTTCCAGCAGCCGCCGGTCCCGCGTGGTGATCACCGCGGAGCCGCTGTACTCGTGGCGCGCGGGAAGGGTGCGGCCGGCGGTGGTCGTCAGTCCGCGTGGCAGCGCCACCGTCACGCGGTACGTGCTGTCCGTGGCGACGGGCGAGATCCGTGTGACCGAGGCCAGGAGCTCGCCGTACTCCGCGGCCGGGTAGTCGTCCAGCGAGATGCGCACCCGCTGCCCGGGGCTGAGCTTGCCGGACCCCGCGATCGGCGCCCGGATGAAGCCGAACACGGTGTCGCCGCGCTCCGGCACCACGGTGAGCACCTCGTCGTTCGCGCGGATGTACTGGTGGTTGGCCCAGTACCGGTTGAGGGCGACGCGGCCGTTGCGCGGGGCGCGCAGCACGTACATCTGCTCCCAGAGCTCGATCTCCTTCCAGAGCTGGGCGGCGCTGCGCTCCACGGCGCGGGCGAGGTCCTGCTCGCCGCGCTCCCCCTCCTGCCGTTCCCTCACGAGAGCGTCCTCCAGCTCGCCCAGCCTGATCCGCAGCTCCGTCAACCCGGCGGCGGCTCCCTGGATCTCGCGCTCCAGGCCAAGGTAGGCCCGCTTCGTCTCCTGGAACTCCAGCGCCGACACCAGCTGGCGGGCCGCGAGCGCGGAGTCGGCCTGGTACCGCGCGCGGACGATGGATAGCTCCTGCGCGCGCAGCCCGCCCACCGACGCCGTCTGGGCGAGCAGGCGCTGGTGCTCGGCGATCCTGCGGGCCAGCGCCGCCTCCCGGCCCTGCGAGCCGCCCTGCCGCATCCAGAGCTGATACGCGCGCAGCTCCTGCTCGAACGCCAGGTAGGCCGCCCCCATCTCTCCGAGCGCCGCCCGCTGGAACCGGGCACCTTCGAAGGACGGAAGCCGGCCCCCGCCGAGCCCGCCGCGGAACGGTCCCAGGGCCTCCTTGAGCCGGAGCACGTCCGCGGCGGACGCCCCGCTTTCCAGGTAGCCCAGCGTCTCGCCGCCGCGCACCGTCTGGCCGTCGCGGGCGCTCAGGGCCAGCATCCCCGACGCGCGCGCCACCACGGCGGACGGCACCTCGCGCGTGGTGAGCGAGATCGGCGCCCGGATGCGGTCCGGGTAGCGGATGAACCAGGAGATCAGGAGGCCGCCGAGCAGCAGCGCGAGGAGCGCGCCCTGTGCGGACCGCACCATCCAGGGGGGCACGGCGCCGAGGATGGCGCGGGTCTCCTCGCTCCGCACCTGCGCTCGCGGCCGCTCGACCGGCGGCGGCACGGCGGGTCCCAGCCCCCCTCGCAGCATCAGGCCACCGCCGCCGGAAGCTGCTGCTCCAGCACTTCCACGAGCGACGACGCTTCCCAGTGGGTCATGGGAACCCGCCGCCCGTCCAGGATCAGCAACGGCGTCTGGACGACGTCGCGCAGCGCCTGCTCCTGCGCCGCCAGTATCCCGGCGACCTCCGGTGAATCCGGCGCGGCACCCACCACGGCTCGCGCGCGATCCAGGACCCGGGGCACGCTGACGTGGCTGCCCCGCGCGCTCTCGTCGGTGAACGCCACGTACCAGTGCGTGAGGAACTCCAGCGCGGCCTCCTGGACGCCCGAGAGCAGCCATCGCACCACCTCCTCGTTCCCCTGCCGCGTGGCGGTCTCCGCGCGCAGCAGTATCCTCACGGACATGTCGTGCTCCAGCCAGTCGGCCACGCGCCGCAGGTCGGCCAGCTTCCCCCCGCACGCGGCGCAGCCCAGCGAAAGGATGGCGGTGAGCTGCACCGGCGATTCCGCGTTGCCCAGTACGATGGCGCCGGGAGCCTCTCCCACCTCCATCTCCGGCTCCCGCTCCGCCGCGAGGCGGTAGTACGCGGGGTCCGCCAGCGACCGCTCCTTCATGATGACGTGCGGCCAGGCACGCACGGTGACCTCGAACGCGCGGTAGGCGAGGGAGTACGCCGCCACCACCGCGAGCGCGACCCCAGCGGTCACGGCCAGCGCGGGGAGGTCGAAGAGCGCGGTGCCGGCGAACGGGCGCGCCACGATGAAGTAGCCCAGCTGGGCCAGCAGCACGGTGTGCACGCCCACGCAGAGCATGCAGAAGCGACGCAGCACGAACGCCTGCTGGTACATCAGGTACAGGCTGACGGGCGCGGGGACCACCGCGGCGGCCAGGAACACCCCGGAGAAGCCCGGAAAGCGTCCGACGGCCAGGGCCAGCAGGCCCGTGGCCGCCAGCGTCAGGAAGTACACCGCGCCCAGGTCCGTGAAGCTGAAGCCCAGCAGCTTGCCCCCGGCCGAGGAGATCACGGACTTGCACGTCGGGTCGCCCGTGTCGGCGCGGCAGACGCGGGCGAGCAGGGCGTTGGCGTAGGTGCTCGTCTTTTCGAGCATCACCAGCAGGTACGACAGGTAGAGCCCCGCCGCCCACAGGATGAGGAGGGGGAGCCAGTGGAGCAGCGGCACCGCGCGCGCGCCCTCCGCCACCGCGACGGCGCCGAGGCCCAGGACCACCGCGGGAGCCAGCACCCTGGCGGCGCGGCGGATGCGCTCGGCGCGCAGGTTGGCCTCGTAGTCGGGCTCCGCGGAGAACCGGTTCCGCGTCAGGACCACGAACTCTTCCACCCTCCGCTCGCGCCCCGCCGCGCTCGCGTCGGCGCCGGGCCATTCGATGCGCCCGCTGGTCCTGACCACGCCCAGGTGGGCCGCATAGCCCCCGGGCCCGTCGCGGCGGGCCACCACCAGCGCGCTGGTGACGGGCTCCAGCACCGGACCGTCGAGCAGGGCGTGCTTCACGTGGTACGCCTTCAGCGTCTCCACGGCGATCACGGCGACGTTGGAAGGATCTTCCCAGTCCACCAGCTCGGGCTCCCCGTCGTTCCCCACGATGACGCGCGCCGTGATCCTGAGGTAGGCGCGCGCGGCGAGGTCCCGCAGCTGCCGTGGCGTGAACGGAACGCCGAGGTCGGTGAGGGCGATGCGCGCCAGGCGCTCGACGCAGGCGACGACGGCGGCCTGCTTGTCGGAGAGATGGTAGAGGTGCAAGGTGTCTGCGCTCGTGGTGAAGGGTGGCTCAGCCTGCCAGCTCGAGCTGGTTTCTGATCAGCGAGAAATAGGTGCCGCGGGTGCGCGCGAGCTGGTCGTGGGTTCCGCGCTCGATGATCCGCCCGCCAGACATGACGACGATCTGGTCGGCCGCGCGCACGGTGCTCAGCCGGTGCGCGATGACCACCACCGTCCGCCCGCGGCAGAAGGTGGTCAGGTTCTCCATGATCGCGCGCTCGTTCTCCGCGTCGAGCGAGGAGGTCGCCTCGTCGAAGAAGAGGTACTCCGGGTCGCGGTAGATGGCGCGCGCGATCAGGATGCGCTGGCGCTGTCCCCCGCTGAGCCCCACCCCCTCCGGCCCGATGGCGGTGTCGTAGCCCAGCGGGAGGCGCTCGGCGAACTCTTGGACGTTTGCCAGCCGGGCGGCGTGCATCAGCCGCGTCTGGTCGGGAGCCTCGTCGGCGAGCGCGATGTTCCCCGCGATGGTGTCGGAGAAGATCCAGCCGTCCTGCATCACCACGCCGCAGCGCTCCCTCCAGTCGCCGGCCAGGAAGGCGGACGCGTCGCGGCCGCCGATCTCGATGCGGCCGGAGGTGGGCGGGTAGTACTTCAGGAGCAGCTTCAGCAGCGTGCTCTTGCCGCTGCCGCTGGTGCCCACGATCGCAGTGATCTTTCCCTCGGGGATCACCAGCTCCACGTCCTCCAGCACCAGCGGAGCGCTGGGGCCTCCGTACGAGAAGCTGAGGTTGTGGAGCGTGATGGTCCGGTCCGGCGGAAAGGCGCTCCGGGGCTGTCCGTGCGGCTCCTCGTCCGCCCGGTCCAGCACCTCGTTCACGCGCTCCATGCTGAGCTTGGCGTCCTGCAGCGCGTGGGAGAAGTTCGCCAGGTTGGTGACCGGCCCGTCCAGGTTTCCCAGGATGAACTGCACCGTCATCATCATCCCCAGCGTGATCTCGCCGTGGATCACCGCCTGTGCGGCCAGCACGGTGACGAGGATGTTCTTGAGGCGGTGGATGATCATCGACCCGAATCCCTGGATCTGCTCCAGGTTCAGCGCGGTGAGGCTCACCTTGAAGAGGCGCACCTGCAGGCGCTCCCACCGCCAGCGGGTGCGGCGCTCGGCCCCGTGCATCTTGATCTCCTGCATCCCCTGGATGAGGCCGATCAGGCCGCTCTGGCTGCCGGAGCTCGCCTCGAAGCGGAGGTAGTCCAGCTGCTTGCGCTTGCGCAGGAAGAGGGCGATCCAGCCGATGTAGAGGGCGCTACCCACGAAGAAGACCGTGAAGATCTTGACGTCGTAGTAGATGAGCAGCGCCGAGTACAGCACCAGGTTGAGGAGCATGAAGGCGACGGTCAGCACCGTGGAGATCAGAAAGGTCCTGATCCGCTCCAGGTCGGTCATCCGCTGCATCAGGTCGCCGGTCATCTTCCCCTCGAAGAACGACATCGGCAGCCGGGTCAGCTTGGCGAGGAAGTCGGACGCCATGGCGATGTTGATGCGGCCGCCCATGTGCAGCGTCAGCCAGCTGCGGCTGTACTCCCCCGCCGCCGAGCCCGCGAACAGCAGCAGCTGCGCGATCAGGATCAGCTTCACCAGCCCCAGGTCGCGCCCGCCGATCGCCACGTCCACCAGCGCCTGGCTCAGGAACGCCATGGCCAGCGAGACGAGGCCCGCCGCCGCCATGCCGAACCCGATCTGCGCGAAGTGCTTGCGGTACGGCAGCGCGTAGTGCAGCACCGTGCCGTACACGGAGCGGCGCTCGGGCGTGGCGCCGGCCTCGCGGTCCACGAAGTCGGGCGTCGGCTCGAAGTACAGGATCGTCGCCTCGCGCTCGCCTCCGTCCAGGGTGGGGCCCGTGGCGCTGCGCTCGAACTCGGCCCGGGAGAGGCGCGCGGGGCCGTGCGCCGGGTCGGCGATGTGCGCGCGGCCGCGGCGGTCGATGTCGTACAGCACCACGAAGTGCTCCCGCCGCCAGTGGACCACGGCGGGAAAAGGACGCTCGCGGGCGAGCTCGTCGAAGGTGGCGGCGGCGGCCGTGGGCCGCAGCCCCACCGCCTCGGCCGCGTCGCAAAGCCCCACCATGGATGCGCCCTGGCGGTCGATGTGGCTCGCGTCGCGGAGCACGCCGATGGGCACGTCACGGCCGTAGAACCGCGCCACCATGCGCAGGCAGGTGGGGCCGCAGTCCATCGTCTCCAGCTGCCGGTAGAACGGATATCGCCTGCGGATCATGTCGTTGGTCGTTGTTGCGAAGCACGCGCGGCCTGCGTACGGGTCGCCGGGGGAAGGGCGCCTACTCAGCGGCGGCGGTCAGCCGCCGCCTGCGTCACGGGCAGCCGCCCGTGTTCACCGTGCACGCGCCGCTCTTGCACACCCACGTGCCGCCCGACCGGCAGCGGTAGTAGCAGCAGCATTGCACGGTGAAGGCACAGCTCGTCTGACAGGTCCGCTCGTCTTTGTAGCACGGATCGGCCGAGTCTTCCATCCAGCCCTCCAGGTCGTCGTCCCCGCCGCCGATACGGTCCGCCAGCGTCCTGATCTGC
This sequence comes from Longimicrobium sp., assembly GCA_036398975.1. GTDB lineage: Bacteria > Gemmatimonadota > Gemmatimonadetes > Longimicrobiales > Longimicrobiaceae > Longimicrobium. The sequence goes on from DASWNZ010000118.1 coordinate 19,492, forward strand.
AGTTTCCTCATGTTCGTTCTCCCGTCGTGGTGTAAAGGGGTGATCCTCGTGAGTCCCGCGCTCCGCGCGGGCTTCCAGCCCCGTACGGTGGCCCTTTTACGACAACACCCTTCCCCCGGCGTTTACTCCGGGGCAAAGGGTAGCGCCCGCCGCGCCGGGACCGCGTCCGTTCTGATCCAGGCGGGACCGCGGGGCGGACGGGAGGGCCAGGGAGAGGGCGGCGGGTGAACATCGCCCGCATCAGGAGAAGCTTCGAAGCACGCGCGTCCGGCAAACGGGCGCCTGGGGAAAAGCGCTTGTTCAGCGGTGGCCGTCAGCCACCGCGTCCGGCGTTACGGGCACGAATGGCTCGTGTTGGAGCAGTACCCGTCCTTGCAGACCCACGTACCGCCCGAGTTGCAGCGGTAGTAGCAGCAGCATTCCACCCTGAACAGACACGTCGTCTGACACGTCCGCTCGTCTTTGTAGCACGGAGCGGCGGAGTCTTCCATCCAGGGCTCCATGTCGTCGTCCCCGCCGCCGATGCGATCCGCGAGCGTCTTGATCTGCAGCTTTCTCATGTTCGTTCTCCCGTTGTGGTGTGATGTGGCCAGCTCGTGATTCCCCCAAATCCCGCACTGGCGCCCGGCCCGTACGGGTCCTTCCCAGCGACACCTTTCCCCAGGCGTTTACTCCGTGCGGCGAAAGGGTACCGCCCGCTCGCGGCGGACCGCTCCCGTTCTGATCCAGGCGGGACGGCGGGGCGGTCAGGCGGGCTGCACGGGGGACGAGGGCGGGTGGGATTGGTTCGCCGGCGGGTCAAACGGAAGGGTCCGTGCGGGGCCCGGACGTGCGGGGGCGGAGGCGAGCGGGAGAGCGGAGCGGCGGGGCGTTCGCGCGGGGCCCCCGCCGAAGGTGGATCGACAGGATGGGGCTTTCGGGTCGCCGGCTTCAGCCGCAGGAGGAGCCGTCCGGGCAGCCGCCGTCGTCGCAGACCCACCGGGTGTCGCCGTTGCGGCACCGAACCATGCAGCAGCACTGCACCCTGAAGTCCGTGCACACCGGGTGGCAGTCCCGCCTTTCCTCCATGTTGCACTGGCTCGACGGGTCCTCCATCCACGGTATGAGGCCGTCGTTGCCGCCCCCGATCGTGGCCTGGAGTGTCCTGATCTGCAGCTTCCTCATGGTCGGTTCTCCCGCGGTGTGAACGGATGACGTGAGCGGGGGTCCGGCGCATGCGCGGGCTCCCGGAGACGAACACCACACGATGGGCCCACAGGGAGCGCGACGCGTGCGGCATCGGTCCCGGCGGGAGCGATGCGTGTGCGAGCGGGACGGCGCGAAGTACGGAAGGAGCGGAGTGTGGAGCGCGTGGACGCGCGGGCGCACACGGGTCACCGCCCGGGAGCACGCGAGCACGCCCGGGCGCACGGACCGCTCACCCGCCCTCCCGTCCCGCTGAACACCCCGAAAGCGCCTTCCGGCGGGGCCGCGGGTGAGCACGCGAGGCCGCGCGTGCAGGTTACCGGAGCGGCAGCCCCTCTCCGGGGAGGCCGGTCTCCGCAACGCCGCCCGGCACTCCATGGATGGTCCCGACGCGCCCGAGGCCGCACGGGCGGTACTGCGCCGCGCCCTCTTCGGGAGCTGGGCCGCCCTCGGATGGCCCGGCGCCGCGGAGCGCCGGGACGTCGCGGAAGCGGTCGATCCGGAGACGCTCGTCACGCTCTCGTGTGCCCTGGCGGGTGATCTCGCGGAGCTCCGCGATGCGCTCGAATGGTGGAGGGCCGCGGGCGGCGTCCTGTTGAACCCGGACCGACTGCGGCGCACGGCGGCGCTCTTCCCGTCGTACCCGGGGCCCGAGCCGGCGGCGGTCGCGCGGCAGCCACGGTGGGCGGGCGCGCCGTCGACGGACGTCTACCTGCGGCGGCTGGGCGCCGTGGCCCCTCCCGCGCTCTCGGCTCCGGCCGCCGTCTTCCTGCGCTCGCGCGCCATCGTGGGCGCCAACGTCCGGGCCGACGCGTGCGCGGTGCTGTCGCTTCGGCCCGATGGGATCACGGTGGCGGACGTGGCGGCGATGCTGGGCTACACCGCGGCGGCGACGCGCCCCGCGCTGCTGTACGCCACGCTCCAGGGGTGGGCTCGCGCCACGCCGCGCCGCGAGCGGCGGTTTCATCCCACCGATCACCTGGCCGAGGCACTCGCCCCCGCCGCATCCTCGCCGCGCGTGCGGTTCACGCCCCTCGGCCCAGCGCTGGTGTGGCTCGCCCGGCACGTGCTGCTGGGTCCCGCCGCCGCCGGCCGCGCCCCGCGGCTCCCCGATGCGCCTGCAGCCCTGCCGCGCACGCCGGGCGGGGTGGCCGGATGGGTGGCCGCGCTCCTCCACGCGCCCGTCCCCGCGCGAGCGCCGGGCGGGGAGAATCGCGGCGAGTGACCGCTTGGACGCCCGTACGCGCCGCTCGCAATGCCGATGGTCCCGCCCGGGACCAGGGCCTCGCCAACCTTCGGCCGCCGCCCGCAGAATCGCGGGCGGCGGACCGACTCCGCGGTCTGCCGGCACTATCGAAGAAAGGGAGGTTGGCCATGAGGAAGTGGGGAATCGCTGCCGCCGCGCTGATCGCCGTGGCAGCCGGCTCGGGACAGGCCGCGACCGCGTCCGCGTCGTCGGCGACCTGGGAGTGCACCCAGCTGGCCGAAAGCGGCAGCGGCGGCACCTGGGCGTGCTGGGACGGATCGCGCATGTGGTACGTGGACTGCTCCAAGAAGTGCACGTACACGCCGATGCTCACCGAGGCCAAGGACGAAGAGCTGCCCTCCTGAGCCGTCCTGAAGAATCCGGATGGTGAAGTGAAGCACCCCCCGGCGACCCAGGGTCGCCGGGGGGTTTTTCCGCGCGCCCACGGCGGTCAGCGGGGCGCCGCGGAGCCCGCGTGCTCGGCCGCGGGAAACTGCATCCGCCACAGCCGGTGATAGGCGCCTTCCGCCGCCATCAGCGCCGCGTGCGTCCCCTCCTCCACCACGCGCCCGCGGTCGAGCACGATGATGTTGTCGGCGGACATCACCGTGCTGAGGCGGTGGGCGATCACGATCACGGTCTTCCCCTCGCCCTTGAGCTGCTCCACCGCCGCCTTCACGAACCGCTCCGAGACCGGGTCCAGCGCCGACGTGGCCTCGTCCAGGATCAGGATCTCGGGATCGCGGTACAGGGCGCGCGCGATCGCCACGCGCTGGCGCTGGCCGCCGGAGAGCGTCGATCCGTTGGGCCCGATCTCTGCGCCGTACCCCCCCGGAAGCTCGTCCACGAACTCGCTGATCCCCAGCATGCGCCCCAGCGCCGCCACCCGCCGCACGTCGGGCTCGAAGTCGCCGATGGCGATGTTCTCCAGCAGGGTGCCGCTGAAGAGGTCGATCTGCTGGGGAACGGCGGCCACCAGCGCCCGCAGGCTCTCGTTGGAGATGTGCCGCACCTCCAGGTCGCCGATGAAGACCTGCCCCTTCTCCAGCGGGTAGAGCCCCTGCAGGAGAGCGGCGAGGCTCGTCTTCCCCGAGCCGCTCTCGCCCACCACCGCCGTCATCCGCCCGCGGGGAAAGGTGACGTCCAGCTCCTCGAAGACGCGCTTGCGCGTGCCGTAGCGGAACGAGACGCCGCGAAAGCGCACGTCGCCCACCATCTCGCGAGTCAGCTCCGCCCGCGAGCCGGTCTCCTCGCGCTCCAGCTCCATGATCTCGAACAGGCGGTCGGCCGCGATCAGCGCATCCTGGATGGTGCGGTTCGCCCCGATCAGCCGCGCGGCGGGGCCGGTGAAGTAGCCGAGGAGGGCGTAGCACGACATCAGCTGCCCCGGCGTCAGCTCGCGGTCGATCACCAGCCCCGCCCCCATCCACAGGAGCAGGATGGTGAAGGTGCGCGACACCACCTCCGTCGCGAGCCCCGAGGCCATGCCCGCGACCGCGGCGCCGTACACCTCGCGCAGCATGCGCACGAAGCGCGACTCCGTCTTCACGTTGGCGAACCACTCCAGGCCGAACCGCTTGATGGTGGAGACGGAGCTCAGCGACTCCACCAGCTGCGCCTGGAGCTCCGCCCCCCGCTCCATCAGCCTTCGCTGCCGCGCGCGGTTCACGCGGTTCATCATCACGTATATGGACGCGTAAAAGGGAACGACCCCCAGCGCCAGCAAGGCGAGGGGGGGCGAGTACACGAACATCAGCGCGATGGAGAAGATCACGATGAAGACGTTCAGCACCATGTCCAGCGCCGCCTCGTTGATGAACGCGCGGATCTTGACCGCGTCGCCGATGCGCGAGACGATCTCGCCGGCACGCATGGTGTCGAAGAACTGCTGCGGCAGCGACAGGAGGTGCTTGTGGTAGCCCAGGATCAGGGCTCCGTCGATCTTCTGCCCTGTCTGCAGCGTCAGGATCCCCCTGGATGCGCCCACGAACAGCTGCAGGGCGAGGATGAGCAGCATCCCCACGCTCATCAGGTTCAGGAGGCCGCGGTTGCCGTCCAGCAGCACGCCGTCCACCAGCTTCTGGACGTAGATGGACATCGACAGGCCCAGGACGGTGTAGACCGCCGCCCCGAACAGCGCCTGCGCCAGCACCGCGCGATGCGGCCGCACGAGCGCCTGGAACCGCGCCCCCGCCGTGCCGGCGTCCGCGGCGGGGGTGAACGCCTCGCCGGGAGCCAGGATCAGGAGCACGCCGGACCACCGGCCCCGGAACTCCTCGTGCGGCACCGTGTGGACGCGGCCGTCGCCCGGGTCCATGTAGACCACGTGCCTCTTTCGCACGCGGTACACGACGACGAAGTGGTGGAGGCCGGAGGGGAGCACCACGTGCGCTACCGCGGGGAGCGGCAGCGTCGCGAGGGCCTCCGGCGTGGCCCGCACCCCCCTCGCCAGGAATCCCAGCCGGCCGGCGCCCTCCACCAGCCCCAGCATGTTGGTGCCCTGCAGGTCCGTGGAAGCGAGCTGGCGGATGCGGGCGATGGAGACGTGGTGGCCGTACGACCTCGCGATCGAGTGGAGGCACGCGGCCCCGCAGTCGCGCCGGTCGTGCTGCTTCACCCGGGGAATCCGCCGGAACCAGGGGAGGTTCATGCGCGGCCCGGGCCGGCGGCAGGGGCCGTGGGGTCCACCCAGTCGTCCACGCGGTCGAAGAGAAGCTGCAGCAGGCTCCGCCGCGCCACCACGAAGTGCGCACGCAGCGTCATCCCCTTGCGCAGGGGGCCGCGGAAGCCGTTGGCGAGCTGCATGTACTCCCGGTCCACCGAGCAGCGCACGCGGAACATCGGCTGGCCGTCCACGATCAGGGCGTCGTCGGAAATCGAGAGCACCCGGCCGGCCGCCATCCCCCAGTCGTTGTGGTCGTACGCGTCCAGGCGCATGCGCACCGGCGCCCCCACGCGGATCAGTCCAACGTCGCGCGGCGCCACGTACACTTCGGCGATCAGCGCCGCCGCCGGCGAGATGAGCGCCAGCTGGTCGCCGCCCGCCACGAAGCTGCCGGCCGAGAGCCCCATCATCTGGTCGATGGTGCCGGAGACGGGCGCCTGCACCACGGTGAGCGCCCGTTCGGCCCGCACGCGCCCCTCGTCCACCCGCAGCCGGCCGAGCTCCGCCTCCGCCTCGGCGAGCGCCGCCTGCCAGCGCGCCGCGAGCCGGTCCCGCCGCTGGCGCAGCTCGGCGCGCGCGGCGTCCGCCCTGAACTGCTTCTCTTCCACCTCCATGGCGGCTACCAGCCCCCGCTCGGCCATCGTGCGGGCGCGCTCGTGCTCCCGCTCTGCGCGGCGCGCCTCGATCTGCGCCTGCTGAAGCTCGCTGGCGGCCTGCGCGTACTCGTCGCGGTAGCGGGGCATCCGCAGCTCGCCGGGGCGCACGCCGCCGTCCGCGCCGCGCGCGGCCAGGCGGCGCAGGTCCTCCACCCCCGCCGCCGCGTCGCGCAGCCGCCCCGCCACCAGCGCGGCCTGGTCGCCCAGCTCCGCCGACCGCAGCTCCACCAGCGGCTGCCCGGCGCGCACGGTGTCGCCCTCGCGCACCAGCACCCGCCGCACCAGCCCTCCCGCGGCCGCCCGCACGGGGTGGCGCTCCGTGCGCGGGCGGATCGCGCCGGGGCTCCGCGTGGACACGTCGACCTGTGCGAAGGGGAGCGCGCCGAGCCCCGCCAGGCACCCCGCCAGCACCACCAGGTACAGCGTGCGCGGACGCCGCGGAAAGCGCGACAGGTGCGCCTCCAGCGAATCGGCCGCGTACTCGGCGGGGTAGAGTCGTTGCCGCATGGGGTACCGTCCGTCATACAGGATTGTGCAAAGCCGCTGGCGGAAGTCTCACGCAGAGGCGCAGGAGAGCCGTGGCTTTCGGTTCCCTCTGTGGCCTCTGTTTGATGCTTTTCTCAGTTGTTCTCTCCCTGCGTCTCTGCGCCTCTGCGTGAGACAAGTCGGTCCGTTCTGGTTAGCCGGTACCGCCGCCCGCCGCTGACAGCTGAAATCCCGCCGCCTGGACTGGGAACGGGGCCGCTCACACGGAAGATTCCGCCGCTCGCCACCACCCGCCCCCACGCGGCCCCGGATTGCACTATCTTGCCGGTTCCGCAAACAGTCCCGACCTTCCTGGCGTCCGAACGGAACGGGTGATCTCACCGGTTCCGCCGGCCCGCCTTCCGCTGCGGCCGCGGCGTGGCCCCCACGCCCGGTGCAGAACCACCACCCACACACGAGGGAGCACGGTATGCAAATTTCCAATCGCCCGGGCATCGCCGATCTCGATCCGGCGGAATTGCTGGCGGTCCAGGGGGGCGACACCGACATGAAGGGAGAACCGATTCCGCCCGAAGAGCAGCCGCTCGACCCCGTCTACTGGCAGCTCGTGGCCGGCATCTGGAAGCTGATGACCACTCCGCCGATCGTGGTGCAGCCGGTCTAGCCGGGGGCAGCCCGCGGAAGAAAGAGCGGCGCGCGACGGGTTCGCGCGCCGCTCTTTCGTCAGCTGGTGAAGTGGACCCGCTCCTCCAGGCGCGAGCGGAAGCGGCGGCTGCACACCAGCCGGGTTCCATCCTTGAGCGCCACCGAGAAGTCACCGTGGAACAGCGGCTCCACGTAGGCGATCCGCTGTATGTTGACGATGGTGGAGCGGTGGATGCGCACGAACTTCTCCGGATCCAGCACCCGCTCCTCCATCTCCTTCAGCGAACGGTGCACCACCCGCTTCGTCTGCTGGATGTGCAGGTGGATGTAGTTGCCGTCGGCCTCGATGTAGTCGATGTCCGAGACGGCGACGAAGCGGTACTGGTCGCCCGCCTTGACCGCGAGGGTGTCCGGATACGGGGTGCGCGCCAGGGAGCCCATGAAGCCGAGCAGCGCCTCGATCCGCGGGTCGCCAGACGGGCGCCGGGAGTGCACGGCGGCCCTGGCGCGCGCCAGGGTGATGCCGAACCGCTCGCAGTCGTACGGCTTCAGCAGGTAGTCCAGCGCGTACGCGTCGAATGCGCGCAGGGCGAAGTCGACGTACGCCGAGACGAAGACCGTCACCGGCATCTGCTCCGCGCCGATGGCTTCCACCACCCCGAAGCCGTCCAGGTGCGGCATCTGCACGTCCAGGAAGAGCAGGTCCGGGCGTTCGGTTCGGATGCGGGGGACGGCCGAGATCCCATCCTCGCAGACGCCCATCACCTCGATGTCCTTTTCCTTCGCCAGGAGCGCCAGGAGCTTGTCGCGCGCGACCGGGTCGTCGTCCACCACCAGCGTTCGGATCGCAGAAGTCATCGGGCCGCGCCTTGAAGTGCGTGGGTGGGTTCGCGGTGCCAGGGGAGCCGGATGCGCGCGGTCGCGCCGTTGCCGCCGTGCCCGGGGAGCAGCTCGAAGCTGAAGGCCTCGCCGTACAGCTGCCGCAGCCGGGCCCGTGTGTTGGAGGTGCCCACTCCGCCGCCTGCACGCGGCGCCACCGCCGCCTGCGGGCCGGCTCCGTCGTCGGCCACCTCCAGCTCCAGCCACTCGCCGCTGCGCCGGGCCGAGATCGCCACCCGGCCCGTGCCGCCGCGCGGAGCGATGCCGTGCTTGACGGCGTTCTCCACCAGCGGCTGCAGCACCATGTGCGGTACGAACGCGCCCAGCGCCTCCTCCGTGACATCCCACTCCACGCGTAGCGCTCCGTCCAGCCGCAGCTGCTCGATCTCCAGGAAGGGGAGCAGCGTGTCGATCTCTTCCCTGAGCTCCACCTCCTGCCGCCCCACGCTGGACATCGCCTGCCGCAGGAATTCCGACAGCCTCAGGACGATGCGCTCGGCCCGTTGCGGAGACACGCCCACGAGGCCGCCGACCGCGTTGAGCGAGTTGAAGAGGAAGTGCGGATTCAGCTGCAGCTTCAGGACGCGCAGCTCCGACGAAGCCCGGTCCAGCTCCGTGCGCGCGAGCCGCGCCTGCAGCCGCAGCTCGGCGACCTCGCGCAGGCGGTAGCGGCGCGCGTACTCCAGCGCCTGCGCCACCACCGCCACCAGCGCATACACGGCCGCGGCGACCGCGAACGTCCGCACGCTCTCGGCGGCCAGCCGCCCGGACAGGCGCGCGTCCCACCCCACGAGCAGGACCCTGCTCGCCAGCGAGACCGCCACCAGCAGGGCCGCCGCCGCGCCGCCGCCGCGCAGGTGGGGAAGGACCACCGCCCGCCACCCGCTGGCCGCCAGCGGCTGCGCGAGGCTCGTGCGGAAGGCGCGGCGCAGGAGGTACGCCCAGGCGAAGGCGTTCAGGATGCTGGCCAGGAGAAGCTGGGCGGGCGTGGCGGCGGCGAGGTGCGCCGCCCCCGGTGCCGCGAGACGCTGGTAGGTAGAGCCGGAGAGCACCAAAAAGGTTGCTCCGAGCATCCCCCATCCGGCTGCGACGGCGAGCCTCGATGCCGGCATGTCCGTGCGCGGGTCCGGCAACGAGGCGGGGAGCGGAGCGCGCGCCTCCTCGTGCCAGGGGATCCCCAGCCGCGCCAGCGTCCCCTGCCCCCCCGCGCGCGGACCGAGCTCCAGGAGGAAGTCGTCGCCGTAAAGCTGGCGCAGCCGCGCGTGGGGGCTGGACGCCTCCGTCTGCGGCCCCTGCTCCGGAGCGCGGTGCCCCGCCCCGTCGCCGGTGACTTCCACCTCCAGCCGGTCGCCCGCCCGCCGCGCGGCGATGCACAGGCTCCCCCCGCCCGCCGCGGCGTTCTCGGCCAGAGGTTGCAGGATCATGTGCGGAACGAGCCCGTCCAGCGCCTCCTCGTCCACGTCCCACTCCACCCGGAGCCCGCCGCCCAGGCGGAGCTGCTCTACCTCCAGAAAGGGCTTCAGCGTCTCGATCTCCTCCTCCAGCGCCACCTCTTGGCGGGCCACGCCGGTCATGGCGTGCCGCAGCAGCTCCGACAGGCGCACCACCATCTGCTCGGCACGCTCCGGCGCCCGCGTCACCAGCTCCCCGATCGCGCCGAGCGAGTTGAAGAGGAAATGCGGGTTGAGCTGCATCTTCAGCACGCGCAGCTCGGCCGCGGCGCGCTCCATCTCCGCCGTGGCCAGCTCCGTCTGCAGCCGCAGCGCGACGATCGCCCGCTCCCGCGAACGCCGCGCGTACTCGAACGCGTACGCCGCCGCCGCGAGCACCGCGAGAGCGGCCAGGGTGCCCAGGAGCTCTGCCGCGTCGGTAGCGGGGGCGAGGGAGGGCGCGTACGAATCGAGCGCGCCGCGGATCGCCTGGCGAAGGACCACGTTGACCGCCGCTCCCGCCACGACGAGCCCCGCAACGGCCCACAGGCGGGCACCCTCGCCGGGCGCCGTGGAGCGGCGGGCCGCGCGCACGATCTGCCAGCCGGCCAGCGTGAGCCACAATGCGCTGGGAAGGGCCAGCAGCCACCGGAACCCCGCACCCCCGCCCGCCGGCCCCGCCGCGCCCCGCAGATCCTCCTGCAGCAGCACGAGGTTCCACACGAACCACGCGGCGAGCAGGACGGGGACCCACGTGGAGCGCTCGGTTGCGGTCTGCGCTGCCGGCGCGCGACGGTGCGGTGGCCCCGCGGGGGCGCTGCCAGCGGACAACCACGACGCGAGTGGAGTCATTGCGGGCGAAGAGGGTCGGTTGGGTTAGATACCGGAATGTGGCACGCCAAAACTCCGGGCCGCAAGTGCCGGCGCCCGTGCGACAAGCCGTTGTCGGAAAGTGTGTTACGTTCGTCGAAAAGTAGCGCGGCCGGTGCCGGGCGGCGCCCATCCACCTGCTCTGGTGATATATTATAGCATATCACCACGCAACGCACGTCCCCCCCGGTTCCGGCCGGAGCCCCGCGGCCGGCCTCACGCGGGGCCTCTCCCGTTCTCGCTCTTGTTCTCTCAGCGTCTCCGCGCCTCCGCGTGAGCCCCGCCGTTCAGATGCCGGCGGGTGCGCCGATCACCCCGGCTCGCGCCGGCTGCGCAGCCGCACCGCGCCCGCCACGCAGGCGGCGGCGAACACCAGCCCCAGCCAGAGCGCCGGCGTCGCCAGCAGCCTTCCGGGCGTCGGCGTCGCCATGGGATCCAGATGCACGACACCTGGAAGCTGCTGCTGGAACGCCTCCAGGTGCCAGCCGACCAGCCGGTACCGCACCGCCTCGGCCACGCGGGAAGAGTCGAACGTGAGCTTCTCGATGATCCCGAGCGCTAGCAGCGGCAGCAACACCCACAGCGCGGCCGCCCGCTTCCCCCACCCGGACGCGAGCAGAAAGAAGCCGTAGAGCGGCGCATGCCAGAGCGCCACGGCGGCCATCGCGTACAGCACGGCCCCCCACAGCCTGAACAGCTGCACCTCGTTCCAGAGCACCGCCACGCCGTGGCCGTGCAGCAGCAGGGCGGCGAAGCTCAGCAGGAGCATGGCCACGTGCATGGCGACGGTCGCGGCGAAGGCCGTCAGCGGCACCACCGCCAGCGGCACGAGGGCCTTGGCCAGCACCGTGGTTAGGTCCGACACCGGCAGCGACTTCCAGAAGAGGATGCTGCGGTCCCGCCGCTCGCTGCTCAGCGCCTCCAGGCAGTAGAACGCGCCGATGAGGAACGCCGCCACCTGCATCAGCACCGCCGCGTAGCGGTACATCACGGAGGCGGAGGCCTGGCCGGTCGCGTCGAACGCGAGCATCCCCGGCAGGTGGCTCGGCATCGCGATGGCGTGGATCACCAGTCCGGCGATGGCGAAAGCGGCGAACCCCGCCGGAGCCGCCCATACCGACGGGTTCTCCCACAGCTCGCGGCGGAGCGACCAGTACAGCGGCCGCACCGGCGCCTGGGCTCCGCGCACGGGCTCCGCCGGCTGATCGTGGGCCGCCCCCGCTTCGTGGCTCATCGCTCCCCCCCCTCGTCCGTACCCCGTGTGCCGCCCATCGCAGCCACGAACACGTCGGCGATGCGGGGCGTCCGCACGTCGCCCAGCGCGGCGAGCTCGGCCCGGTTCGCGCCGTCGAACAGCAGGATGCCGCGGCCGAAGACCCGCCGCTCGTGGATGGGGCCCAGCGCGCGCGCGGCGGCAAGGCGGTCGGGGCGCACCAGCAGCTCCGCGTAGCGCGCCTCGAACTCCTCCATGCTGCAGTGCAGCACCAGCCGGCCGCGGTCCATGAACACCAGGTCGGTGAGGACGTCGTGCATGTCTTCCACCTGGTGCGTGGTGACCACGATGGTGCGGGTATGGTCGAAGTAGTCGTTCAGGAGCGAGTCGTAGAACTGCTTGCGGTACAGGATGTCGAGGCCCAGCGTCGGCTCGTCCAGCACCAGCAGCTTCGCGTCCACCGCCATCACCACCGCCAGGTGCAGCTGGGCGACCATCCCCTTGGACAGCTCCTTCACCCGGCTGGCCAGGCCGATGGAGGTGGCGGCGAGGAAGCCCTCGGCCTTGGCGCGGTCGAAGCGGGGATGCACGCCGGCCACGTAGTCCAGCACCTGCGAGACCCGGATCCAGCGGGGCAGCACCGCCACGTCCGCCACGAACGACACCTCGCGCATCAGCTGGTCGCGCTCGCTCCACGGGTCGCGCCCAAGCACGCTGAGCTCCCCCTGGTGCGGCGTCAGGCCCAGGATCGTCTGGAGCACGGTGGTCTTCCCCGCGCCGTTGGGACCCACGATGCCCAGGATGCGCCCCTCCTCCAACCGAAGGTCCACGCCGTCTAGCGCGACCGTCTTGCCGTAGGCCTTTCGCAGGCCGCGCGCTTCGATCACCGGCATCGGTCAGTGCCCCCTTTCGAGTTCCGTGGCGCCCGCGTGCGCCGCGACCGCCTGGAGCAGCTCCCCGGGCGTGAGGCCGAGCCGCTGGATGGTCGCGTGGATCCTGGGCCATTGCTCCTCCAGGAACCGCTGCCGCTCCATCTTCAGCAGCAGGTCGCGGGCGCCGGCGTTGATGAACATGCCGCGCCCCCGCCTGCTCTCCACGAGCTGCTCGTCCACCAGCTGCTGGTATCCCTTCAGGACCGTCAGGTGGTTGACGCGGTATTCGGCCGCCACCTGGCGCACCGAAGGCAGGGGATCGCCCTCGCTCAGCTCGCCGTCCAGGATCATCGCGGCCACCAGGTCGCGAAGCTGTCGGTAGATCGGCTGGTCCTCGCTCCACTCACGATTCATCATGGATCCACATTATCGCCGCGTTTCGGCTGCGCCCGCCGGGATACGCGGGAAGTTTCCGAAGGCTCCCGGCAGAAGCGCGGAGCCAGCCGATACGATGTTCTATCTACCGGCAACACCATATCACGCGCAAGGGCGGGCGAACGCACGGCGGCGCGGTGCCCCGTTTCCGGGCTCCGCGCCGCCGCCATCACCGTTCGCCCCGCGCGCCGCTCAGCCGGGGAACGGGGACGGTGCCTCGGCGGGCGTGACCGGGCGCGGGCGCGTGGCCGGCACCCTGCCGAAGTTGTACTGGACGGACAGGTGCAGCGCGCGCGAGGTGGATGCCCGCTCCGTCAGCTGGATCAGGTTGTCGTCGCCCAGCAGCGCCCGGAACTTCTGGGTGTTGAAGACATCCGAGAGCCGCGCCGTCACGTTCACCTTGTCGCCCCGCAGCCTGTGCTGCGCGGAAAGGTCGGCGAACCCCATCGGCTCGAAGCGGCCCCGCTCCAGCTGGATCGGCGCGCGATAGGAGTACATCCCCGTCACCGAAGTGCGCCGGCCCAGGTTGGCGGTGCCGTTGAGCCGCGCCGACCAGGTCACCGACTCGGACGAAAGGCTCGCCTCGCCGCTCCCCCCTTCCGTGACGATCTTGTACACGTTGACGTTGGCGATGCCGCTGAACGCGGTGCCCAGCCGCAGCGTGCCGTTCAGGTCCGTGCCCCACGAGCTCCCCGAGTCCATGTTCGTGAAGTTGATGGAGGTGACCTCGCGCCCCGCGATGGTGTCGGCCGTGTTGGCGATGAAGCGGATCACGTCGCTGGTGCGCCGGTAGAAGGGCGAGAGCTGGAGCGTGCCCAGCTCCCCCGACCGCTGCACTCCCACCTCGAAGGCGTCGGTGTACTCCGGGCTCAGCCGCGGATTGCCCCGGAAGACGATCTGCGCGTCGAAGAACGAGGGGAACGGGTTCAGCTCCTGGGTTCCCGGGCGCCGGATGCGCCGCGAGTAGCTCGCCTTCACCTGCGTGCGGTCGTTCACCGCGTAGCTGGCCATCGCGCTGGGAAAGAAGCTGGCGTACTGGTAGGGGAAGCGCTCGTCCGCGTCCGCCAGCGCGAAGTCGCGGCCGGCGTACTCGGCGCGCAGCCCGCCCTGCAGCTCCAGCTTCCCCGCGCCCTGGTTCACCGTTCCGTACACGGCGTTCACCGATTCGGAGAACTCCAGGCCGTTGCTGAGGCCGGCGGAGACCCAGTCGCCGGTTCCGGCCGGGTCGCGCAGCAGCGTGAAGTCCCGCTCCAGCGAGCGGAAGGTGCCCTTGTACCCCGTCTCCAGCCGGGTGCGCGCGGCCAGGCCGCGCACGTAGTCCACCTGCGCCCCCACCTGGTACGAGCGCACGTTGGTTCGGGTGCTCTCCAGGTCGTGGGCGGCGGCGGCCGGAGTGGCGAGGCTCCAGAGCGAGGCGTGGTCGGCCTCGCGGCTGCCGCTCACGCGCACCTCGGCGGAGAGCTCGTGCCGCCGCGGCTCCAGCGTCCGCTTGAAGGCCAGCGTGTAGTCCGCCATCGACGCTTCCCCGTCGGCGTCGCGGACGCGCTCGTACGAGTCCAGCAGCAGCCGCGAGCCGTCCAGCACGCTGTACCCGCTGAACGACTCGTTCGCCGTCCCGCGCAGGTTCAGCAGCAGGGCGCTGGAGAGCACGTCGCGGCCGTTAAGTCGGTAGTCGAGGCTGGCGTTCAGGTTGTGCCCACGGTTCACGCGCGAGCCGCGGACGTCCTGCTCCGTGTACGAGAGCGGCGCCCGCCCCGCGCCCAGCCGGGTGAGGTCGTTGACACCCGACTGCGCCCGGTCGTCGCTGGTGAACCCGTAGCTCGCCACCAGGGTGGCCGGGCCCTTCTGGTATCCGAAGTTCCCCGTCCCCGCGTACCTGACGGCCGTGGACGCGCTCAGCGTGAAGCCCCCGCTCACCCCCAGCTGCGCGTTCTGCTTCAGGACGATGTTGACGATGCCGGCCATCCCGTCCGGGTCCTGGCTGGCGGAGGGGTTGGGCACCACCTCCACGCGCTCGATGGTGCGCGCGGGCAGCTGGCGCAGGTAGCCGGCGAGCTGCTCGCCCCGCAGCGGCGAAGGGCGGCCGTTGATCTGGATGACCACGTTCTCGTTGCCGCGCAGGCTCAGGCGCCCCTCGCCGTCCACCTGCACCGAGGGGATCGTCTCCAGCACTTCCGAGGCGGTGGTGGCCGCGGGCGCCACGTCGCGCGTCCGGTAGGCGTTGCGGTCCGCGGTCATCGTCGCCGCCTGCCGCGCGCCGGTGACCACGATCCCCTCCAGCGCGACCGCGCTCCGCGCCAGCCGGATGCGCCCCGCCTCGGCCCGCGGCGCGGCGGGGGCGACGGTGTGGCTCCCGCCGACGTGCGTGCCGTACCCCGGCACGCTCACCCGCAGGTAGTACGTCCCGGCCGGCAGCCCCGCGACGCGGAACGAGCCGTCGCGGAGCGCCACCGCCCCGGCGACAAGGGTGGAATCCGCGCGGTCGAGCACGGATACGCTGGCCGAGGCGAGGGGCGCGCCGGCGGCGTCCACCACCACGCCGCGGATCTCGCCGTTGCCCGCGGCGGGAAGCTGCACGGGCGTGTTGCGGACGGGTGCCGATTGGCCGGGCAGCTGGGCCGCGCCGCTCAGCACCGAGAGGGCCAGGGTTGCGATCAGAAAGCGCTGCATGAGACTGTCTCCGCAACAGGGATTGGTTGATTCGGGAGCCATCCAGCCAGGCCGGACGGAGGCCACTCACGGCGACCTGCTGATATACTATACTATATCACCCTAGCGCGCAAGAGTCCCGTCATCCGCCTTTCGCCGGCGGGTGCGGCCGCGCCGCCGGGCTCAGCTCCGCGCGGCCTGCTCCTGCCAGCGGGCCGTGTTCACGCCCCTGGCCAGCAGCCACAGCGACAGCGAACCCTCTCCCAGGAACACGGCGGGCATCACGAACGGCGACAGCTGGGCTCCCACCGCCGGCGACACGAAGAACGCCAGCGCGTTGGCCACGTAGCTGAATCCGCCCACGGCCAGCACCGCGCCGATGACGCGGGGAACCAGGCTCGACCGCACGATCAGGCATCCGACGAGGAAGCACTGGCACCCGAAGAACACCATCCCGATCTGCGAGCCCTGCCCCGCCAGCCGCAGCGCCACCTGCGAGAGCGCCTCCAGCTGCGCGCCCGTGAATGCGCCCAGGTACGGCGCGTCGCCCAGCAGCGCGAGCGGCGCGAGGCTGAACAGCGAGGCGGCCGCACCCGCCGTCACCCCCGCCGCGCCAAAGGACGCCGCGAGCAGCGACGCGCTCCTGCCCACCGGCTTGAACAGGTCGTACAGCAGGACCGTCACGCCCATGTAGCACAGCCCCGCCACCAGGTTGGCGGCGAAAGCGAGCCGAAAGAGCGTCTCGGATCCGCGGATCTTCGCCGCCGTGCCCGCCGCGTCTCCGTTCACGATCAGCGAGCCGAACGCGAAGACGGCGAACATCCCGGTGACGATCACCACCAGCCAGAGGCCTCCGGCGACTCTAGCGCGCGTGCCCGGCGAGGTACGTGCGGGCGTCGAGGCGGGGGCGTGTGCTGCGAACCCGGCGCCCGCGGCGCCGGCGGTGGAAGAGCTGTACATGATGATCTCCATTCGGTTAGGCGCGCCGGGAATCTTCCGGCCGCGCGTGAGTGTTCGTGTCAACTGTGCCACGCAGAGCTCCACCTCTGCACCCGGCGGCACGGCGGGACCGGCGTTAGAGCGCGGGGAGCCACATGCCCATGGTGGCGGCGAAGATCCCGATCGCCGTCGCGACCGTCAGCACCGCCAGCGTCGCGGCCATGGCGAACCGTCCGCGGTTCCCCGCCCTCTCCTGCGCCCGCAGGTACAGCTCGAGCACGGCCAGGGGCAGGAGGTACGACGCGAAGCTCCAGAAGGTGATGAACGGGCCCGTGAACGTCTCCGGATCGAAGCCCACCGGCCTTCCGTTCACCAGGATCCATCCCATCACCCCGATGCGGATGAACCACACCCCGCTGGATGCCAGAAAGAGGCGGAGCGCCCAGCGCCGGTGAGCGCCGAAGCCGCGCATCCGCGCCTGGCGCCACGCCATCGCCGCGAAGAACATGATCAGCACGGCGTTGAGGGAGATCGCCACACCCCCCGTGGCCGATCCGCGGACCCACACCATGTACAGCCCGCCCAGGCTGATCACGAAGGCGGTGACGACGTAGAGACGCCCGTTCCAGCGGTGGAGCGCCGGGGCATGCCTGCGCAGCTGCGGTACGAGCTGGATCAGCCCTCCCCCCGTGATCACCGCGGCGAGAAGCACGTGCATGGCGACCGCGAAGTTCCCGGCCGTGTCGCCCGGCACGTTTCCCTTGGGCATCACCTTGTTCCACGCGGCCGGGTCGCCGCCCAGCGCCGCGCTCCCGTACAGCACCGCGATGTAGAACAGGAAGACGAGCTGGCCCGCGCCCGCTACCACGACCCACAGGCGCGCCGACCAGTCCAGCGCGGATTTCGCGGCCCGGCTCGCCCGTGCGGGCCCGCCCGCGGCGGCTCTCGCCGGCACGCGCCGCGGCATCGAAGAAGTTCCAGCGATCATCGGTCAGTTGCTGGTTGTGGGTGAGTGGGGCCGCCCGCTTCCGCGGTGCACTCCGGCCCCGTGATCTCCATCGCCTTCCCATCGAGCAGCGTCTGCGCGGCCAGGCCGAGCCGGTGGATGGTAGCCAGCGTCCGCGGCCACTGCTCCGTCAGGAACCGCGTGCGCTCGCGGTGCAGCAGCACCTGGCGCGCGCCGGCGTTCACGAACATCCCGCGGCCTCGCTTCGCCTCCACCACGCGCTCGTCCACGAGCCGCTGGTAGGCCTGCATCGCCGTGATGGGATTGATCCGGTACTCCGCCGCCACCTGCCGCACCGACGGCAACGGCTCCCCTTCCATCAACCCCCCGTCGAGGATCATCGCCGCCACCAGGTCGCGAAGCTGCCGATAGATCGGTTGGCCATCGTTCCACTCGCGGTCGGCCATGCGTCGAGGTTCCTCCGGAGTGAAGCGGGGCGAGGTTCTCTTCCTCGGCGCCGGGTGCCACCTGACTGCTGATATATGTAACCATATCACCATAACGCGCGCAAGAGTCTTGATGCGCCGCAGGGGAAGGGCGTCCCGACGAACCGCCCCGCGCGCACTGGAGATTCCACCGCTCGAACCCCGAATCCAACCGCCCACACCGCCCTCTGTCCCGCTCGCCCTTCGAATGTCACGGACTTTCGGCTTCGGGCGCTTCTTCCAACGTCCCATCCCTCCACCATCAAATGCCGAGAGACCCGACGATGGCACCATCCGCAGGAACCGCCGCCCGACGCCCGCTTCCGCGCCTCGCACTGGCCGGCATCGCCGTGCTCGTGGCGGCAGCATGCTCCGCCGAGGACCCCATCACCCCGCGGATCACCCGGGCCGACGATCCGTCCAGCACCGTCTTCCTCGCCCAGGCCCAGCCCGCGGGCTACACGATGGACGCGCTGTACGCCGGCGCGGTGAAGCGGGACGAGGAGGGCTGCCTGCGGCTGAACACCGGACACACGGTCGTGTGGCCGAACGGATTCAGCCTCGTCGCAAGCGACGGTGGTCTGGACGTGGAGGCTCCCGGCGGCCGCGCCGTCGGACGTGTGGGAGGGGGGTTCCGCTTCGGCGGCGGCGAGGTGCCCTCCGCCGACTACACTGGCCTGACGCCCGCCGATGCGGAGGTGGCGGCCACGCGCTGCCCCGGCCTCTACTGGGTCGTAGGCGCCACGCGCTGAGACAACAGCAAAAGCATCACACAGAGGTCACAGAGGGCACAGAGAGAACCTCTTCTGTGGTTCTCTCCGTGCCCTCTGTGGCTCTGTGTGAGACTTCCGTTACGGCCTTTGCGCGACCCTGGTGTTCCGGCTGGCCGGGTCGTCACCGCGCAGCACCGCCACCTGCAGCAGCACCGTCTTCAGGTCGGGCGCGCTGGAGAAGCGGATGCGGCCGAGCTCGTCGAGCACGTAGTACGAGGGAGTGGCGGAGTTCACAAACGCCTGCGTCGCGGAACCTTCGACTTCACTGAACGCGGGAAGGGTGAGGCCGAGATCGCGCAGCTCCTTCTGCACCTCCGGGGAGAGGGTCTCGTTCAACACCAGCACCACCGGCGTTCCGTCGCGGCGCAGGACCCCCGCGATGCTGTCGATGGCGCGCGCTGCTCTGCGTGCGGGGCCGCAGTGGCGCGACCAGAACACCACCACCGCCGGCCGTCCGGCCGTCAGCTCCCTCAGCTCTCTGGTCCTTCCATCCGCCGCGGCCAGCCGCACGCGCCCGCGAATCGCGCGCGGGGTGCTCCGCTCCAGCGTCCGGCGGATCATCTCCTCGCGCGCGCTCGTTACGGTGCGCGACCAGGCTTCGGCACCCAGCCGGGCGGCCCCCGCGGCCAGCAGCGAATCGCGTTCGGCGGCCGGCGTGCGGGGATCCACTACCAGTCGGGCTCCCGCGGCCGCGGCCTCGTTCCCGTGGCCCAGCGCCGCATGTGCGGCGGCGACGTCGCGCAGCACCCCGGCGTGCCACCCGACGGCGGCGGCACGCTCCAGCGCTTCCAGTCCGCCGCGCCTGTCTCCCGCGGCCAGCAGGGCGCGTCCGAGCACCGCGTTCGCGCGCTGGCGCTCGTCCAGCAGCATCCAGCGGTACTCTCGCGCGTCCTCTTCCAGGGCTCTCGGCCGCACGCTCTCCGTGTCCGGACGAGCCAGGATCCGCCTCAGCGCTTCTATCCCCTCCGCGCGCAGGCTTGGGCGCGACGCCAGGGCGAGGGCCAGAGCGCGGGCGCTGTCCGGCGTGCCGGCGTGCTTGCGCTCCATCCAGCGGCGATACGCGGCGTCGTCGCCCGCGGCTTCCGCGGCCATCTCACCCGTCAAAAGGAAGTTCGAGTGGATGGGCCTGCCGGATGCCCTGAGCGCCGGGTATGCCCGCTCCAGCGAGTCGAGCACGACCCGCGGCCGCTCGCGGTTCGCGCGGTCCACGTCGATCGCGATGCGCTGCGCGATCTGTTCGTGGCCGGGATGCTCGCGCAGGATGCGCCCCCACCAGTACTCCAGCTCGGCGGTGTCCGCCCGGGTGGCGCCAGCCTTCCACGTCCGCGTCCAGGCATCGAAAAGGATCATTCCGATCTCCGCGGACGGGAGCCGGGGCCTCCCTTTCGCGGCCGCGGTCATCGCGGCGATCCTGGGCCGGTACTGGTTCGCGGTTGCCGGGCGCAGCCACCCCTCGTAGGAAGCCAGCGTCGTCCATGCGACCAGCTCCCCCGGGTAGGCCCGGGCGAGCCGGCGCGCGGTCGCGTAGGCTTCTTCCCAGTCCCTTCCCGCCAGGTCGTTCGTGCGCTGCCGGAGCGCGGCGAACGTGGGGATCGTGTCGCCGGCGTGGACGAGGACCTCCCACGGGCGGCCGCCGCGGTCGTCCACCCGAACGGCCGTGGAGTCCTCGACGGCGAGCGCGGCGTATACCACCGAATCGGGGAAAACGAACGTGCCGGCGAAGACCCCGTCCCGGTTCCGCCGCAGCGTCGCCACCGGCAGGGCGGGTACGCCGTCGTCACGGTCGGTGCCCTGCGGCGTGCGGATGCGCGCCCGCAGAACCAGGCTCTGGAAGCCGGTGAACGTGCCCGCGGTTGGGGTATAGCGAATCCGCAGCGTGTCGCCCCTTTCCGGGCGTGCCGGCGAGATCTCCAGCACGCTCTCGCGCTCCGCCGCGCTCAGCTCCGACGAGCGGATCGCCAGCCCCGCCAGCACCGCGGCGGCCGCCCCCGCGGCCGCCCAGCGTGCGAAGTGGAGACGTGGCCGTGCGGCGGGGATCGGCCGAACGACCGCGTGCCGGCTCTCTACGCGCGACGCAAGGATGCGCGCGAGCAGATAGTCGGGCGTAGGCCCCGCGGCCGGCGCGGAGCTCTCCACGGCGAGCCCGCGGACGAACTCGAGCGACTCGTGGCACTGGGTGCAGCCTGGCAGGTGCGCCGCGATCGAGTCCCGGCGCTCGTTGGAGAGATCTCCGGCGGAGTAGTCGGCCAGATCCGCCAGGTTGGGGTGCATCATCGGCATCATCGGGTGCCCTTCATCAGGTTGCGGAGATGGCGCAGCGCGCGCAGGTAGCGCACCCGTGCGGCTCCGGGTGTCACTCCGAGTCTGGACGAGATCTCGTCGTAGGAGTATCCCTCGATCTGGCGCAGCACGAAGACGGCACGGTGCGTGGGCGAGAGGGCCTTCAGCGCCCGCTCCAGGTCGACGGCTTCCCCCGTGGGCGCCTCCTGGTGTGCGGCCCAGCGCCCGGGGAACGCCGCCAGTAGGGAGAAGCGGCGCCGCTCCAGCCGGAGCCTGTCCAGCGTGAGCCGAACCGTCAGCGCGCGGAGCCACGCGCCGAGCTGCCCCCGCTCTTCGTACCGCGCGAGGAACTCGGGAAGCCGCACGAACAGGTCGTGGACGACGTCCTCCGCATCCGCCGCGGACCCGCTCAGCCGGGCGGAGAGTTGAAGCAGCTGGGGGGCATGCGCCCGGTACAGCGCCTCGATGCCCCCCGCCGCACCCGCACGCGCGGCCGCGACCGGGTCTTCGCGATCAGTCGCCATGCGGTCGTTGCTGACCACCGTGAGGGAGGAGAGTGGCATTCTCTGGCGCGAGGATGGTGGCCGTCGGTGAACACCCCATGAATGGCACGACACGGGG
The DNA here is from genome assembly GCA_036398975.1 of Longimicrobium sp. Lineage (GTDB taxonomy): Bacteria > Gemmatimonadota > Gemmatimonadetes > Longimicrobiales > Longimicrobiaceae > Longimicrobium. The sequence goes on from DASWNZ010000118.1 coordinate 40,767, forward strand.
GCGATGTTACAGCGGGTGTGTCGCCGGCGGGGTCACACGCTGGATGAATGAGAAGATACGTCGCGGGCGGGCAGCACAGGATGCCCGCGTTGCTTCGGCGAGCACAGAAAAGACGCCGCCCCTCTTCCGAGGGGCGGCGTCTTCGCTGCGGTTGGGCCTGCTGCCGAACTGCTGTGTGTCCTAGTAATAAAGTCGGCTAGGTGCAAATGAGCAATCCCGCGGGTTTCGGGTCAGCAAAAGAAAAAATAAAGTTGGCTAGTGACCGCACCCCCGCCGAAGGCCGCGAACACCCTCGTAGGAATAAAGTCGGCTAGTCGCAAGTTGTTGTTTTAGAACGCACTTGACGTGCAGGCCGGTTCCTGGGTACCGTACTTTCGTGTTTTTTTCGGTACTAGTCTCCTGGAGCCGCGATGCGGTACGAGCCTTCCCCTCACCCCAGCTTCAGCTGGTCGCATTCCCGCGACCGGTGCCTCCTGGAGTGCACCCGCGCATACTACTGGCGGTACTACGGTAGCCACAACGGGTGGGTCTCCTCGGCGCCGGCGGTAGCGCGGGAGGCATACCTGCTGAAGCACCTCACCACGCTCCCGCAGGTCCTGGGAAGCGCGGTGCATGGCTGCGCACGCGACGCCGTGATCGCGACGCGCCGACGGGAGCCGCGCGCCGGGTTCGACGCGATGGTCGCGCACGTGTCGGATGCGCTGAACCGCGCGGTCCTGGGCTCGCACCATCGGGCCGCGTTCCGGCGAGATCCGAAGCGCGTGATGATGCTCCGCGAAGTGTGGTACAGCGGGAGGCGGGACGGCTCATCGCTGGTCCATGCTGCGGCTAAGGCACGCACATGCCTGCGGCATCTCGCTGAGGCCGCGATCTGGGTGGATTTGGAGGCGTGCCGGCCGGCATGGATTGCCGTCGCGGACACGCCCGAGGCGTTCGTTCACGCCGGTTGGCCCGTGTATGCAGGCCCGGACCTCGTCTACCGCCCCGGCGGGCGCCGGGTGGTGATCGTGGACTGGAAGACCGGAGAGGACGCGGACGCGGACCTGCAAATCCCCACGTACGCCCTCTACTGCCGGAAGGCGCTGGGGCTTCGATTCCGGGAGGGGGAGTGGTTCGGGCGCGTCGTGAACTTGGCCTCCGGCGAGGATACGATACGCGAGATCACGCGCCTGGACCTCTTGGGTGCGGCCGAGCGGATCCGGGACAGCGTCGCCGCCATGCACGCCCTGGTGGCAGACCCTGAGACGAACGCGCCGCTCCCCCGCGAGGCATTTCCGCTTGCGGCCGGCGCGGACCGCCGCGCCTGTGCGTCGTGCCCGTTCTACGCCCTCTGCGGGGACGAGTTGGAAGCGGAGCGGGAGGTGGAGGCGTGAGCGCGCTCTTCCCCACGCCGCTGCCGGACGAGCTGCTGTACAGCGTCCTGGCCCGCTATCAGGACCGAGTGCGCTTCCCATCGCAGCGCACGGTGCTCAACACCACGTTCGGCCGTAGCACCATCACCGCCGTTGTGGAGCTCCCCGGCCGAATCGGCGCGCTGCTGGACCGCTTGGCGCCTGGGCATCCATACCGGGTCGCGGACCTGGTGCGGCACCACACGACGCTGCCGTACTACGCGCGGTTCGTCGCCGCCGATCGGGTCGAGGATGCGCTCCGCCGCATGCGCGCCACGGGCGCGGGCGGGCTCGCGGAGATCCTGGGGATCCGCGCCAGCCCCGTGCCAACGCCTACCCACCTGCAGTTCTGCCCGGAATGCCTGGATCGGGACGAGGCCGAGCACGGCGAGCCTTACTGGCGACGCGCCCACCAGCTGCCGGGAGTCTGGGTGTGCATGGAGCACGACGCGGTGCTCTGGCGCAGCACCGTGCGGCGCCGGGACCCGTTCAGCCGTCACGCGTTCCACTGCCTGGCGAATGCCCGTGGCGCCGGCGCTCCGCTCGTCCCACCGACCGCAAACCACACGCTGCTGCGCGAGTTGGCCGAGGACACCGCTTGGCTACTGTCCGGGGAAATACACACGGAAGGTGCATCCGCCCTGCGCGCCCGGTATCGCGCCGCGCTAGAGGCAGGCGGATGGATGCGTTCGCGCCTCCAAGTTCGTGTCGGCGATCTCCGCGAAGCGTTCGTCGCCGCGTACGGAGCACGGACGCTCGCCGGATTGGGATGCCATCTGCGGTCGGAGACGGGGGAGCACGACTGGCTCGCGCGCCTGGTGCGAAAGGGACGCGGGGCGCAGCACCCCCTGCACCACATCCTGCTGGTCCGCTTCCTGGGGCTGTCCGCGCGCGACTTCTTTCTAACCGCGGCCCCGGCGCATGCCCGTCCGGAAGAACGGCCAGATGTACCGTGTCCGAACCCGGTGTGCGATTCGGCACAGCGCGGCGAGCGGTGCGCGGCACGCGCGCGCGGCAACGACCACCGGTGCTCGTGCTGCGGCTTCATTTTCCGGCCCGCGGTGCGACCAGGACACCGTCCGCACGTGCTTGCCTATGGACCGGTCTGGGAGGCGCGGCTGTGCGAGCGGGTGGCAGATGCGTCGGTGAGCCTGCGCGCAATTGCGCGTGAGCTGGGTGTGAGTGAGAAGAGCGTTCAGCAGCACGCGCTTCGGTTAAAGGTGTGGCGTGCGCAATGGGCCCCTGAGGTGAGAGCGCGCGCAGATCGGCGCCTGGTTGCCTCGGAGGGTGCCACGCCTGGGCACAAGGCCACGTGGCTCCGCCTCCGTGCCGATTACCCCACAGACGGGGTTCAGGCCTTACGCGCACGCGCCCCGGCAGCGTACTCGCACCTGTACCGCTACGCACGTACGTGGCTCGACGACCACCGTCCCTCACGCCTTGCGCCGAAGGCGACGCGGTCGCGCGTGGATTGGAATGCTCGGGACCAGGAAGTGGCAGGGCTTGTGCGCGAAGCCGCAGCCGCGATGCTTGCCTTACCCACGCGACCGGTGCGGCTCACACGCGCCGCGATCGCGCGTCGCGCCGGGCATGCTGCGCTAATCGAGCAGCACCTCAATCGGTTGCCACGTGTGGCCGAGCTACTCGCTGAGGCGGAGGAAACACGTCTGTCGCACGCGGTCCGGAAAGTCGAATGGGCTGCTGCCCGCTTTGCGGAGGAGGGGACGGTCCCTCATGCCTGGGCGCTGATCCGCCGTGCGGCGCTGCGCGCCGATCTTGCGGCGCAGCTCCAAGACCAGGTTGACAGTGCGTTGGGAGCACTTCGCTCGAGCACCGAGCTGATGCGGGCCGGGTGAGTACCCCATGCTGAGAAGCGGACGTGGAGAACGACGCGTTCGTCTCACCGGCATCGTGAGGAGGTAGCTGCCGTCACGAGAGGGTGGGGTGCGACAACATGGTACCGCTGGTCACCTGCAGCGCCAAGTCTGTGCGGTGACGCGACGAGAGGGCCGTACGCGCGGCCCCTTCGTCGCTTGGCCTGACTGGCAGCGTTATCACCGACTCACACCAACTAGTGGCTAGGATCCGTATGATCCGCTGCTTCGCCATAAAGCTCGATCAATTCATCCCGAGTGTGCGTCTGTATGGCGATCGGGCGTTCCGTAAGATCCTCCCCGGGAACAAACTCCTTGTGAACCCCACTCCCGAGGTGGTGGCCAACGGATAGTACATACTTAGTAATCCGCTCGTCATTGATCTCAAACTTCGTGATCTGCGCGATTCCAAGAGCTTCTAGAAACCCGCTCGCGTTCACTAACTCGATCGGATACCCCTTCGTCGCGTATTTTGCCGCGGCACGACGCGCGCCCTTCCGGAAATCGGAAGTGGTCACGAACACACCCCTCGTACGACCGTCCAGCAGCAACGCCCCCGCGAACGAGCGGATCTGCTCCGCCTCGATCTTCCGTTGCGCACCGTACCTCTTGACCTGCACTCCTACCGTCGCTCCATCGGGCCCATCCAGCACCACGTCAATCCCGTCGTCACCAGCGTAAGCCGTGACCCGGGCATCCCAGCCAACATCCTTGAAGATGCTGCAGACGACCTCCTCGAAAACCCGTGGGTGAACCGAGTAAAGCTCCTCCTGTTTCGCAAGCAGATACTGCCGGACCTCTGAGAGCGGTACGGAGATGTCCGCGAGGTCGAGTTCCATCAGGGATCCGATGGTGCCCGAGTACCCTTCGGCCAACCCTGCAGTACGGGGAATGTAGTTCTGGTGGACGCGGTAGACGTTCCACCACCCGCAGGCCTGACAGAGCGCCGGCTGCGCGAGCATCACTTCATCCCCAACCTTGGCCTCCAGCCTCTGGGCTTGCAGACGGAGCATTGAAGCGTGGCAGTAGATACACTCCGTCACCCCCGCAGTGTCCAGTGTTACGAGTCGACCGGCCTCCGCGTAGTCCCACATTAGCCGAACTCCTTCCCGGCTGAGGCAATCCCCGGCACACGTTCGAGAACCGTGCTGAAGTTTGCGAAGATCAGCGTGCGCATTTCCTCCACCTCCATCGCGAACAATCTGGCGAGCCCCTCCAGCGCGTGGAGGACCATCGACGGCTCCGCCGCCGTATCGCCAATGGAGACGAATGGTCCATCCGTTTCGGTCAGCAGGCGCTCACGCGGGACCTCGCGCAACCACCGCAGAGTACCCTCGGACCGGACCATGGCTGGGTTTACAGAGACGAACGCGCCGTGCGACAGTGCACGGCGCAGCGTCTTCGCCGAACCCGAATACCAATGGAGGATCCACGTCCCGCGGAAAGTCGCCCCGAAGGCATCCACGACATCATCTGCGGCCCGTCGGCTGTGAACGGTCAGCACTTGGCCGCCGTGCGCATCCGACAGCTCGATTATGCGCGAAAGCACGTCCCGCTGAAGTGCCCGCTCGCTCTGGTTCGGTGTGACATAGTCCAGCCCGATCTCCCCGATGTACCGTGCCCGCGGAACGAGGTCGCCCAGGAGTGCGGCCTCGCGCTTCCGCGCCGCGACCACTTCTGGGTGGAAGCCGAGGGCCGCACGAACGTAGCGGCTTCCGGCAGCCAGCCGCTCCATCGGTTCGAATACCGACGGCGTGTTCGTCACCGCGATGCAGTATGTGCGGCTACGCTCTGCCCGTGCAATGAGCGCCTTCGGGTCCGGAAAGAGATCCACGTGGCAGTGTGTATCAACCAGCGGAGCCGCACCCGTCGGCGAAGGGCTCACGCAGCTACCGGGCGTCCGAGAAGGAGCTGCGCCACCTCGTCTAGCCCACTTCGGTAGACAACCGTGTACTCCTCCGCCTCGGACGGTGGGATCGGGCCCGACCGCAGCACGTCGTCGATGTCAGCATGGTCGGCGGCGCGCGCGAGTGCGATCTCTGCCGCGATGATGTCTTTGGACCGGTCGCCACTGAGCAGTGCGCGTTCCGTGCGCACGTCGTAACGGTACTGGCTCCCGTGGTCGAGCCCGACCACGTCCAGCGCCGAACGCCGGATCAGACAGGGTACGCAGTAGCCGCAGTGAGGCTGCGGCCGCCCGCGGTCGTGGTTCCGCTCGTTCGGGTGCGCGCACGAGTTCGTCTTCTCGACCGCCAGCGCCCGCACGAGCTCCGCCTCGGCCGCACACAGCCGCTCCAGCATCTGCCCTTTCGTCACAAAGCGATATGGATTCACGAGTGGGACGTCGATCCCGAGTCCCCCGAGCACGCTCCTCAACAGGTCGAGGGTGTATGGATGGGTTGTGCGCGTGCTGTAGCTTCCCAGACGCGCCGACGTGAGCGGGACGTTCAGGCTGATGAACCCGTTTTCGGGGATCAGCAGCGGCGTGCCTGACTGGAGGCACGACGCGACCAGGATGCCCAGCCCGATGAACAGGATGGAACGGCTGCGCTGCGAAGGTTCCTTGCCGGTGACCTGCCCGTCGGGCGGCGGAGGATTCAGCCGAAACCTCACGTGCCGCAGGCTATCAGGGCCAAACCGGACCGCCAGTCCCTTAACGAGTTCCTTCTGCGCCGGGCTCGAAAAGCGGTCGTGGCCCTTCGCGTTGTGGCTGACAAGCGCCAGCTTTTTCCCGCCGGCGAGCGCCTCGGCCGCGCCGATGAAGGAGTCCAGACCGCCCGAGAGGAGACAGACCGCGTCCGCTTCCAGCACGCCCCCCTTCGCCAATTCCTTCGCATTGCGCGGGGGCTGTGGGTATGCAGCCTCACGGAAGCGGACCTCCCAACGGTCACCACTCAGAAATTCGAGTAGCCGCCGTAACGGCGTGGTAACTCCTTCCCAGGTCGCGACATCGGCTACAGGCAGATGCAGCACGAACTCGCGCGTCCACCGGTCGTAACCCCGCCTCCGTGGGACCCTGAGATCCGCAGCGTAGACTGCCGCAGCGGCGCGGAACAACTCGACAGCGGACGCGGAGGCGGTCAGCGAGAAGTGATCCAGCGTCTCCCAAACGTTTGCGTCCATCCCAACGTGCGGTAGACCGGAGATCGGCTCCACGGAGAGCGGCACGACTGCCTCCTCGGGCCCGGTCTGCAGCGGGACGTACGCGTCCCGCCCGCCTGTGCGGAGGACGATGTGGTGGATCATCGGGCCACCTCCAGCAGCCGGAAGCCATCGTATACGATCCGGTCGACCAGTGCGGCCGCCTCCGGGGAGTTCCAATCTAGCCGCCTTAGATCCTGCTCGCCGAAGTCAAGCCGGACGGTCTGCATCACGAACTCCTTGATGTCTCGCTCTAATCTGACCGCATGCTGCGCAGAGAGCGCCTCTTCCTCGATCTTGATGGAGAGGGCGTTTACCAGTCGGCCATTGATGTACGCCGCTACGAAGTGCTGCATCGTCGCGGCGATGCCCGGGGAATCGAGCGCGTTCAGCGCTTCGGCGCCGCGGCCTTCGACATCGTAGCGCTTGAAGAGGTCGACGAGGGCGTCCACCGCCGCTGCCCGCGCGATGGCGGCCTCCGCCAGCGCTCCCGTGGGCGTTATCGCCTCCGCGAGCGCCGCGAGCAGTACGCGCGGGCTCTGTCCCAGGTACGTCTCCAGCCCGAGCCGACGAAATGTCTCGGCCACGCCGCGCCGTGCGATCTCGCCCAGCACCCCGCCGATATTGATCGCGGTCCGGCGCCCCGAGCGCGAGGCGTTCGCCGCCGCCCCGGCACGGCCGTGCGCGCGCACGAACTTGCGGCCGATCGTGCGGATCTCACGCGTGGCTGCGGAACCGGTGCGCCCCGAGGATGCGAGCTTTCCGAGAAGCGTCTTCGGACTGCTCCAGGAGAGGCTGGGCGACGACGACGGCGGCCCTGGCGGTGCGGGCGCATCTTCCGGCGGCTGGTCAGACGCGGGCGGGGGTGCGCCGGGCGTGTCCTCCGGAGCTGCCGGCTCTTCCAGGGGAGGACTGAACACATCATCCGGGACGTCGCAGCCATCATCCTCGAGCTCAGGAGCCCAGGGTGGCAGCAGCGAGTTGATGTTCTTCGGGCCCTGGTTCGACGCGGAGGTACCCATGGCTCAGCGGCGCGGGAGATCGGGGGAGCCAGCGGTTCCGCCGGCTGGGGGGATTCGTTCCAGCATCATCTTTGAGGCCTGCACGAGTCCAGGATTCCCACCCTCCTTCGACCAAGTGAGGAGAAGGCCATCCACCGGGCCTTCCATGCCCGCCAGTCGGCGGAGGTTGGCGACTCGCGCGGGGGTCTGCATCCCGAGCCTAACCCCGGGAACCCCCGCAACGTAGGCAAGAAGTCCGGGCGCCAGATCCTCCCGGCTCTCGGCCAGTTGGAACATGGCGCGAAAGGCCGAATCATCGGCCTCCATATCCTCCTCGCGGTCCGCCGCCTCACCGAGCGCGGTCAGGACGGCCGACGCGTCGGCGGCATTCAGCTCGCGCGCGTCTCTCGCGCCGCTGGTCCGAAACGCGGCGGACTTGTTCAGCAGCTTGGCCAGCACCGCGCGCGCGGCCGGTGAGAGCCGGGACGCTGCGGACTGGAAGGCCACCACCTTTTCGCGAGCGAAATAGAAATAAGGCCTGAGGTCTACCTCAGCGAGCTGCGGCTCCAGTGCAAGCCACTCTCGCAGCCACGGGTCCGCCGTGTAGATGAGAAGGTGGGGAGACAGCCCCGGCTGCGCCAACACTTCGCGCTTCGCCGCTGGCTTGCGGGCGCCTCCTGCCTTCGGCTTGTCCACGTCCGCAGTCTGCGAAACCGCGTTGCCTGGCGCGTCCTGCGCCCTCCGCCACGCCTCCAGTTCCGCAAGCTCCGTTGGCCGGCCGTCCTGCGCGCTCTGCCAGCGAGCAAGCGCGCGGAAGGTGGCATCCGCGTAGTATTCCAGCAACATCAGCTTCGCGGCGATGCGCCTCTGCAGCGGCACCCCGCGCGCTTCTGCCATCTGCAGACGGAGGAGGAGCGCGTTCAGGAAACGCTTCGTCTGCCGTGGGTTCCCGGACGTGCTGGTCGCGAGTACATCCGCAATTTGCGCGGCGAGCGCGAGATCCTCCGCCAGCGCCTGTGGCACATCGCAACCCAGGGCTTCGGCTGCCGTCGCGCCACTGAAAAGCACCTCCGTACCGATGCTCCCGCGGGCGCCCTCAAGCAGCCCGCGGCAGAGCGTTGCGTAGTCGCCGGCCGGCAGGTGTAGCTCTGCGAACAGCAGGTTAGCATAGGTCGCAATATCGGCGCGGCTCAAAGCTGGAACATGGATCGGCACCTGCACCAGCTTCTCCAGGTATTCCCGGCCGAGATCGCGATCGGGGTCCGCGAGGTCGCGGTACTGAGTCTGGACGGCATGGCGGACAAGGCGCTCATCAGCGCTGATGACGAACGCCGTCCGAGGCACGAACACGAACAAGCGGATTGCCTCCAGCGTGTCGATCACCGTCGTGGGGAGACAGCGGTCGAGGTCGTCCACGAAGACCACCAGCGTCTGGACGTCGGTCTTCTCCAGCAGCTCTTGGAAGTCATCGTGGAACTCGCGCACGCTACGGCGGATGTTGTCCTCGCCCTCCGGCGCCTCCTTGATCACCCCCTCCATCCCGTCTGCGGCGGCCTTGACCACCTCAGTGCTCACGCCCATCGCGTCGGGCGCAGGTGGCAGTCCGGCCTTTACGCTGAAATAGGTCTTGATCCCCCAGCCCATTAGGCGGAACCAGTTGACGCGCCTACGGAGTCGATGGAACAGGTCTCCCGCCTTCTCCACCGCGCGCCGCTTGTCCGCCAGCTCATCCAGGATCGAGCCGATGATGGCAGCTTTGGCGTCCTCGTAGCCCTCGAACAGCCAGCCGTTGAAATACACGCAAAGCGTGCCTTCCTCGCGATCGAGCTGCTCTTTCACCATCCGTACGACCGTCGACTTCCCGCTCCCCCAGTCCCCGTAAACCCTGATGGTAACCGGCAGCAACCGTTGGTTCCTGGCCGTGGAGGCCACGGCCGCGACCAGGTGCTGAACGTTGTAGAGATCAACAGCAGATTCGTTGTCGGACCACATAGGAGGAATGAGATCGGTCGAGGGGGTCTACGGAAGGTCGGCGCACCGAACTGCGCAATTTCCGCAAATCCCCTCGAAGTTGCAAGGCACAGGTTTGTACCCCACCCCGTACCGGCTCTATCCAGATGTGCGTAAGCTGATTGGCGACGTCTCTCCGGCTGCGAAATTATCCGTTCTTCAACGAACCACCGCACGTCGGCGGGTGCGGTGAGATAACTCCGCCCGTATTCGACCCTATTTGAAGTTGCAGGTGGCGGTGGACGCGCGGCCGCGTTATTTGTCCGCTCTCCGACACGGATGCTGCATCGCGCGTATGCGGCTCAATCGGCCGCCAGGAGCCAGTGTGAAGCCGGGCACGCTCCCTATCCCTCGCGCCGATCCGTCGGAAAGGGGATCACGGCAGAGTTGTTCCGCCCGGGACTGTCTGGACGGCGCGGCGTCGGCATAGACGGGAAGTGCAGCACGCGCGGCTCCGCCGGCGCGTCGCTCAGGTACCCGCGCGGGAGTCCCACGAGGTCCTCCAGGTCCGTTGCCGGGAGCCCGAAGCGGCCGCGGATCTGCGCCTTGCTCTGAACACCGTTGGTGATCAGCATCTCCACGCCCCGCCGGAGAAGCCGCGGCCGCTCCACCGCCACCTCCCCGTCCAGCGGCTCGCGTCCTTTCCAGCGCCGCCGCGTGTAGTTCATCCAGAGGCGCTTCACGTGCTCGTCCGACGCCATCCCCAAGTCGGCCACGCGGCGGATCATCAACGCAACTGATACGTTCCACTGCGGCTTGAGTGCGAGCATTGCGTCCAGCGTGGGCGCATAGAGCGTGTCCTGGAAACGCTCCGCCGGGAGGAGGAACGCCCCCGCGAAGCGGTTCGCCTGCGCCTCCACCAGGTTGTGCTGCTCAATGCGCCCGATCTTCACCTGCGGGACATAGCGGTGGAGCAACAGGTGCCCCAACTCGTGAGCGACGTTGAAGCGGTGGCGCGCGGCCGAGTCCTTCTCAGTACCGAAGAACATGAACGGTACGTTGGACGTCCAGCGCCACTGGGAGAACGCGTCCAACGTGGATGCGGCGAGCTCACCGCTCGTCAGGACCGCGCCGTTATTCTCCAGAAGCAATGTGACATCGGAGATCGTCCCGTCACCGAGGCCCCAGAACCGGCGCGCCTCGCCGGCGAGG
>DASWNZ010000119.1:0-28915 GCA_036398975.1 Longimicrobium sp.
CAGAGAAAAGCCTCACACAGAGGACACAGTGGGAACTGCAAGCCACAGAGAACCACTTCTGTTTTTCTCTCTCTGTGGCTCTGTGTCTCTGTGTGAGCCCTGTCGTTCTTGCTTTCTCTCCCCGCGTCTCCGCGTCTCCGCGTGAGCCCTGCTGTTCGTCAGCGGCGCTTCTGCATGCTGAGTGCGGTGAACTCCATGGCTTCGTGCGTCTCGGAGCCGCGGAAGATCTGGAGGAGCTCCTCACGGCGCTCCTTCTCGCGGCGGTCGAGGCCTTCCGTGTCGATCAGCGCGCGAAGGTCGGACTCGACGCCCTCCGCCGTCTCGTGCTTGAGGCAGAGGAAGGTGAGGCCGCTGAACGGGAAGCGGTCGAATGTGGCCATCAGCTGATCGCGCAGGACCGGGCTGTGGCGCATGTGGAACATGATCGAGCGGTCGATGCCGCGCACCGGGTACTGCGGAAACGCGGCCGAGTGCATCAACGCCGACGCGAAGTTGTTGAGGATCAGCTCCGCCATCGCCTTCACCTCGTCCTCGCTCGCCGCGTCGCCAGGACGCCAAACCGCGTCGTCGTAGAAGTACGGGCGCAGGTAGGGGCGCTCCACCAGCAGGCGCACGTGGTCTGAGGTCTCCGTGATCGCGCGCTGGATCAGGTGCATGTCCGGCTGCTGCTGCGCGAGCTCAAGCTGGCGCAGCGCCGTGTCGATCTGCTCCCGCGCGATGCGGAGCTGCTCGCGGAAGACGGAAAAATTGAGGAGACCCACCGCTACGAGCAGCATGGTCCCCGCGAAGCCCATCCAACCGATCCAAACTTCCATTCCCATAACGATATGCCCTCCAGGAACCCGGAAGCGGGTTCCCCTTAACTCGTGAAGCAGACTGCCGTTGTCGCCTGCAGGTGCGACGGAATACCAGAAGCGGCGCCGCGAGTTCCGTCCGGGGCACCACGCGGAGGCCAGGCAGTTGCAGTCCACTCACGTATCTGAGACGGCCGTCAAGCCTCCATCGAACCCCGCGAAATGTCCGAAGACCTCCTCTGGAACGCCGACTCGCAGGCCGAGCGCCTCGCCGAGCTCACGGCCGAAGACGCGCGGCTCAAGGAAGCCCCGCTGCGCCGCGACGTGCGCTCGCTGGGCCGGCTGCTGGGCCAGGTGATCCGCGAGCAGGAGGGCGACGCGCTCTTCGAGGCCGTCGAGCAGCTCCGCCACCTGGCGATGGGCCATCGCGAGCTGGAGGACGAGGGCACCGGAATCACCGACGACGACCGCATGCGCGACGCGGAGCGCATCGTGGCCGGGCTGGAGCTGGGCGAGGCGTACCGGCTCACCAAGGCGTTCTCCATCTACTTCGACCTCACCAACCTCGCGGAGACGCAGCACCGCAAGCGCCGCCGCCGGGGGGCGCAACTCCAGCCGGGCGCGCCGTCGCAGGCGGGCACCATCCGGGGCACCCTCCAGCGCCTGCGCGACGCGGGAGTCGGCAAGGAGGCGGCGCTTGAGTGGATGGCGCGCATCCTGATCGTCCCGGTCTTCACGGCGCACCCCACCGAGGTCTCGCGCCGCACGGTGCTCTTCAAGCGCGGCCGCATCGCCGAATCGCTGGAGCGGCTCGACCGCCTGCCGCTCACCGGCGCGGAGGCCGCGTTGCAGGAAGCCGCCATCGCCGCCGAGATCACCGCGCTCTGGCAGACCGACGAGGTGCGCCGCCGCCAGCCCGCCGTGACCGACGAGGTCCGCATGGGGCTGGACTACTATCCGCGCGTCCTCATCCCCACCCTGCCGGGCCTGTACTTCGAGATCGCGGACGCCTTCGAGGCCACGTACGGCGAGCCCATCCCGCCGCGCACGCTGCCGCAGGTGGTGCGCTTCGGCTCCTGGATCGGGGGCGATCGCGATGGAAATCCCTTCGTCACGCCGCAGGTCACGCGCGAGGCGCTGCAGCTGGCCCGCGAGACGATCCTGGACTACTACGTGGCCGCGCTGGAGGAGCTGACGGAGCGGCTGAGCGCCTCCACGCGGCAGGTGGAGGTCAGCGCGGAACTGCGCGCGGCGCTGGACCACTACGCGGAGACGATCCCCTCGCTCGACCCGCATCCGGAGACGCGCTCCACCACCGAGGTGTATCGCCGCTTCATGGGCTACGTGGGAGGCCGGCTGAACGCCGCGCGGAACGACCCCGCGAACCCCGCCGCCTATCCGGACGCGGCCGCCTTCCTCGGCGACCTGTCGCTGGTGCGCGAGAGCCTGGTCGCCAACCGCGGCGAACGGCTGGCGCGGCTACTCATCGGCCCCATCCTGCGCCAGGTGGAGACGTTCGGCTTCCACCTGCACGTGCTCGACATCCGCCAGCACGCGCGCATCCACGAGCGCGCCCGCGCCGAGCTCCTGGGCCGCGGCGCCGAAGCGCTCCCCGAAGCGCCTTCGGAAGACGCGATCAAGCTGCTGGACACCATGCGCGCCATCGCCGATCTCAAGCGCGCCTATCCGCCCGAGGCGATCCAGCAGTACGTCATCAGCGGCGCCACGTCGGTCGAGGACGTGCTGACCGTCGTCCGCCTGGCCGAGCTGGCGGGCGTCACCGTCCAGGCGTCCGAAAACGACCCCGGGCTGATGCCGGTCCCCCTCTTCGAATCCATCGAAGACCTGCGCAACTGCCCCGGCATCTGCCGCGAGCTGTGGACGCGCCCCGACTACGCGCGCCTGCTGGACTCGTGGGAACGGCGGCAGGAGGTGATGCTGGGCTACTCCGATTCCAACAAGGACGGGGGGATGCTCACCAGCACCTGGGAGATCTACAAGGCGCACCGCACGCTGCACGAGGTGGCGCGTGAGTGCGGCGTGCGCCTGCGCCTCTTCCACGGGCGCGGCGGCACGGTGGGTCGCGGCGGTGGGCCCACGCACCGCGCCATCAGCGCGCAGCCGCCGGGCGCCTTCGAGGGCGAGCTCAGGATCACCGAGCAGGGCGAGGTGCTCAACTGGAAGTACGCGGACACGGTGCTGGCCGAGCGCAGCCTGGAGCTGATGATCGCCGCCTCGCTGGACGTCCTGGCACGCGGCGCCGGCCCCGCGCCCCACGACGACCGGTGGGAGGAGGCGATGGAGACGATGTCGGCCGACGCGTACGCGTTCTACCGCGAGCACGTCTACGGCAACCCGGACATCCTCCCCTACTTCCAGCAGGCGACCCCGGTAGCCGAGCTGGAGCACGCGCGCATCGGCTCGCGCCCGGCGAAAAGGGGCGAGAGCCGTGGCCTGGACGACCTGCGCGCCATCCCCTGGGTGTTCGGGTGGATGCAGAGCCGCCACGTGCTCCCCGCCTGGTTCGGCGTGGGCCACGCGTTCGAGCGCTTCGCCGCGCGCGACGGCGGCGAAGCGCTGCTGCGCGAGATGATGGCCGCCTTCCCCCTCTTCCACGACCTGGTGCGCAACGTGGAAATGGGCATGGCGAAGGCAGACCTCTCTATCGCCCACCGCTACTCCGAGCTGGTGCCGGACGCCGCGCTGCGAGACCGCGTCTTCACGATGATCGCCGACGAGTTCGAGCGCACGCGCCGCATGATCCTGCTCGTCACCGGCCAGACGCGGCTCCTGGAGGAGAACCCGGTGCTCGCGCGCTCCATCCGCCTGCGCAACCCGTACGTAGACCCGATGTCGCTCATCCAGGTCGGCCTCCTGCGCCGCAAGCGCGCCGGCGAAGAGAGCGACGAGCTGAACTACGCGCTGGCGGGGACGATCAACGGGATTTCGGCGGGGCTACGGAACACGGGTTGAGGCGGCCCCTCGCCCGCTCGTTCCTCGCGGCCCCTCCGGCAGGGGTCTGGGCACGCGGGCTCCCCCTCTCCCCGGCCCTCTCCCCCGCAAGCGGGGGAAAGGGTGCACTCCGCCCATGGCGGGCATCTGTTGTAGGGGCGCGGTTCACCGCGCCCGTGCCCGACGCTGCACCGCAACCGTACGGCGCACGAGACCGCTTCAGCGGTCTTCCCGTGGTTCCAGCCGGGGGCTTCAGCCCCCGGCGCGCCGCCAGCACCCCGCCTCCCGGCACGACCCCGCCCGCCCCAAACCTGCGAAGGCAGGTTTCCCGCGGTTGTTGCAGCGGTTTCAACCGCCGGGGATGGACCGCCACACCCTCAGAACAGCGTCACCCCCACCAGCACCTGGTTGCGCTCCAGATCGGGGCTCTGATCGTTTGAGGCGGAGTCGCTCATGCGGCGGTACTGCGCGTCGATGCCGAACATCCGCGTGAGCTGCAGGCGCAGGCCTACTTGAAACCCGAGCTGCGTGCGGCTGTCCTCGATCTCCGGCGTGGCGTCGCCGACGTCGTCGTAGGTCATGCGCCCGAGCCCCGCGTGCACCCCGGCGTACGGCGTGATGGGGATGGCCGGCAGGTCCAGGAAGTAGTTCGCCTCGGCCAGCGTCCCGAAGCTCTGCGTCTCCAGGTCCGCCTCGCGCGCGCGGCCGTTGGCGTACGCGCTCACGCCGATGCCGATCTTCATCGGCAGCACCACCTCGGCGCCGATCGAGAAGCCGTCCTCAGAGGGGATCTCCCGGTCGCGGTCGGCGCCCTTGGCGGTGCTCTCGTTGAAGAGGAAGTGCCCCTTCAGCGCGAAGCCGGTCTGGGCGTTCACGGGCGTGGCGGCGGCGGTCAGCGCCACCGCTGCAAAGAGCGGGATCAGTCTGCGCATGGTCTTCTGTGGTCGATGGTTGAGTCGGCGGGAATGACGCGCCACCCGTGGTGACGCATCGTCATTTACAGCCCTCTGCCCCACCCCCGCAAGCACGACGCCACCGCGCCGCGGAGCAGGTTGTGCGGAGTGCAGGAAAAAGTATATAGTTGAAGCCATGGATCGCAGCGAGTTCATCCAGGCACTCGAGCGGCTCGGCACGCTCTGCGCCCCCGGCACGGAGATCGTGCTGGCGGGCGGCGCCGCGCTCATCCTGGCCGGGTACATCGACCGCGGCACCGAGGATGGAGACGTGATCCACTCCACTCCCAGGCTGGCCGACCTGGAAGACGTGCTCGCGATCGTGGCGGAGGAGCGCGACCTGCCGGGTGCCTGGCTCAACGACGGCGTGAAGGCGTGGGCCGACGTGCTTCCGCCTGACTTCCTCGAGCGGCTGGAGGAGGTCGGGTTGTTCACCAACTTACGCGTGAGGAGGCTGGGACGGCGCGATCTGCTGGTGATGAAGTGCTTCGCCCTGCGTGCCCAGGACCTCGAGGACATCTCGGCGATGGATCCGGTGGAGGAGGAGATCGCGTTCGTGCGCGGTCAGCTCGGGCGCATCGCGCGCACCCGGCCCGACCGTGCGCTCCGCATGCAGCTCTACCTGGACCAGGGCGACACGTGAACATGGACGCGCAGATGGAGATCCAGCTCATCTCCGCCGAGTGGAAGCGTGTCGGCGCGGGGTTCTCGGTCCCGCCGGCAGCGCACGCGGTCGACATCGAGGCGCTGGTCGGGCGCTCGGCGCTGCGGGCGCCGGCCGATCACCGGCTCTTCTTCGTCGCTGCGAGCTGGATCGGTGTGCACCACACGCTGGTGGACGTGCGCCGCCTCGGGCGGATTCTGGAGAAGCTCGACGGGCTCGGTTCGGCGGTCGCGGGAGCGATGCTCGCGGTGGCGAACGAGATCGCCGCGTCGGATCGTCTGGTGGCGGCGCAGCGGTACTGCAGGCCGCTCGACGAGCCACGGGTGCTCTTCGAGAAGATCGCGGAGAACCCGGTCCTCGCCGCCTACGCGCGCGGGCAGTCGCTCCCGCTCTTCTCGCGCTGGGGGCTGTGGCACGATGAGATCTCACTCAAGACCGCGGCCATCCGCCCCATCCGCTGGATACTGAAGCACTGCCCGGAGCTGCGGGTTCGCGCACTGATCGGCGCGAGCGTGGAGGGGCAGATCGTGGAAGCGCTTCGCGAAAACCCTCGCAGCATCGCGGAGCTCGCGCGCGTCACGGGGGCCACGTACGCCGCCACGCACGAGGCCGTCACGCGCCTGTACGCGCGGGGTCTCGCGGAGTCCGTGCGCTCGGGAGCGAAGAGCGCGGTCGTCCTCCCGCGGCGGATCGCGGCGTGGCTCGATGCGTACCCTCCGGCGGTGACCGGCAGCCGCCTGGCCGAAGAGGGCCCTACTTCTCCGCCGGAAGCCGCAGCGTAAAGGTGCTCCCCTCCCCGGGTGCGCTGCTCACGTCGAGCTCGCCGCCCATGGCGCGGGCGAGGTCGCGGCTGATGGCGAGCCCGAGGCCGACGCCCTCTCGCGGGTTGCTGAGGCGGCGGTCCACCTGGATGAAGGGGTCGAAGATGTTCTGCTGCTGCTCCGGCGCGATCCCGGGCCCGTTGTCGCGCACGCGGATCGCGACGCGCGCGCCATCCGCCTCGCAGCCGAGTGTGATCCACCCGCCGGCGGGCGTGAACTTGACGGCGTTCGCCACCAGGTTGAGCACGATCTGCCGCGCCCGCTCGCGGTCCGCCAGCACGCGGAGCAAAGGGTCGCATTCCTCGATGGAAAGCTCGATCCTCTTCGCCTGGGCCAGCGGCGCCACGAGCGGCTCGACGCTGGTGAGGATCTCGCGCGCGACGAGCGGCTGCACGTCCAGCTCGATCTGTCCCGCCTCCACCTTGGCGAAGGCGAGCACGTCGTTGATCAGGGTGAGGAGGTGCTGCTGGCTCGCCTTGACCCGCGCGAGCGCCGCGTGCTGCGCCGGCGTAACCGAGCCGTGGATCCCCATGTCCACCAGGTCCACGTAGCCGCCGATGGCGTTGAGCGGGGTGCGCAGCTCGTGGCTCATCGACGCCAGGAAGTCGGCCTTGGCGCGGTTGGCCGTCTCCGCCTCCGCGCGCGCGGCCTCGGACTCGGCGCGTGCCCGCTCGCTCTCGCGCAGCAGCCGCTCCACCTCGCGCCGGGCGAGGACCTGCTCGGTGACGTCGGTGCCGTGCGCGATGATGCCGGAGCGCGTGCCGTCCGCCTCCAGCAGCGGCAGATAGGAGAAGTCCAGGTACCGCTGCTCGGGCGCGCCGCCGGGCGAGCGGGCGAGCTGGATGGGGATCTCGCGGCCGATGTGAGGCTCGCCGCTCTCCAGCACGTGATCCAGGAGCGCCACGAACCCCTGCTCCACCACCTCGGGGAGTGCCTCGCGCACCGGCCTGCCCAGCAGATCCCGGTGCCCCACCACGCCGTAGTACGCGTCGTTGGCCAGCTCGAAGACGTGATCGGGCCCGCGCAACACGGCCAGGAAGGCGGGGGCGCGCTGGAAGACGTACTCCAGCCGCGCGCGCTCCACCCGCAGCTCTTCGAAGAGGCGGTCGCGCTCGGCCTGCAGGGCGCGGGCGCGCACCTGGCGCGTCGTCTCGTAGCAGTTGATCAGCGCCGCGCCGATCTCCCCCGACTCCACCACGACCGGGCTGTACGAGAAGGTGAAGTACGCGTCCTCCACCACACCGTGGCGCTCCACGCGCAGGAGGAGGTCCTCGAAGTACACCGTCTCGCCCCGGAAGACGCGCTCGAAGAGGGGCTCGATCTCCCCCGCGATCTCGGCCCAGCTCCACAGCACCGAGCGCCCCAGCCCCGCCGGGTGCTTGTCGCCCATGATGACGCGGTAGCTGTCGTTGTAGATCTGGAGCAGGTCCGGCCCCCAGCAGAGGTTCATCGCGATCCCCTGTCGCAGCACCAGCCCCGCCGCCGTCTTCAAGCTCTCCGGCCACTCCTCCACGAGCCCCAGCGGCGACGCCGCCCAGTCCTTGCCGCGGCACAACGGTCCCATCTCGCCCGCCGCGGGAAAGAGCGTGTCGTGGATGTGCTGGCGCGGCGTGGCAGGGATCGGAGAGTGCATGGTGCGTGACGTGGATGAACATCCTTCGCGAGCTGGCGCGCCGGGGCAACGCACAAAGCTCGCCTCGCGGGCGCCGCCGCGGCTCCGCATGCGGTCCCTCCAGCATCGGTATCCAATAAATGCGGCCTGTTGACGCACGACTACCCCAGGTTGCGGTGGATGAATTCCGCAACCCGGCCGCCTAATTGTGCCACGCCTATCTTCGGGCTATCTTCGTTTTCCGAGCTACGCTGCTTCGGTCCGGTCAGCGCACTTCACTGATCCAAGCACCTCCATGGAGGGACTGTGTGGACGAAGAGCACCCTACCTGATGCTCCCGACGACGGGCTTCACACGCCAGAGGTGGGCGAGTGGGGTGCGGAGAAGTATCTCCGCGTCTGGATGTACGACGAGATGTTCACAAAATCCCAGAACCGCAAGTGGACGCTGGTGTACGTGGATCTTTTCGCCGGGGCTGGACACGCGCTTCTGAAGGAATCGGGCCGTAGAGTACTGAGCTCCGCGATGCTCGCGCTGCAGGTGGCGCACAGGTTCGACCGCTACGTATTCTGTGAGGCGGATCCCAGGCGGATGGCGGCTTTGCGGGAGCGGGTGGGCCGAGTGGCACCCGAGGCTGATGTGGTCTTCCTCGAAGGCGACGCGAACCAGATCGCTCAGAGCATCGTTCCCGCAATCCCGCCAGGATCACTGGCTTTCTGCTTCGCAGATCCGTACGGAACGAACATCCGCTTGAGCGCGATCCGGGTGCTCGCCGCAGCGAGGAGAATGGACTTCTTGATTCTGCTCGCTCTCGGCATGGACGCGAACCGCAACAAGGAGCTCTACAGGGCGGATGAGTCCAAACGGTTGGACGAGTTCCTGGGTGACGCCACGTGGCGGGAGAGGTGGGCCGTTGAAGAGAAGCAGGGTGGCCGGTTTCAGCGGTTCCTCGCTCGGGAATACGCGGGGGCGATGCAATCGCTCGGCTATCTAGAGACCGCGCTGGACGAGATGCACCCGGTGAAAGACCGTGGTCGTCTTCTCTACCATCTGGCGTTCTTCAGCAAGGTCGAGCTGGCGAAAAAACTCTGGAGCGAAGCGCGTAAGTACACTGACCCTCAGACTGGGCTGGCGCTCTAGCCAGCAGCCAGAGCGGGCAAACCATCGTACGTCCGGCCATCGAGAACGCGGCCCTTCGCCTTGGGGGTGCGCCCTCCCCACTGCTTGAAGAAGAAGGCGGTGCCGGCGGCCTCGCACTGATCCCTGATCTCAAGGGGCCACTGCGGCTCCATGGGGCGATAGCCGATTCCGCTCTCCCCGCCGACGATGACCCAGCTGATGCCGGCGAGCTCCAGCTTCAACGGCCCGAGGAGCGGTTCGCAGGACAGGAAGCGAATCGCGGCAGGAACACTTCGGAGGTGGTCGACGCGATAGACGACCTCCTGGCTCTCGACCGAGGTTCCCATCCAGATGTGCCGCGGGATCTCGCCGCCCGGGAAAAGATCCTGGTTCATGCGGAAGAACCGGGCTGCGCGCGACGGGCGCTTCGTCAGGACCTGGTATGTGTGCCAGTCGGCCTTCAGCATCACTTCGAAGATCCGCCGCGCGAACTCGTCTGGAACGTCGGCGTGGAAGACGTCGGACATCGAGTTGACGAAGATCACCCGGGGGCTGCGCCAGCGCAGCGGCTGGTCCAGCCGGTTTTCCCACACGCGGACGGCGAATGGGTCCGCGCGGTGGAGCGGCGTGTCGACCACAGGGGGATGTTTCAGATAGCCGGCGGCGAGCTTGCCCTCGGCCAGCGTCGCCGCGTAGCAGTGGTCACAGCCTGCCGTGACGCGGGTGCACCCGGTGGTGGGATTCCAGGTGGAATCAGTCCACTCGATCGCGCTTCGATCACCCATGTTGGCCCGTGACGGTGTGGATGTACCGCAGACCGAAACTAATCCGAACGAACATAGCGGGTGTCCCGCGCAGAGGCTAGCGGCATGTTGCCCGCTCCGTTCCCGCAAGCGGGAAACCGATGGACATCGCACCGCGCAGGCCGTATCGTAGGTACATCCGTTTCCGCAGGGCACGCACGTTCCTGTGGATTGGCGCCTCTGCCGGGCGCCTCTGCCGCCCTCTGCCGCGCAGGTCGAAACATGCTCCACAGACCATCGAAACTGGCTGCGGTGGCGGCGCTCGCCGTCGCGGTCACCGGCTGCGAAACGATCTTCGACAACGACAAGCCCCGAGCGCCGGAGTTCGCCTCGGTCAGCGCGGGAGTGGGCGGCCCCCACAGCTGCGCGCTCACCGACGATGGCGAGGCGTACTGCTGGGGCGGCGACAACTCCCTCGGCGAGCTGGGAACCGGGAGCGTCGACCGCTCGCTGGCGGCACACACCACCGCCCGGCGGGTGACCGGCGACGTCCGCTTCAGCACCATCAGCACGGGAACCGGGTACACGTGCGGCACCACGGCGGAAGCCGCCGTGTACTGCTGGGGCGTGAACCAGGCGATCAACGCGGCCGGCCCGGTGAACGAGGGCACGCCCGCACCCACGCTGCTGGCCGGAGCGCGGTGGTCGGCGGTGGAGGCCGAGATCGTGGGGCCCTGCGGCATCGTGCCGGAAGGCGGGGCGACGTGCGGTGCCCGCACCGGGACCGGCTACACCTTCACGACGATCGCCACCACGCCGCGATTCGAAAGCTTCAGCCGCTATCAGACCTTCGTCGCCGCCCCGCACCTCGGTCCGAACGCGACCCGCGCGTACCAGCACCAGTGCGCCATCAGCGGCGGCTCCGCCTACTGCTGGGGCGACAACGACCTGGGCGAGCTGGGGAACGGCACGCGCGCCGGCGCGACGGCCCCCACTCGCATCGCCTCTTCGCTGCAGTTCACGCGGGTGGGTACGGGCGCGTTCCACAGCTGCGGGCTCGCCGCCGACGGCACCGCTTGGTGCTGGGGTACCGGCACCTACGGCGCGCTGGGGAACGGCGGAGTGGCGGCCAGCACGACGCCGGTGCAGGTGGCGGGCGGGCTCCGCTTCGCCACGCTAAGCGTGGGTCTGTACCACAGCTGCGCGGTGGCCACCGACGGCGCCGCGTACTGCTGGGGCCTGAACTCCGAGGGCCAGCTCGGCAGCACGAGCACCACCCGCGGTGCGGACGGCCTCCCCTACACCGCCTCTCCCGCGCCGGTCGCCGGCGGCTTTCTCTGGAAGGAGGTGAGCGCCGGGTCACTGCACTCGTGCGGCATCACCACCGACGCGAGGCTGCGTTGCTGGGGGTTGAACAGCTCCGGCCAGCTGGGCGACGGAACCACCACCTCCAGCGCGACCCCGGTGCCGGTGCGCGTCGAGGGCTGACCCGCCTGCGGCACTACGCAGTACACCCCCGGCACTCGCGCGAGTGACGGGGGTGTTCCGTGCTTGCGACGTCTGGTGTCGTCCGGCCGGCACCCGCCTTCAGCGGCCGGGCACCACGATGTTCGCCTGCACGTTCCAGCGGACGCCGCTCGCGTCGAGCGTGAACGGCGGCGAGGTCACGGTGGCCCCATTCCCGAGTGGGCGCGCCTGCAGCTGGTACCGGTCCGACCCCGTGCGCCCGCGGAAGCGCAGCGTCGTGGTCTCGTCCGCCGTCACCCGGCCGAGCAGACGCCGCGAGCCGCCAATGCCGAGCAGATACACCGTCCGGTCGTGCGAGGGCACGGTGTTGTTCACCACCTCGATCTCCACGGTCGGCGCATCTTCGCCCTCGCCGCCTTCACCTGTGGACGAGGTCGTAGCGCACGCGCCCGCCGCCACCGCGAGGGCGAGCACTGCCGGAAATCGGCGGAGTAAGGCGAGCGGCTTCATGCGGGCCTCCGGGTCAGCGTTGTGTTCCCGTCGTGAATGGTCCAACATGCTCCGATGGCCCAGACCGCGCAATGCGGAACTGCGAAGCAGGTTCTCGGCCCGCTGGTAGCCACGTTGACACCATCAACGCAGCAGCGGTACATTCCACGGTGCTAACGTGTTTCGAATTCGACGGAAGAGGTGCAGGATGTCTTTAGTCCCAGTGGATGCGAGGCCGGACGCGGAGACGCGCATGCGCGATGCGTTCGAGACGCGCATGAACCGCATTGTCCAGAACGTGGCGAGGAACGCGGAGATCTCCGTGATCGCTTCCGTGCTCGCGGAACAGAGCTCGCTGGGCGCGGTGGCGGAGACGCTGTCGCACGCCCTGGTGCTCGACGCCCCCGGCGATCCGCTCGCATCCGCCCGCGTGCGGGGTGTGGCAGCGCGCGAACGCCTCATCGACAAGGCGGGCGGGATGCTGCGGATCAGCGAGGTGGCGGAGCGGATGGGCGTGAGCCGCGCCGCGATACACGCCCGCCGTACGCGCGGGACGCTCCTGGCCGTGCCGCGTCCAAACGGCGAGGAGGTCTACCCCGCCTGCCAGTTCACGGAGGATGGAGTTCCGCGCGGGCTGGGCCAGTTCCTCGCCGCCTTCGCCGAGGCGAGCCCCTGGACGAAGCTGAGCGTGCTCCTCGCGCCCTCCCGGCTCCACGGCGGACGGAGCGCGCTCGACCTGCTCAGGGACGGGGAGGTGGACGCGGCAGTCGGAATCGCCGCTCGGCACGGCGAGCACCTGGGATGACGAGCGGCGCGTCCCTCCCCGGGCCGCCGCCCCTGCCGCCCTCGGATCTGAGCCGCCGCACGCTCGCAATTGGAGAGATTCCCGCCGGGTCCATCCTGTACCGGATCCACCGCGCCGCCGCCGACGTGCTCTACTTCGGGCCGCGGACCGACCCCCGGCTGCGCGGAAGATGGGACTCGCCGGATGACGGTTACGGTGTCTGCTACCTGGCACATCAGGGCCATACCGCCTTTTCCGAGACGCTGCTGCGGGAGATGGATCGCGAAGAGCTTTCGGAGAGCGGTGACCTCGCGCCGCGGAGCCTCGCACGGATACAGATTTACGGGGCGCTGAGACTGGCCCGCATGCACGGTCCAGGACTGCGCCAGTTGAAGGCGACCGCCGCCGCGGTCCAGGGCTCCTACGACGTGACGTGGGCCTGGTCCCGCGCGCTCCACGAGCACCCCGACCGCGTGGATGGCATCGTGTACCGGGCGCGGCACGACGATGACGACCTCGCCGTGGCTCTATTCGAGCGAGCTCGTGAGGCAATCGCGGTGCTCGACAGCACGCCGCTCCTCGACCTGTCAATGAGCGTGGAACTCGGGGGCTGGCTCGACCGTTACGAGGTTGGACTGGGGCCTTGAGATCCGATTCGACTAGACCCCAAACCAGCTTGACGCCCAACGTCCTCCACCCCGTCCCGAATAGTTCCCATGCTCAAGCTGATCTGGACGGTCCCGGCGCTGCTCGTGGTGGTGGGTTGCTCCGACGGAAAGGTAGCGAAGCTGGCCAGCGACAACGGGAAGCTCGCGCTGTCGTATGCCTGCACGGACTCGGTCCCGCGGCCGCTCGATGGCGGTGCCGGGACCCTCGTCCGCGACGTGGTCGTGCGGGAGACGTCGGAGCACATCGTCGCCGCGCGGGGGACCACCGCGCGCTCAGCGGAGTCGGCGGCCGTTCGGGCGGCGCATGCGCGTGGGGACATGCCGGCGCTGGAGCGCGCGGTCGCAAGCTACGTCTGCGCGCACGGCACGCCTCCCACCCGCCCGCCGCGCTATCCCGAGATGGGGAGCACGCCTCCGGACTTCGTTCTCACCCCCCTCGGCGCGGCGAAGTCAGCGGACCCGACGCGCCTCTCCGACCTGAAGGGGCGCGCGGTGGTGCTGGTCTTCTGGTCGACGTGGTGCAAGGCGTGCCGCGAGGAGTACATGGTGCTGCAGGAGCTCGCCGCACGCGCGCCGAGCGAGCGGGTGACGACCTACGCGATCCTCAACGGCGACTCGGA
This sequence comes from Longimicrobium sp., assembly GCA_036398975.1. Classification (GTDB taxonomy): domain Bacteria; phylum Gemmatimonadota; class Gemmatimonadetes; order Longimicrobiales; family Longimicrobiaceae; genus Longimicrobium. Next base: position 13,687 of record DASWNZ010000119.1, read on the forward strand.
GGCGACGCTGCGTGCGTGGCAGGAGGAACACGGCTCGGGCGTCCCCTTCATCGCCGATCCGGACCAGCGCGTCGCACGGCTCTTTCGCGTGTGGGGGGTCCCGTACACCGTCGTGGTGCGGCCGGACGGGAGCGTGCAGGCCGCGGGACACGTTAGCGCGGGGAAGCTCAAGAGCGTCGTTGCCGAAGCGCTCCGCCACGCGCCCGCCGATCGCCGCGTGTCATACCATCCGTCATCCAGGCAAGGCCGGTAACGGAAGTCTCACGCAGAGGCGCAGAGACGCAGGACAGAAGTGCAACTGCATGGCTCACACAGAGACACAGAGCCACAGAGAGAAACGCACAAGGGTTTCTCTTTGGATTTCAGTTCCTTCTGTGGCCTCTGTGTGATGCTTCTTTCCGTTGTTCTCTCCGCTGCGTCTCTGCGCCTCTGCGTGAGACAAAGCCGGTCAGAATGCACAGCGATCTACGCTCAATGGTATCGCCAACGCGGCGGCGGGTTGCCCAATGGCGGATTTCGTTATATTCCTAGTCGGCAATCCCTCGTCGTTCCCCGCGTACCGTCCGCCCCACAAGCCGCTTCAGTGCTCCGACGACTGATCTCCCTCTGGTCCTGGGCGAGCATGCTGCTGGTGGGGCTGGTCTGGGTCCCCACCATGGCGCTGCTGTACGTGGTGACCGTCCCGCGCGATCCGGGGCGGTACGCGGTCGGCTGGTGGTTTCGGCGCGCGGCGGTGACGGTGGTGAAGCTCAACCCGCTCTGGCGCTTCCGCATCGAAGGCGTGCGCATCACCGACCCGCGGCGCCCGTACGTGGTGGTCGCCAACCACGAGAGCATCGCCGACATCTTCCTGATCAGCCTGCTCCCCTGGGAGATGAAGTGGCTGGCGAGGCGGACCGCGTTCAACATCCCGCTGATGGGGTGGATGATGCGCATGGCGGGCGACGTGGGGGTGGAGCGCGGAAGCACCCGCAGCCGGGGCCGCGCCCTGGAGCAGTGCCGCGAACGGCTGGAGCGGCGCGTCTCCATCCTGATCATGCCCGAGGGGACGCGCACGCTCGACGGGCGCCTGCGCCCCTTCCAGGACGGCGCCTTCCGGCTGGCGGTGGAGACGAAGTGCCCGGTGCTCCCGATCGCCGTGGCGGGAGCCAACCACGCGCTCGCCAAGGGGAGCTGGGTGATGAACCCCGCCCGCGCCATCGCGCGCGTCCTGCCGCCGGTGGAGACGGACGGACTCACGCTGGCCGACGTGCCCGCGCTCCGCGACCGAGTGCGCGCCATGATCGACTCCGCACGCGACGAGCTGCTCCGCGAACTCGGCCCCCAGAACGGTCCTGTTACGTTTCAGGCGGCTTCCGGGGTTGCGGAGCCGGAAACGCTTGGGTAGCGTAGTGGTATGCGGGGCGTCTCCCGCGAGCAACAAGCGCTAACGGTATACAGACCCGCTGCATCGCGATCCGCCCAGGGCACTCGACTGGCTAGCCGGCTCATCACGACCCGCTTCCGAACCGATCTCGTCCCGCGCTCGAACGGAGCCGGGCCAACGACCATCCTGACGACGTCTCGCGAGCCACGCCCGTCCCCGCCAGCCGGCGGGGCAGGAGCCGCTCAGCGGGCCCGCCGACCCCCACGCGGGTGGCGGTATTCAACTGGAGGAGCCCCATGGAGAGTGTGAGCACCGCCGCGGTACAGCCGGACCGCTGGCTCGATGAAGTCGAGGCTCCCGCGCCCCCGCGCGCCACGGAGCACGACCTCAACAGCTTCTACTACTCCAGCAGCGACGACGTGCTGGCGGTGCTCACGCCGTACAACGAGTGGTACGACGAGGTGCGCCCGACGGGGTACTTCCTCCTCGGCCAGCCGATGGCCGCGGCGCCGAAGCCCCACGTGGAGGTGCAGGAGCCGATCGGAAAGCGCCGGCTGCAGCTGCTGAACCTTTCTTCGTACAACTACCTGGGCCTCTCGTACCGGCAGGAGGTGATCGACGCGGCCAAGAACGCGCTCGACCGGTACGGCCTGGGCGCCGCGGGCTCGCCCATCCTGAGCGGCACCATGGAGGTGCACGAGGAGCTGCAGAATGAGATCGCGCGCTTCAAGGGTACCGAGGCGGCCGTCATCTACCCGTCCGGCTACTCCACCAATGTCGGCCTCATCTCCGGCCTGATGCGCGCCGGCGACGTCGTCATCATGGACCAGAACGCCCACGCCAGCTGCGTGGACGGCGCCATCCTGAGCAAGGCGGACACGCGCTTCTTTCGGCACAACCAGCCGGAGAACCTGGAGAAGCAGCTCAAGAAGGTGGCCGGCAAGAAGGTGCTGGTGGTGGTGGAGGGCGTCTACTCCATGGACGGCGACGTCTGCCCGCTCCCCGAGATCCTGGAGGTGACGAAGCGGTACGGGGCGCGCATCATGATCGACGAGGCCCACTCCTCCTTCATCTACGGCCCCAGCGGCGGCGGGGTGGTGGACCAGTTCGGGCTCAAGGACGAGATCGACATCCACCTGGGGACGTTCAGCAAGGCGCTGGGCGGGATGGGCGGCTACGTGGCCTGCTCGCTCCAGATGAAGCGCTACCTGGACGCCTTCTCGCGCTCGCGCTTCTTCTCGTGCGCGCTGTCGCCGGTGATCACGGCGGGGGTGCTGGAGGCGCTCCGCATCGTGCAGCGTGAGCCGGAGCTGCGGGAGCGCCTCTGGGCCAACGTCGCGCACATGCGCGGGTTGCTCGCCGAGCACGGCGTGGACGTGGGCGAGTCCACCTCGCAGATCATCCCGGTGATGGTGCGCGACGACCGCCGCGTGATGGGGATCGGGCGGCGCATGCAGGAGTCCGGGCTGTACGTGCAGCCGGTGAAGTACCCCGCCGTCACCAAAAACCGCTCGCGCTTCCGCATCTCCATTTCCGCCGCCCACGAATTCGCGCAGCTCGAGCGCGCCAGCGAGATCCTGGTCTCCGTGCTTCGCCAGGAAGGAATCCTCAAATGAGCCAGGACGGCACCACGGTCTACGTCTTCCGCAACGCGGTGGGCGGTTTCTTCGAGTTCCCGGTGGAGCAGGCGCGCGCGATCCTGCCGCGGCACCTGCAGCCGGCGGAGCTGCACCACGGCTCCGGCATCCTGTCGGTGATGGCGTTCGACTTCAGCGAGAGCATGGTGGGCGACTACCAGGAGGTCATCCTCGGCATCCTCGTCTCGCCGCGCGTGGAGCCGGGGATGGCGATGCCGCACTCCGCCTTCTACCCCTACCTGCTGGCCACCACCACGCGAGAGGCCCGGGAGCACGCCATCGAGCGCTGGCACCTGCCGCACTACATGCGCGACGTGCAGATGTCGATGGAGCCGGACGCCGGCAACGGCCGCATGATGGTCCGCGTGTCCGACGAGGGACGGCCGATCGTGGAGATGGCGATCACCTCGCACGGATGGCGCGACGCCGCGCAGCTTCACCAGTCGTTCATGTTCGACGAAGCGGGCGGGTTCCTGGCGGAGATCACCATGCAGGGCGCGCTGAGCGAGAGCGAGGAGGAGGGCGGCTACCTGAAGCTCTTCCCCCACCCGATGACGGAGCCGCTCGACGAGCTGGAGGAGGTGAGCGAGCTGCCGATCCGCGAGATGTGGATGCGCGGCGGAGTGCAGACCTTCCAGCCGCTGCGGGAGCTCGCCGTGACGGTGCAGCCGTGACTCACCGGGTATGCGTCATCGCGAACCCCGCCGCCGGAAGGGGGCGGGGTTCGCGCTTGCTCCCCCGCGTGAAGGCCGCGTTCGCCGCGCACGGGGTCACCGACGTGCGGGTCAGCACGGGTCCCGGGCAGGAGGGCGAGCTGGCCCGGCGCGCCATCGAGGACGGCTTCGACACCCTGGTGGCCGTGGGCGGCGACGGCACGTGGAGCAACGTGGCGAACCAGATCCTCGCGGCGCGCGCCGACGTGCGCCTGGCGCTGCTCGCGGCCGGCACCGGGTGCGACTTCGCCAAGACGACCGGCTCCCCCGCGGGCGACCCGGAGGCCACCGCGCGCCTGGCCGCCGAGGGCCCGGACACGCGGGTGGACGTGGGCCGCATCGAGGACCGCCACTTCCTGAACGTCTCCGGCTTCGGCTTCGACATCGCCGTGCTGGAGGACGTCGGTCGCATCCCGCTGCTGCGCGGCAACGCGCTGTACATGTTCTCCGCCGGCCGCCAGCTGTTCGGCTACCGCGGCGTCGACATCGGGCTGACCTCGTCCGCGGGCAGCTGGCGGGGGCGGCACCTGATGCTGATCGTGGCCAACGCGCGCAACTTCGGCGGCGCCTTCGCCATCGCGCCGGGCGCGTCGCTCACCGACGGCATGCTGGACGCGGTAAGCATCCTCAACGCCTCGGCCGCGCGCCGCATCTCCATCTTCGGCGCGGCGATCAAGGGAACGCACGTCACCGCGCCCGAGGTCAAGGTGGAGCAGGCCCGCGCCTTCACCCTGGACTTCGACTCGCCACCCGCGTACGAGACGGACGGCGAGTATAACCGCGCGAGCAGCGCCCGCTTGGAGATCGCGTCGTTGCCAGCGGCTTTGCGGGTGGTGACGCCGGGAGTGCCGGCGTGAAGGCGGTCACCTTCGCGGCGCCCATCCCGCGCTACCTGGTCACTGCCGGCGCCGGGCGCCTGAACTCCGGCCTGTACGTGGGGCCGCACTCCTGCACGCGCCTTTCTGAGTCGCCCTCCCCCGCCCTCCCCGGCCCCGACTGGGTGCGAATCCAGACGCGGATGGGCGGCATCTGCGGAAGCGACCTCGGCATCGTGACGCTGACCGCATCGCCCTCCACATCGCCCTTTTCGTCGTTCCCGTTCACGCCCGGCCACGAAAACGTCGGCACGGTGGCGGAGCTGGGCGCGGCGGTGAAGGGGTGGGGCGTGGGGCAGCGAGTGGTGGTGAATCCCCTGCTCTCCTGCGTCCCGCGCGGCATCGACCCGCTCTGCGCCGGCTGCGCGGACGGCCACGCCTCGCGCTGCGAGCACTTCACCGACGGCGCACTCGCGCCCGGGATGCTCATCGGCACCACGCGCGGCCTGGGCGGCGGCTGGGGCGAGGAGTTCGTGGCGCACCAGAGCCAGCTCGTCGCGGTGCCGGACTCGCTCGCCGACGAGGAGGCGGTGCTGATCGAGCCCCTCGCCTGCTCCGTTCAGGCCGTGCGCGCCAACCTGCCGCCCGCCGGTGCGCGCGTGCTGGTGATCGGCTCGGGCGCCATCGGCCTCGTGACCGTCGCCGCCCTCCAGGCGCTCTCGCCCGCCGCGGACGTGACGGTCGTGTCGCGCTATCCGTTCCAGGCGGAGCAGGCCGAGCGCCTGGGCGCCGCCCGCACCGTCAGCGGCCGCGGCGACTACTTCGAGGCCCTGGCCGAGATCTCCGGGGCCCGCCTGCTCAAGCCGATCATCGGCAAGCGCATCGCGGTGGGCGGGTTCGACCAGGTCTACGTGTGCGTGGGCGGCGTGCGCGGCATGGAGGACGCGCTCCGCTTCACCCGCTCCGGCGGCACCATTGTGCTCCTGGGGAACAGCACGCAGCTCAACGGCATCGACTGGAGCCCGGTGTGGCTCAAGGAGCTGACCATCCGCGGCAGCCTCTGCTACAGCGGCCACTCGCACGGTGGCGCCGGCGCCCACGCCTTCACCGAAGCCGCCGCCCTCGTCGCCGACGGCCGTGCCCGCCTCGCCCCCCTGCTGACCCACACCTTCCGCCTCGACCAGCTCCGCGACGCCCTCCTCACCGCGATGGACAAGAAGGGGAGCGGGAGCATCAAGGTGGCGTTCCGGTACTGATCGGCAGCACGGGCGGACTACCCGTAGAACATCGGCGCGGCAACCCTCAAGCGAAGGGTTTGCCGCTGTCTGTGTGCCTGGAGGCAGTACTCCTTCCGCTCACATTGAGACGGTTGCGTGAGCTGGCGCTGCGAACCGGACAGAACGTACACTGCCGAAGCGCGCGAGTGTTGGCCGAAAGCGAACCTGTGTGAGCCAACCGGCTGGGCGGATGCGAGCAGCGAACAACCTTTGGCACCCGGCGGAGCGCGCAACATACTCGCCCGGTACAACGGGCCAAATAGATGGACCCCCATTCCTCGTGCGCCTCTTCTTATGCCGCGCCCCAGGCGACCGCAGCCGAAGAACGGCCCGGCCTTCCCCCCGCCCCCAAGCTGGCCGCGCGACGAAACCGCCCTCCTGGCAGAGACGGACGCACCCTTGGCACTCCTGCTGTGGCAGCGTGCGAGAGACGTGCGCCTCTGGGCGCTCGCGGGGGAAGGACGCCGCGCCGGACTTTTCGCAAGGCAGGACCCGGAAGGGCTTGAATGCTGCTCGGAAGCCCTCACGATCCCGATGCGGGCGCTTGCGGCGCTGGTGCAATACCCTGAGCACGTGAGCGGCCCCGGCACGTCGGCCGCGTGCCTTGCGATCAGCGAGTGGGCTGAAGGCGAGCTCATGCCGGAGACGGCGCTGCACTTCGCGGAAGCCGCCGCCCTGGCCGACCCCACCAGCGCCCGCGCCGCCGCGTTGGCCGGGACTGCGTGCACGGCTCAAGCTGCTGACCAGCGGGCCGAACTGTGGCTGACCAGGGCCGTCCGCACTGCCCGGCGCACGCAGGACTGGGAATGGCACGCACGAGCGTATCTGCGGCTCGGCTTGCTCTTTTACGAGCTTGGCGACGTGGCGCGCGCACGCCGGGCACACAACCGCGCACGATGGTCGGCGTTCCGCTCAGGGCACTACACCTTCGCCGCGACGGCGCACCACAACCTCCTGCTGGTCGAGTGCTCGGCCGGGACTTTTGCCGCGGGCGACCGGCACGCGCGCCTCGCCCTGGACCTGTACTCTGCTCGCCACCCCCGGCTGCCGCACCTGACGCACGACGTGGGATTCCTGATGGCGCTCAACGGGGCTCACGCGGATGCGCTGGCCCTGCTGGATGCGGCGCTGCCGTTTTTCACGAGGCCGTGGGAGCGCGTGGCGATGATGGGGACGGTAGCACTCGCGGCTGCCGGCACGGCACAGCGGCAGCGGCACGCGGAGGCCGTCGCGGATCTGTTGCTGCTTGGCTCCCTGGCTGAGACGCACGCTGCCGGAGCCCTCTCGCTGGCAGCGGAAGGCGCGGCCCTGCTGGGCGACACCGAGCGCGCGCGCGGACTGGCCGCGCGCGCGCTGGAGTTGGCGGAGCGCCGCCGCGAGCGTGAACCGCTGCGGCGGGCTAGACGGGTGTTAGACGGGGGCGGGAATCAGCCAGAGGCACCGCCCCCCGCTGATCGCGTCGCCTCACTCCGGTCCCTCTTCCTGGCTCGACTCCGTGACCTGCGGGCCAGCCCTGAGGCGGATACGCGGATCGACGTGCGTCAGTTCACCATGTCTGGTCGTACGTAGGACTCAGCCGCCGCCGCCCATCCCGATGCCGCGTCCGACCGCCGGTGTAGTGTCGGACGTGACTTCCGTCGTTCCGGCCGTGCCTGCATCGTTCGTCGTGTCCGGCGGCGTCACGATTCCACCGCCACCCATCCCAAGCCCGTCAAACGCCGGCCGCGACGGAGCTGCGCCGCTGATGGAGTCCGCATCCGCGCACGCTGCCAGCGCGGAGCACGTCAGAAGCAGGGCGAGGGCAATCCGGGGAGCTTTCATCTTTCGCCATCCTGTTGTGTAGTGGGGGCAACTGCGAAGGGTCCCCAATTATGATGTGGGGCGTACCGTTTGCGCCAGTTACGTAGGCCTGCCTCTGAAGCGACCTATCCGACTCAGTCTAAACCAGCGCCCACCCCGGACGTGCGGGCTGCCGGCCGCGGCGTGCGTGTTCAGCCAGACCGCTCGTCTGGATCGAGGGTGCCCCACCCACGTAGCGTCTGCAAAGGCGAAATCGCCCATGTCAGGCCACCTGGGGGGAGAATACGATGCCCGAATCGCCACCAGCCCGCTGGCGTTGGGCGCGCGAGGAACTGGACGCTCTCCGCTTCCTGCGCCTGCTGGCGATCCGCCGCGCGGGCTATGAATTGCAAGGGGTGCGCGGCTGGGCTCACATCGCCGACTTGCGGGACCACCTGGCCGGGTATTTTCCGGAAGTGCTCCCCCGGCTCCATGAGCGGGGCCTCGTAACCCGCGCCGACATGCGCGCGCCCGGGCAGAAGCGGCCGATGTGGGTCTATCGAATCAGTGAGCGCGGCCTGGCCGTGATGAACGAAGCCGAGCCAAAGGAGCACAAGCCTGTCCCCCGGCAGCGCACGGAGGACACGGGCGGGGCGGTGTATGCTCCCAGCCGCCAGCGCGGCGCGCTCCGGCTGCTGCGCGAAGGCTACGACGACCCAGCCGTGCCGGAGCGGTTTGGCGGGCGCGGCTGGGTGAGCGGGCGCGAGCTTGGCGCACGCGTGGACCTGCACAACTTCACGCAGCGCCAAGAGCGCCAACCGCACATCGCGGTCGACGGCACGGACCTTCACTGGCTCATCAAGTGGGGTTTCGCTGAGCGCCGAAGCGACCCGGACCGTGCGGGGGTGGTCTACTGGCGCGCCACCGAGGCTGGCAGGGCGGTGCGCCTGCTGGACTGGAAGACGTTGCCTGCGTGGGAGTGATGCACCGGTCCTGCATGACCGCAATGGAAACGAGGGGAGCGGGAGCATCAAGGTGGCGTTTCGGTACTGAACGAATTGCAAGTTCCAGGAGCAACTACGGCGGCAACCCTTCACTGCAAGGGTTGCCGCGATCGTCAATGTGGATGGAGACCGCCTCACGGTTGACGCCAAGCGCCGACGTCAGCCCCTCGGCCGGCAACAACAGCTTATGAGGGGTTTACCGGAACCCGCTCGTAGATCGGCCGCACCGACAGCCGGACGGCGGGGGGTCGCCGGCGCGAATCCCAACTGGAGTCGCCGAGCGGCGACGCGACTCCATACACGCGGGGCGTCTGCTGCGTGGGCTGCAAGGAAATGATGGCCGAGGCGTTCGGAAGCAGCGTGCTTGCCAGGCGCCCCGCCACGTACACGTCCGCGGTGTAACCGCTGGAATTCACTACATCCACCGCAACGACGCGCCTCACCGTCTTCGACACGGAAGTCGCCTCACCGGCACTGCGGCTCGTTGCGCACCCACTGAGCACCATGCTCGAAAGGAGAAGTGCACCGTAGAAACACGCTCGCATGCTCACCTCCATGGAGTGGATAGCCATCATCGTCGCGGCAGACTCTCGTGGCACACACGATGAGCGGCTGTGGGTCGCAGCACAAGAGCTTCCTGACACGAATCCGGTGAAGCGGCCTTGAGAACGAGTCCGCGGCGGTGCCCACCACGGCCTCAGGCGGGGCCAACACCGCGAGCGCTTGCTTCGTGTACTGACCACGGACACAACCCTGGCACGCACTCGACTGCGGGAGTAGTCTGTAGTGAGGCACGGGGTCTAGCCGCCCGCGTCTCCCATCGCCACCCGCGAGCCCCCGCTTCGCGCGCGGAGAGCTCCCGACGACGACGGTTCCATCGCGATTCTGGTTCCATGAGTGGCTAAGCGAACCGAGGCTCGATGCACCACCCGGACGAGGTTCACCCACCGCACCGGTACGGCTCAAACGAGTCCCCGCAACCAGGGAGCGCACATGAAGCGTCTTTCGATCGCCGCGGCCGCGGTGCTCTGCCTTCTCCCGGCCCGCGTCCTCACGCAGGGGCACGTCCATCCGCCCGCCGGGTCGGCTGAAAAGCTGGGCACCGTTCACTTCGCCACGTCGTGCAGCCCGGCGGTGGCCCCGCGCTTCGACCGGGCCGTCGCGCTGCTGCACTCCTTCGAGTTCGGCGCATCGATCCGGGCCTTCGACGAAGTGATCGCGGCCGACTCCACGTGCGCCATGGCGCACTGGGGGGTCGCGCTCAGCCGCTGGAGCAACCCGATGTCGGCCGGCAACCGGTCGCCGGCGCAGCTGCGGCAGGGGAAGCAGGCCGCCGATGCAGCGCTGCGTCTCGGCGCCGGCGCGTCCGAGCGCGAGCGCGGCTACATACGCGCCGTAAGCCAGCTGTACGAGGACTTCGAGCGCCGGGACCAGCGCAGCCGCATCGTCGCCTACGAGCGCGCCATGGGCGAGCTCGCCGCGCGATATCCCTCCGACACCGAAGCCACCATCTTCCACGCGATCGCGCTGGCGGCCTCGGCCCCGCCGACCGACAAGACCTACACCAACCAGAAGAGGGCCGGCAGCATCCTGGAGTCGCTCCTCGCGGCTCAGCCCGATCACCCCGGGCTGGCGCACTACATCATCCACAGCTACGACTACCCACCGCTGGCCGATCGCGCGCGGGCGGCCGCGCGCCGCTACGCCAGCATCGCGCCCGCCGCCGCGCACGCCCTGCACATGCCCTCGCACACCTTTACGCGCGTGGGGATGTGGGAGGAATCGGTCAGCACGAACCGGCGCTCGATGGAGGTCGCCCTGGCGAGCGGCTCCATGGCGGAGGTGCTGCACGCCGCGGACTACGCCATGTACGCCTATCTTCAGATGGGAAAGGAAGCGGAGGCCAGAGCGATCCTCGACGGACTGCCAGCACTGGCGGCGCGCTTCGACCCGAACGCGATCACAGGCGCGGCACCGGGCTCGGCGGGCATCTTTGCGCTCGCCGCGATCCCGGCTCGATGGGCGCTGGAGCGGCGCGCGTGGAGGGAGGCCGCCGCGCTCCGGCCGGCCGTGACCGCCTACCCGTATACGGAGGCGATGACGCACTTCGCCCGCTCACTCGGTGCCTCACGCACCGGCGATCTCGCGGCCGCGGCGGTGGCGATCGATTCTCTGGCCTCGATCAGGCAGCGGCTGAGCGCGAGTGGCGAGGAGTTCTGGGCGGAGCAGGTAGCTGTTCAGCACCTGGCGGCGCAGGCCTGGCTCGCCTTTGCCCAGCGGCGCGTGCCCACGGCCCTTTCGCTCATGCGCGAGGCCGCGGCGCGCGAAGACGCCACGGAAAAGAACGCGGTCACTCCGGGGCCTCTGGTACCCGCCCGCGAGCTGCTCGGCGACATGCTGCTGGAGTTGAACCGGCCCGCCGAAGCACGCGCGGAGTATCGCGCGACTCTGCGAAAGGAGCCCAACCGCCGGCATTCGCTGCGACGCGCCGGCAGGTGACGCAGCAAGAGAGCTGGCAACGTCACGTGATTGGGCAGGAACAATGGGTGGGTGTCGCGAATACTACGCGACACCCACCCACTGCAATCGGCTGAACGCTTGCATTTATGGGATCGAGCACACAACATGAGTGTGCGAACCCAAACGTGGAATTGAGGCCGAATGGCTAAGAACCCCAAGAACGGGAAGAAGAGTTCCGCCGCGACGCGCATGGCTACTACACCGCCTGCTGACCCGCGCGGCGATCACGCGGTCGTCCGAGAGTTTTCTCCTGATCGCGGAACGCTCGTCATCGAGTTCAAGAACAGGCGCTGGAGGTACACGCAGGAACGAACCCGTGAGCAGGTAATCGCGATGGCTGATTACCTGCGCGCCAGGCGTGGCTTCTCGAGTGATCAGGAGATGGCGGACGTCCTCGAGGTTCACCGAACCAGGCTGATCGCCTGGAAGCAGGGGGGCGAGGTTCCCAATTCGCAGAACGCACACTTACTCTCCCATCTGGCAGTCGTGATCAGCGAGCTCCAGGAATTTCTGGACCCGGATGTGATCCCGGATTGGCTCCTGACCGAGCAATACGCGCTCGGTGGGCGCACACCGGTTCGGGCTCTGAGGGAGGGGATGCTCGCTGAGGTGCTCCAGACCGCGAACGCGACGGAGCACGGGGCCTACATCTGATGCCGTCCCCTGGACCCAGGTTCCGGGGGCCGTTCTGGAGGGTGTTCCCCTGGGATGCCGCTGCCGCACCGGGTGACCCATTCACCCCACAATACGTGCTCCCGGCAGGCATCCAAACCGGCGGGCGCTTCGACCTCTCGGATACTCCGACGCTCTACGTCGCTCTCGAGGATCCGGCCCACGCGCTCGCCGAGGTCCTGCAATCGCTACGTGGAAAGAGATCGATCCGCCCCGGTCATCTTCGCCGCAAGAGTAGGAGAGGCGGTTTCCACCCCCTCGCCATCGTCGAGACATGGATTCCGGAAGACATATATGATCGGATGCCAGATCTCAGCGATCCAGCGAACCTGGTCCGGTTCTCGGTTCGGCCGGATGAACTGAGTTCTCGTGACCGTTCGGTCACCCAGAGAATTTCACGTAGGCTCCACGACGATCATGGGCTCGCCGGGTTCCGTTGGTGGTCCGCCTTTGGAGGGCAGTGGCACGTGGCCATCATGTACATGGACCGGGTGGAGCGATTCCGGATTCATTACGAACCACCATCCCCCCTCCTGATTGACGATCCGATAGTTCACTCGGCCGCCGCCGCGCTCCAGATCACCGTTGCCCGCCGCTGAACCACGAAGTCGCCGTGCTGAGTCGGTGGGTCGGGGACGCGTTTACGAAGAATCGGGCTCGACAGATTGTCGAGCCCGATTCATGGGCGCTGAGGGATTCGAACCCCCGACCCCCTGTGTGTAAGACAGGTGCTCTAACCAGCTGAGCTAAGCGCCCTCTACCAGATGATGCCGAGCGGGATGAGCACGGCGTAGCCCAGCACCAGCAGGAGCGGAGCCACCACCGTGGAGCCACCCGCCAGGAACACGTAGCCCGCGACGATGACGACCAGCCCGGCGGCGATCAGCGCCAGGTTGGGAACGGAGAAGCGCAGCGAGCTTTCCGTGTCGCTCGGGGCCGCGGCGGGAGGGCGGGCGAGCGGGCGCGTGCTGGGTGCGGGAGTAGGTCTCGGCATGCGGAGAAAGTAACCGGGTGCGCTCCTGAGGGTCAACCCCCGCCCGCGCGGTTTTCATACAGAACGGAAAGAGGAGGAGGATCGCCGTCGATCCTCCCCCTCTCGCTGTCTCCCCTGCGACTCCGGGTGACGCGCTTTACTGCTTGGTCATCACGGCGTTCGGCGTGCAGGGCGCCGCGCCGCCGCCCGCGTTGTTCGACAGCCGGTTGCTGCCGTCCGAGGCCACGAACCCGCCCGCGCAAACGAAGGCGGTGAGGTTACCGTGCACGCCGTTGTTGGAGATGTTCACGAACGAGTTGGACTGGTTCACCCCGCCGTTGCCGGCCTGCACCGCGATGCCGTTGTAGGTGAGCATGTTGTTGTTGGCGTTGATGACGCCGCCGTTCTCGGCGATCAGCCCGAAGATGGCGTTGCCGGCGATCACCGAGTTGTTGATCGAGGTGATGCCGTGGCTCACCCGGATTCCGTCGTTGCTGCCGTTGATGATCTGCGAGTTGTTGATCACCACGTGCCCGGAGCCGGCCATCGCGTTGACCAGGATCCCCGTCTGCGAGGCCTGCGACACGAGGACGTTCTCCAGGATGAGCCGCCGCCCGTTGACGAAGCGGACCCCGACCAGGCCGGTTCCCGCGCCGTTGATCTGCAGGTTGCGGAGCACCACGACGATGTCGGTGCCGCTGACGCTGATGCCGCTGGTGGCGCCGGCGAACAGCGCGCTGCCCACCACGCCGTTGCAGTCGATGGTGATCGACTTGGTGATGGTCACCCCGCCGAAGCCGCCCGGGTCAAGGCAGTCGATCTCGCCGCCGGCCGCGGTCTTGGAGATGGCGCCCGCGAAGGTCTTGCACGGGGCGGTGCGCGAGCACGGGTTCACGTCGTCGCCCACGCCCGAGACCCAGGTGCGGGTCGCCTGCGCGGCGGCATCCGAAGGGGCAGCCAGGGCCACGGCGCCAAGGCACAGTGCGGACGCGATTAGACGCTTGATCATACGAACTCCTTGTGGGTGGGATGCGATGAGGAAAACGAGGTACGGCGGAACTGCGGGTGCGAACGCGTCACCGGGGGTAACGCGGTGCGTACGATAACGTCATCGGAGCGTTTTGCCCAGACTTTTTTTCATCCACCATGCACGTCGCGCAAGATGTTTATCAGGGGCGCGCGCTTCGCGTCAAGACGATGTGGTTCAATAACTTCCTTGCGCGAGAACGTCCTCACTGTCCAGTTTCTGTCGGCCCCCGACCCAACGTTTTACGAAGTACGGAGAAACGGGAAGAGGAGGAGGATCTGTCGTCGATCCTCCTCCTCTCGCTGTTTCCTCCGCGACTCCGTGTGACGCGCCGTGCGGTTACTGCTTGGTCATCACGGCGTTCGGCGTGCAGGGCGCCGCGCCGCCGCCCGCGTTGTTCGACAGCCGGTTGCTGCCGTCCGAAGCCACGAACCCGCCCGCGCAGACGAACGCGGTGAGGTTACCGTGCACGCCGTTGTTGGACAGGTTCACGAACGAGGTGGACTGCCCCGCCCCGCCGTTGCCGGCCTGCACCGCGATGCCGTTCTTCGCGAGCATGTTGTCGTTGGCGTTGATGACGCCGCCGTTCTCGGCGATCAGCGAGAAGATGGAGTTGCCGGCGATCACCGAGTTGTTGATCGAGGTGATGCCGTGGGACGTGCGCACCCCATCGTTGTTGTTGACGATCTGCGAGTTGTTGATCACCACGTGTCCGGAGCCGGCCATCGCGTTCACCACGAGCCCGGCCTGGGCGTTCCGCATGATGAAGACGTTCTCCAGGATGAGGCGCCGCCCGTTGAAGAAGCGGACCCCGTTCGTACCGGTGCCCAGGCCGTTGATCTGGATGTTGCGGAGCGTGACGACGATGTCCGAGCCGTTGACGGTGACGCCGTTGCCGGCCGAGTACAGGACGCCGCCGATCGTCCCGTTGCAGTCGATGGTGATGGACTTGGTGATGTTGATCGCGCCGAAGCCGCCCGAATCGAGGCAGTCGATCTCGCCGCCGGCCGCGGTCTTGGACATGGCGCCCGCGAAGGTCTTGCACGGGGCCGTGCGCGAGCAGGGATTCACGTCGTCGCCGACGCCGGAGACCCACGTGCGGGTCGCCTGCGCGGAGGCGTCCGAAGGCGCGGCCAGGGCAACGGCGCCCAGGCACAGTGCGGACGCGAGTACACGCTTGATCATACGAACTCCTTGGGTGGGTGGGGATGGAGACGGGAACGTGAACAGTGGGACAGAACTGCGGCGGGAATGCGTCACCGTGGGCAACGCGGTGCGTACGATAGCATCATGAGAGCGCTGTGCCCAGACTTTTTTTCTGGCAGGCGCCTGACCCGCGCAAGATAAAAACTCCGTGCGCGCTGTTGGCGTCAAGATGATGTGCTTCAATAACTTCCTTGCGGCACGATCGTCACGTCCGTCCACTCCGAGTCGTAGAAGCGGGGG
>DASWNZ010000120.1:0-6094 GCA_036398975.1 Longimicrobium sp.
GGACGCGAAGGGAATCCCCTCGCGCTGCGCGACGATCGCCATCGTGGTCACCATGCACGAACCCAGCGACGCCGCAAGCAGGTCCGTCGGGGAGAACGATGAACCGTCGCCCATGTTGTCGCGCGGGGCGGCGGTCTGGAGCAGCGCGCCGGAGGGAGTGTGGCGCAGCTCCGTCTTCAGGTTGCCGGCGTAGCTGCCGGTGATCTCGACCGCCATCAAGTCCTCGGGGTGTGGGTTTGGGGGTGCGTTTCGTCATCACGCGGCGTGTCACACTGTCCTCCGTGTGGGTCAGCTGCGCGGAGCCGTTTCGGCGGCTCCGCGGGCAAGATGAAACGCCGCAATCGGTTGCGCAAATGGCGAATTTCGGCACCCGCGTTGCCCTATGGAGTGGCGGCACCGGATTCATCCACCGTACGACCCTCAGAGGCACCATGCGCTCGCGTCCCTCCATCCTCGCTCTGCTGTTCGCCGCTGTACTCGTTCTTCCCGCTTCCGCCGACGCGCAGCACTGCCGCCGCGACTGCGACGATCCTGACTACGACCGCGACCACGAGGAGTGGGGCCCGCGCAGGCCGACCGGCGGCTACCTCGGCGGACGCCTGGAGCTCGCCAGGCCGCAGGGTGAGTTCGGTGACTACGTGGAGTCGGGTTTCGGCGGGAACGTGCACTACATCCACCGGCTGGACCGCGACGGGCTGATCGGCATCCGCGTGGATGGCGAGGCGGTCACCTACGGCTACGAGCGGCAGCGCGTGCTCCTCAGCCCCACGGTCGGCGGGCGCATCCTGGCCGACCTGGTGACCACCAACAACGTCGCCTTCCTGGGCGTGGGCCCGCAGGTCGGCACGCCGAACGGGACGCTGCGGCCGTACGCGCATGGCTTCGTGGGGGTCTCGTACCTCTTCACCTCGTCGTCGCTGGAGGGGAGCCACAGCGGCGAGCCGTTCGCCAGCACGACCAACTTCGACGACGTGACCTTTGCGTACGGCGGCGGCGCGGGGCTCTACATCCCGCTGCGCCGCGGGCCGGCGCCCGTCTCGCTGGACCTGGGCGCCACCTACCGCAACGCGGGCCGCGCCGAGTACCTGCGCGAGGGCGACATCGTCGACAACCCCGACGGCTCCATCTCGCTCTTTCCGACGCGCAGCGACACGGACATGCTCAGCTTCCACGTCGGCGTGACGGTGGGGCTCAGCCGGTAAACCGCGGGGCTCACGCAGAGGCGCAGAGACGCAGGAGGAGGCGCGGAGATCGTTCCGCGCCTTCTTTGTTTTTCGATCCCAATCGGCGGGGTGCGGGGCAGCGGCGGGCACGGGCAGCCACGTGGGGCGGCCCCTACGAGGATCCGGTTCGACGGGCGGGGTTTCGTGTGGCGGGCGGTGGGCGGACACGCAGGTCCGCCCCTACCGGGCATCGTTGTGCGGAATGGGTGACGAAGCAGCCCGTACCAGGATACGCGCGACGCGCAGAGATCCATGCAAACACCCCCTCCCCCAGGCAGTTTTGGGGGAGGGGGATGCGTCGCGGAGCGACGCTGGGGGTGGGGCCCCCTCAGGACGTCGTCGTCGTCGTGCTTTCGGTCGTCGTGGGGGTGGTGGTCTCGTCGTCGTCGCCGCCCATGAAGCGCATGGCGCCCCAGATCAGCGCGGCAAGGAGGACGAGGCCCAGGAGCCAGGGGATGATGTTGGGTCCGCTGCGCTTCCGCTCGACGTTGATGTCCGCCATCTCGACCTCCAGGGGGGTACGGGGGCAGGCCGGCGTCCGGTGCGCGCCGTCAGGTTGGTGCGCGCCTTTTCGCACGCGCCATGCCAGCCGCTACCCGACGCGCACGAAGAAAGCCTTGAGGTACGCCGTCTCGGGGATGGCGGGGTGCACCGGGTGGTCCGGGCCCTGGTGCCCCTGCTCCACCACCTGCAGCGACCTCCCCTGCCGCCGCCCGGCGCGCAGCACGGCATCCTGCAGCGACGCGCGCGGCATGTGGTACGAGCACGAGGCGGACACCAGGATTCCGTCCTGCTTCAGTACGTCCAGCGCCAGCGTGTTGAGGCGGCGATACGCTTCCTCGCCCTGCTTTACATCCTTTTTGCGCTTGATGAAAGCGGGCGGGTCGAGGACCACCGTGTCGAAGCGCTCCCCATCCGCCGCCAGCTGGCGCAGCACGTCGAAGGCGTCGCCGCGGATCGATGACACGCGATCCTCCACGCCGTTGAGCCCGGCGTTGCGGGCGACCATCTCCAGCGCGGGGGCGGAGGCGTCGACGCACACGACCGCACTCGCGCCGGCGGCGGCGGCCTGCACGCCCCATCCTCCCACGTAGGAGAAGACGTCGAGCACGCGCCCGCCGCGGACGTACGAGGCCAGCCGCGCGCGGTTCATCCGGTGGTCGAAGAACCAACCCGTCTTCTGCCCCGCGACGGGCGCCTCGAACTTCACCCCGTTCTCCTCCAGCGGCAGCACGTCGGGGACCTCGCCCCACGCGGTCTCCACGTACGACGGCAGGCCCTCCAGCTCGCGCCCGCCCACGTCGTTGCGCAGCAGGATGCCGGCGGGGGAGAGCTCGTCGCGGAGGGCTTCCACGATCTCGTCGCGCACGCGCTCCATCCCCGCCGTGGTGATCTGCACGATGAGGTGGTCGCCGAAGCGGTCCACCACCAGCCCTGGGAGCCCGTCGCTCTCGCCGAAGACGGCGCGGTAGAAGGGCGTACGGAAGACGGTGTCGCGCAGCGCGACGGCGCGGCGGATGCGGCCGCGCAAAAAGGCGCGGTCGAGCTGGGCGTTGCGGTCGCGGCTCACCATGCGCACGGCGATCAGCGAGCGCGGGTTTACGTAGCCCACGCCCAGCGGCGCGCCGCGCGCGTCCTGCACCTCGGCCAGGTCGCCGGGCTGGAACGCAACCAGCGGCGTGGCAACCACATCCACCTCGTTGCTGAACACCCACAGGTGCCCGGCACGTAGCCTGCGGTCTTCGTCTTTGCGGAGGCGGAGCGGGGGGAGCGTCATCGGCTTGAAATTCCTCGTCTTCGGAACCGTATCGAGCCCCGCGGTGGGCACTGGCCGCGGGTGCGTGGGCGGTTCGCCCGCGCAAAACATACACCCGCGTCCCGCGCCGGGCACCTCCGCCCCGCGCGCCGCGCCCGTGCCGCACCCCGTCCCGCAGCCGAATGGCCATCGACACACCCCTCGCCGCCGCCCCCACCGACCGCCGCATCCGCGAGCTGGATCTGCTGCGCCGGCTGGCCGTGGAGACCGCCGCGTCGGTGGAGCCGGAGGAGATCTGGGCGGCCGTCTGCCGCCGCCTCCCCGAGCTGATGGGTGCGGACGCCGCGCTCCTCGCCCTCCCCGGTGAGGATCCGCGCGAGTGGTGGGCGACTGCCGAGTGCGAGCACGCCCCAGCATTGCGCGCGCTGCTGGAGACGGCGCGGCGCGGCGGGCGCACGGCGTCGGCGGGGGGCGAGCTGGCGGCGGTGGCGGTGCCCATGCGCCCGCGCGGGGAGCCGGCGGCGCTGGTGGTGGGGTGGATCGATGGCGACGTCCCCCCCGGCGGCACGGCGCTGGTGGAGGCGCTCGCGGAGCAGACCTCGGTGGCCCTCGCCGGCGCCGCGCGCTACGCCGAGATGCGCGACGCGGCCGTGCGGCGCGACCGATTCTTCTCCGCCATGAGCCACGACCTGCGCACCCCCATCACCGCCATCGTCGGCTACAGCGAGCTCCTGCAGGACGGCATCGTGGGCGAACTCACCGAGCGGCAGCAGGAGATGATGGGGCGCATCTGCCAGGTCTCCGGCCACCTGTCGCAGCTCGTCAACGACATCCTGGACCTGGCCAAGCTGGATGCCGGCCGCATGGAGTTCCAGCTCCAGCCGATCCCGCTGGGCGAGCTGCTTGAAGAAGCCATCGAGGCGGTGGAGCCGCAGGCCACCGCCAAGGGCCTGCGGGTGCGCTTTGCCGACCCGTCCGACGTCGTGGTCTCGGCCGACGAGCCGCGCGTGCGGCAGATCCTGGTGAACCTGCTCTCAAACGCGGTCAAGTTCACCGAGAGCGGCGAGGTCGCCGTTTCCGCGGGCGTCGATGGCGAGCGCGGGTGGATCGAGGTGCGCGACACCGGGCCAGGGCTGCCCGGCGGGAGCGAGGAGGCGGTGTTCGAGGAGTTCTTTCAGCTCCAGACGGGCGGCAAGGGCGGGAAGCGCGAGCCGGGCACCGGCCTGGGCTTAGCCATCGCGCGCCGCCTTGCCCGCGCCATGGGCGGCGACCTTACGGCGCACAACGTGGATGGCGGAGGCGCGGCCTTCACCCTGTACCTCGCGCATCACGCCGGGGCCTGACGGGCCTCACACAGAGACACAGAGGGGCACGGAAAGACGAACGGAAAGGCGTTCTCCGCGCCTTTCCGTTCGTCTTTGTGCTCTCTGTGTGATGCTTTTTTCTACTGCGCCGGAGCCTTGGCCGGAGCGGAGGCGCGGTTGGCGAGGGCGTCGGTGTAGACCCGGCGCCAGTCGTTCAGCTGGCGCTGCGCGGTCGTGTCCTGCGGGTTGGAGAGGCCGGTCAGGCCGAGGAGCCCGGCGCTGCCGCCCGCGAAGCCCACCGTGGCCCACATCTCCTCGGTGACGGCTGGGCGGGCGCGGCGCAGCACTTCGAGGTTGCGGCCCACGGCGGAGCTGGTCCCCATCTGCTCCTTCGCGGCGCGCTCCATCTCGGCGGCCTGGTCCTCGATCGCCTTGATGTTCTCCTCGGTGTAGCCCTGGAGCTGGCCCGAGGCCATCTGCGCGCGCAGCTCGTTCGCCTGCTGGCGCATCTGCTGCGCGGACTGCAGCTGCCCCTCGAGCATCGGCTTCATCGTCAGGAAGCCGCCGATCTCGCCCATCCTCTCGCGCACGTACTCCATCTCGGCCGGATTGTACTTGAGCGTGCGCGCCGAGCGGACGTAGCTCCCGCCGATGCGGTCCATCATCCCGGCGGCGTCGCTGATGTTGCGCAGCCCGGCCATCACGCCGCCGTCCTTGGCGCGCTCCTCCATCCGCTGCACGCCGCCCGCCTCCTTGCGCACCAGGTCGAACTGCAGGAGGCTCGTCTTGAGGTACGCCTCCACCTGCTGCGGGGTGAGCGAGCTGTCGGCCGGCGCCTTGAACGACGCCTCCTCCTTCTCGGTCACTGCCACGGAGGTCTCCTGGTCGACGTCCTCGGGAGTGGCCCCTGCTTCGGAGTCGTCACCGCCGCCGCACGCGGCCAGCGCGGCGCCCAGCACGAGAACGGAAAGACGGCGGAACGTCATGGGAAAGGTCATCGCTGTAACCTCTTGATGTCTGCGGGGAAGACGGGGCGTACGGCGGGATGGAGGCACGCGCCCGTGGGGAACGGACGGTGCACACGGTGCACGCAAACCCGTGCGATGTCAAGGGTTTTGAGGGGTGGCGGGCCCTCACCCCCGTCTCGTTACACTCGACTGCCCCCTCTCCCGATAACAGGAGAGGGCTGCTGGCCTGCCCCCCGTAAATTGATCCACTTAGAATGGGAGTCCACACAGCCCAGTATAGGGGAAGGAGGACTCATGAAGAAGACGAGGCATACGGCGACGCAGATCGTGGGGATGCTGCGGGAAGCCGAGGCGCTGTTAGGAACGGGCAAGAGTGTACCCGAGGTGGCGAGGCACCTGGGGATTGGCGAGTCGACGTTCTACCGCTGGCGCGGGGAGTACACGGGGGTCCAGGTCGATGCCGTGACGCGGCTGAAGGAACTGGAGGAAGAGAACCGGCGGCTGAAGCAGGTGGTTGCGGAGCAGGCCCTGGACATCAACGTGTTGCGGGAGGTGGCGCGGGGAAACTACTGAGCCCGGAGCGGAGGCGTGCCGCGGTCGCGCACGTCCAGCAGGTGCTGGGAATCTCCGAGCGCCGGGCGTGCAGAGCGCTGAAGCAGGCAAGGTCGACCCAGCGGTGGATCGCTCGCAGGGCAGAGCGCGACGGGGAGCTGGTGGAGCGGATGCGGCAGCTCGCGGCAGAGAACCCGGCGTACGGCTACCGCTTCATCTGGGCGTTGCTGAGGAAAGAGGGCTCGGGAGTGAACGTGAAGCGGGTGCACCGGCTGTGGAAGGCGGCCGGGC